>NZ_DATKFP010000225.1:0-45164 GCF_035511395.1 Sphingobium sp.
GGAGCAGTTACGAAGGCTTGTGATCCTGTCCGGCACTTACGCACATGATGGCTGGTGGCCTGATGTGGAAGCCAGCTACGCTACTTTCACACCAGATATATTCAGGGGAACGCCGATACAAAAGCAATATGACAGCCTGGGTAACGATCCTGCTAAATTTGACGACTATGTAAAAAAAGTGATCAGTGTGGACCTCAAACCATACGACTGGTCGAAAGAGGTTAAAAATATCAAAGCTCCCATCTTCATGGTGATTGGCGATGCTGATGGTGTGAGGTATGAACATGCACTGGAGCTCTTCAAAGCAAAGGGCGGCGGCAAAATGGGCGACATGCACGGTTTGCCGAAATCCCGACTGGCCGCGATACAGGAAGCCGAAGACCGGGCGACGGCGCGGCTGCGGACCGTATCGGGCGTGCTGCGCGTATCCGTGCCCACATCCTTTGGCCGCCTGCACATCGCACCCCATATCGGCAAATTTTTGGCGCTTTATCCGGATGTCGATCTCAGCGTCGATCTGTCCGACACCTATGTTGATCTGCTTGTCGAGCCTGTCGATCTGGCGATCCGCATCACCAACGCCGTACCGGGCAGTTGCGAGGGCCACCATCTCGCCGCCAACCGGCGGATATTATGCGCCAGTCCAGCCTATATCGCGCGGCACGGAACGCCCCGCGCCCTGTCCGAACTTACTAGCCACCGGCTGATCGCCGCGGCCGGGCAAGCACCATGGCGGCTGATCAACGGCCGCACGCGCCGGGTGATAGACTTCAAGAGCAAAGTGGAGACCAATTCCAGCGAAATGGTGCGCGAACTGGCGCTGTCGGGTGTCGGGATCGCGCTGCGGTCCTTATGGGATGTGGGACATTTGCTGGCGTCGGGCGCATTGCGGCCCGTGCTCCCGGAATGGGAGGCGCCCCGTGATCTGGCCGTTTATGCCGTCCATCTTCGCGGCAAGGGTCGTCCCGCGCCGATCGACGCGCTGGTCGCCTTCCTCAAGACCATCATCGATGATCGACAATGGGAATAAAAGCAACGCCGCCCCTTTGGTGCTGCCCATCAGTATCGTCGAACCAGGGTTGATCGACACATTGGGATTCGTCATAGCGTGCTTATCTCCGCGCATGACGTCGCTGATCGACCCATATGAGAAAGTGGCAAAAATGCCCCCGCTTCGGACCCGACTCGACCTTACGACGCTCCGGATATTCCTCGCCGTGGCCGAAACGGAAAATCTGAGCCAGGCGGCACAGCGCGAAAATATCGCGCCTTCCGCTGCAAGCAAGCGACTGTCGGATCTGGAGGCCACGATCGGCACCGCGCTCATGTACCGCCTGCCGCGTGGCATGGAACTCACGCCAGCCGGGCACAAGCTGGCGGAGCACGCCCGCGCCATCTTCGACAACATCAATCGTATCGAAAATGAACTGACCGATTTCTCCCAGGGCGTTCGCGGCCATGTGCGGATGTTCGTCAACAAATCCTCCCTGGTCGAACGCCTGCCAAACGATCTCGACAGATTCCTTCGTAAATATCCTGATGTGAAAATCGATCTTGAGGAAGAAAACAGCGTCGTAATAGTCAAGGCGGTTCGAGACGGGCATAGCGACATCGGCATCTACATCGACGAAAGCGTGTCAGTGGAGGGCCTGCAAACCTGCGATTATTGCACCGACCATCTGGCGTTGATCACGCACATATCCCATCCGCTGGCCGGAGAGCCTTCGATTTCCTTCAGGGAGGTGCTGGACCATGATCTCATCGGCCTGGATCGCGTCAGCGCGTTGGAATATCTGATATCCAGAAGCGCCATGGAGCTTGGCACCTCTCCTCGCGTGCGGTTTCGCGTGGCGAGCCTCGATGCCGGATGCCGGATGGTAGCAGCAGGACTTGGAGCGCTCATCGCGCCCATCAGGATCATCGATTCCTATCGTGACGAGATCGGTCTCAAGGCCGTTCCGCTGTCTGACAGCTGGGCGGCCCGTCGGCTGAGAATCGCGGTGCGTACATTCGACAATCTGTCGATGCCGGCACGCCTGATGATAGCACATCTTCAGTCGGTCCGCTGATCGCATCCTTGTCCAGCCATCTCCGGCGACGATGGCGATCTTCTGCGGTCGCCAATTTACCGTTGCGGAAATTTTGTGCAAAATAGCGTCAATCACGCCCGTCTGAGCATAATATCGAGAGGTTTGCCGTGGTTTCGTCAGTCAGCAGAATATACCCGGAAGAAAAGGTGATCATTCGAGAGGTAGGCCTGCGCGACGGGCTTCAACTCGTGAAGCGCTACCCCACGACGGCACAGAAGACGGAGTGGATCGAGATCGAACAGGGCGCGGGCCTGCGCCATTTCGAGGTCGGCTCCTATCTGCCCGTGACCACCGCCCCGCAGTTCGCCGACGTCGATTATGTCGTTGCCGCGGTGAAAAGGCACGCTGACAGTTATGCCGCCGTTTTGACGCTCAATCCCAAAGGCTTCCAACATGCGCTGGCCGGAGATGCGGACGAGATAGTGACGGTCATTTCCGCGTCGGAAGAGCATAATCGCGCCAACATCCGTCGTAGCCGGGGGCAGAGCCTGGTGGAGCTCAAGGAAGCAGTGGCCTTGCGCGACGCATCCGGCCGCGACGCCATCGTGACGGTCGGGATTGCGATGAGCTTTGGGTGTTCGATCTCCGGCGACGTGCCCATGCAGGAGGTGCTGAGCATCGCGGAGCAAAGTCTGGAGGCCGGCGCCGACATTCTCCTCATCGCCGACACTGTCGGTTATGGCGGTCCGTCGGATGTAACGGCTCTGGTCAAACAATTGACGCCCATGCTGGGCCATGTCCCCCTGGGTTTCCATTTTCATGACACGCGCGGCCTTGGCCTGGCCAATGCCGCAGCGGCGCTGGATGCGGGCGTGCGAATCCTCGATGCGTCCCTCGCGGGCCTTGGCGGCTGTCCGTTTGCGCCCAACGCGACCGGGAATATCGTGCTGGAAGACGTGATCTTCCTGGCGCAGAAAATGGGCTTCGACGTGCCCGTCGATTTGACCCGGCTGGTGCAGGCGCGCGCCATATTGGAAGCGGCCATGCCTGACGAGCCGCTTTACGGGGGCATCGCGCGGGCCGGTCTGCCCCTGACGACAGCACGGGCGGCGTAGAACCCGCCATGACACAGCAAGCGGTCGTCGGCGCGCCGCCGCGCATATTATATCTGTCTGAAAACCCCGGCTGCATCGAACAGCAGCTCGCCGGCTTGCGGGTCGCGCGAGCCGCCGCGGAGCCGCTTCGCAACGACATATCGACGGACGAGATCACCCCCATCACGGTGATGCACCATATCGACGATCGGTTGGGCGACTATCCCTATGTCGGCTTCACCGCCGGCGGGCGACGCCCGATCGACGAGGGCGCGATTCGAAAGGCAGGCGTCGAAATCGTGGTCGCGGGGCGCCGGTATGGCAAGGGGTCTTCACGCGAACATAGCCCCCTGGCCGAGAAGCTGGCCGGCGTCCACATCGTCTTTGCCGAAAGCTTCGAGCGTATCTACCGCCAGAATGCGGACAATGTCGGCCTTTTCACCTCGACCGACATGGCTCTCCTCGCGCGGATCGAAGCCGGCGACGCCGTGACCGTCGACCATCTGGTCGCGGAGCGCGATCCGGTTTCCGCCGCCATCCTGCGCTCCGGAGGACTGCTTCCCTTCGGTCGCCGGCATCTGATGGCGCTCGCACCGCCTGCGGACCGACAGGTCGATCGGCCGATGACGCTCGCGCAAAAGATACTCGCCCGTCATGTCCTCGCCACGCCGGTGACGGGCGAAGATGTCGAAGCGGGCAACACCATATTCGCCGCTGCCGACTGGCGCTTCATCATTGAATTCTATACCGCGATGACCGCCCGGATGATGCATTCCACCTTCGGTCGACCGGTGAGCTTGGTCGAACCCGATAGCATCCTGGGCTTTGCGGAGCATTTTTCCTACATCGACGACAGCCCCGCGCATCGCCAAGGCGACCTGCTGGAAGGCATCAAGACCCTGAACCGGTTGCACGATGCATTCGTGCGCGAATATGGGCTCAAGGATTATGGCGGGCTGCCTGGCAAGGGATCGGTCGGCATCTGTCACCCGGTCATGATCGAGCGGCATGCCCTGCCCGGCCAGATCGTCGTCGGAACGGACTCGCACACCCCTCATGCAGGGGCCATCGGTTGCCTTGCATTCGGCGTCGGCGCGACGGAGATGGCGAACGCGATGCTCACCGGAGCGGTGCGACTGACCGCGCCGCCCACTATCCTTGTGGATTTTGTCGGTCCATTGCCGGTCGGCGTGACGGGCAAGGATCTCGTGCTCGCGCTGCTTGCCCAGCCCCTAGTGCGGCAGGGGGGCGGGCTGGGCAAGGTCTTCGAATTTTCAGGCGAAGGCGTAGCGGCCCTGTCGATCGACGAAAGGACGACGCTCACCAACATGGCTGCCGAGCTTGGCGGCTTTTCGGGCATAGTGGCGCCCGACGCGGAGACATGCCGGTTCCTCAAGGAACGGCGCGGCATCGACTTCGCCATCGAGCCATGGATGCGGTCGGATCCCGACGCGGTTTATGACGCGCGGATCGAGATCGACTGCGCGGCGCTGTCCCCGATGGTGGCACGCCCGGGGGATCCCGGCAATGGCGTCCCCCTCTCCCAGCTGGAGGACATCGTCAGGATCGACATCGCCTATGGCGGTTCGTGCACCGGCGGCAAGCAGGCGGATTTCGACCAATATCACCTGATCTTCCGCAAGGCGCTCGACGCCGGCCGCAAACCACCGCCGCACGTGCAACTCTTCCTCCAGTTCGGTTCGGTCGAGGTCAGGCAATATTGCGAGAGGCAGGGGTATCTGAAAACGTTCGACCAGATCGGCGCGACCTTGCTGATGCCGGCCTGCGGCGCGTGCGCCAATCTCGGGCCAGGCGCGTCGTCCCGCTCGGATCAAGTGACCGTCAGCGCCCAGAACCGTAATTTCCCGGGACGTTCGGGTCCAGGAAGCATATGGCTTGCCAGCCCGGCCACCGTCGCGGCGAGCGCCGTGGCCGGTCAACTGATCAGCGCGTCCGACCTGCTGAAAGAGCTTCATGAAAGCGCAGGCGCCTAACCAAGCGTCCATCCGCCCGCGGGCGGCGAAGGCTGCTGTCGCGAAAGCGGAATGGTCGTCGGCGGGTGACGGCACTAGCCTCGGCCCATGTTGAAGAAGCGCAGACAGCGCTCCGCTCCAGTTGAGCGCATGTAGGAGAGATCATGGTGACTGTGTCGAGCCGAGCCGAGCAGGCGCCAGAACAAAGGTCGCGTTACCGCTGGATCGTGCTGGCGCTCCTGTTCACAACCTACACCGTCGCCTATGCCGATCGCGCTAATGTAGGGATCGTCATTCCGTTCATGAAACGTGACTATGGCCTTACAAATACTGAGGCGGGCCTTATTCTTGCCCTCTTCGCCTTGTCTTACGCCCTTTTTCAGGTTCCTGCGGCGTTTGTCGTAAAACGCCTGGGCATACGCAAGTCCTTTTCGCTGTTCATGGGCGCGACGTCCATCGTCAGCGGCGCGATGGCCTTCATGACGTCCGCCGCCAGCTTCAGCCTGTGCCGGTTCATCCTGGGCGTGACCGAAGCGCCGGTCGCCGTCGGCGCGGTGACCACGGTCAACAACTGGTTCCCGCCCAAGGAGAAGGGACGCGCCATCGGCATTCTGATCTCCTCGTCCAAATTCGCGCCTGTCGTCGTGCCTCCGCTTGGCGCCTACATCATCTATGCGTTCGGGTGGCACCACGTCTTTCTGGTGTTCGCGATTCCCGGTCTGCTGCTGGCGGGCCTGTGGTGGCTGATGGTGCCGAACGTCCCGGCTGAAAGCCGTCACTGCAACAGCGCGGAGGTCGATCATATCGCGGGGCGCGGCCGTTCCGCCGATACAGGATCGGGCGGCACCGTTTCGCAGGCGTTTGGCGATATGGGCCTGCTCGACCGGATCATCCGGCTGCGCCGCGTCGCCCCGATCCGGACGGCGAGCGGCGTGTTCCGGTCCTGGAACGTATGGGGCGCAGCGCTTGGCTATTTCTGCCTTGCCGGTATCATCGGCGTTATCCTGACCTGGTTGCCGACCTACCTTATCGAAGTCCGCAAGATGGCGATCCTCAAGGTCGGCTTCGTCGCCGCGGCCCCGTTTGCGGGCGCCGTCATCGGCAATATCGCGGGCGGATGGCTGTCGGACAGCATATTTGGCGGCCGGCGCAAGCCCATCATGTTCGTTTCCGCGATTTCAACGATCGCGACGATGTTCGCCTTAGTGAATGCCCCGGCGAATGCCATCATTCTCGCCGCCGCGCTCTTTGGCACCGGCTTTCTGCTCAGCGTCGGTTATGCACCCTATACGATCTACGCTTCCCGCATGACGACCAGGGAAACTTTCCCGCTCGCCATGTCGCTGACCAACACCGGCGGACAGATGGGCACGGCAGCCTTCCCCTTCCTGACCGGGATGATCCTCGATCGCGCCAACTGGGACGCGGTATTCCTCATGCTCTCGGGAAGCGCCTTCGTCGCTTTCCTCATCCTCCTGACCATCGTCGAGCCGGTCGAGGCCGATGCCGGCCAGGCGGCCGCATGATCGACAATAGCCAAGCCTTATTGGAGCAAGACGTGACAGACACTTCCACCGCTGCCGGCCCGCTTTCCGGGATTCGGGTCATCGAATTCAGTCACATGGTGATGGGACCGAGCTGCGGGATGGTGCTCGCCGACCTCGGCGCGGACGTCATCAAGATCGAGCCGGCGCCCGCAGGCGACAATTCGCGCAGGCTGACCGGCGCGGCGCTCGGCTTTTATCCGACCTATAATCGGAACAAGCGCAGCGTATGCCTCGACATGAAGACGCCCGAAGGCTTCGACTTCGCCCTGTCGCTGATCAAGACGGCCGACGTCATCGTCGAAAATTTCCGACCCGGCGCCATGGAGAAGCTGGGACTGGGACCGACCGCCATGATCGAACTCAATCCCAGGCTCGTCTATTGCGCGTGCAAGGGCTTCCTTCCCGGTCCCTATGAAAAGCGCGCCGCGCTGGACGAGGTCGTCCAGATGATGGGCGGCCTTGCCTATATGACCGGCCCGCCCGGTCGCCCGTTGCGCGCCGGCGCATCGGTGAACGACATCATGGGTGGGGTGTTCGGCGCAGTCGCCGTGCTGGCCGCGCTGCGTGAGCGCGACCAGACCGGAAAAGGAAGCTATGTACAGTCCGGCCTGTTCGAAACGAACATGCTGCTGGTCGCGCAACATATGGCCTATGCCGCCATCACCGGCAAGGATCTGCCCTCCTTTGGCGATCCGGCGATGGGCAGGCCCTGGCCGCTCTACGATATCTTCGAGACCGCCGACGAAGATCATCCTATTTTCGTGGGAACCGTCACACTCGCCCAATGGCGCGCATTTTGCGAGGAGTTCGGCTTTCGGAATCTGCTCGAAGATCCGGAACTGGCGACCATGCCCATGCTCGCGGCCAATCGCGCCCGGATCATCGCAAAGGTCGGCGCGCTCTTCAGGACGCTTTCAAAGGACGAGCTATCCGCGCGCGTCGAAAAGCTCGGCCTGCCCTTCGCACCAATCGCGCGCCCGTCCGAACTGTTCGAAGATCCGCATATGCTGGCGTCCGGCGGCATGATGTTCACGGAAATGGCGACTGCCGAAAGCGCGCCGGGACCGGCGGTTCAACCCGTCGCGGGCATCCCTGGTTTGCCGATTTCGCTCGATAACGGTCGCCGCACCCTTTCGCGCCAGCCGCCGCGCGCGGGGCAACATTCGGCCGAACTCGCGAGGGAAATCGGGCTGAGCGAAGACGATATCGGAAAGATGATAGCGGCAGGCACATTGATCGTCGCTTGATCGACCGCCCTGCCTTCAGGTGAAAGGAATGGCGATGTTGCGTCCGCTGCGCCTGGCACTCGCCAGCCTGGCCTTTCTCGTCCCCGCTCCTTCCTGGGGCGGACCAGGCGTCGCGCCGATCTCGGGGGCGGATATGGACGCCTTGCCAGGACCGGAGGATCAATTCCGCTGGTCGGTCGCCGAAAAGACCGTTGCGCATCGGCACTTTGATCTGCTTTTCCCTAGCGAGACAATAGCATCTGGCGATCATGTTCTGCCGCTCGTAAAGGCGGACAAGCCGATTTCCATCGGTTTCGACTATGATGGCCGGCGGCTGACGATCGCCGACTATTTCGCCAGGTCCAACGCCACCGGATTACTGGTGCTGAAGGGCGATCGCATTCTCTTTGAACGCTATGCCAGGGGGAATGGCCCCGACACCCATTGGGCGTCCCGTTCTATGGCGAAATCGGTGACGGCCACCCTGATCGGAATCGCGCTGAAGGAGGGCAAGATTCACAGCCTGGACGATGCCGTGGAACGCTATGTGCCCGAACTGGCCGACACGCGCTACGGCCCCGTCACGCTGCGGCAAACGCTTCAGATGACATCCGGCATGCCCGATACCGAATTCCCCAGCGCATTGCCCCTGCAGGCATGCACAGTAAAACGGGAACGGGGCTGCTTCATCCGGGAACTCAAGGCGATCGCCGCCGTCGATCGTCCCGACTATGCCAAGCCGGGAACCCGGTTCAGTTACCTCTCGGCCGACGTAATCGTGAACGGGCTGGTCCTTGAACGAGCGACGGGCATGTCGCCGGCGCAGTATCTTTCCAGCCGGATCTGGCGCCCCTTTGGCATGGAACGGGACGCCTATTGGAATCTGGAAGCCGAAGGCGGCGCGACATTCGCCAATTCCGGCATAGGCGCCACTCTGCGCGATTATGGCCGCTTCGGATTGTTCGTCATGCAGGGTGGACGGCTGGGCGATGGCGACATGCTGCTGCCTGCGGATTGGGCGAAAGACGCCCTGACGCCGTCCCGCGCTTCCGTGATCGCGGGAACGCCCTATGGCTTCAACTGGTGGCTCAACCCTCCGAAAAGTGACGCGCCCGGTATCTCGCATACCTATTATGCACGCGGCTCGAACGGCCAGCTCATCGTCATAAATCCCGACGAGCGCCTGGTGATCGTCAAGTGGGCGGTCTGGGACAATGATCCAGCCAAGCCGTCCGGCGCGACGGCGAAGGACATGGATGACGCTCTATTCGACGCGATCATCAAGGCGGCGCACGGCAGATAGTCGGCCTGATCGTTCGGCAAGAAGGCTATCTTACAGGATCGCGAATGGTTGAAGTCCTGATGATGCATAAGATCGCATCTGCAGATTGGCCCAGCACAATCAAATCATAGAAAAAAGCGAATCGATCGGCATGCGCTTTGGCCAGTCGATCGATAGATGGAGAGGATCATAGGGATGGTCAACGTAAACAGAATATTGCTCGCTGGCTGCTCCACAGTCGCAATCCTGGCGTCGGCCGTAAGCGTGAACGCCGCAGAGGTCCCGGCCTCCGCAGACGTAGAGCTATCCGCCAACACCAAGGAAAGCGGGCGCAGGGACGGTTCTTCGCCAGCCGATCAGGGAACCGTGGACCAGGGTGGGGTCGAAACATCCGGATCGACATCATCGGCCCAAGACATCGTGGTTACAGGATCCCGCATCAAGCGCGACGGCTATAATGCCCCTACGCCCGAAACGGTGATTACGAGCGCGAATATCGAAACCGCCGCGAAGGCCAACATCGCCGATTACGTCAATACTCTTCCCCAGCTATCGGCGGGGAGCACGCCGCGTGTAGGCCCGACCACCATATCGTCCGGTTCTGCCGGTTCCAACTTCCTCAATCTTCGCGGACTCGGCCCCAACCGCACGCTCATCCTGCTGGATGGCCGCCGCTTTGTGGGAGCCAATGACACCGGCCAGGTCGATGTGAACACCATTCCCTCCTCGCTCGTATCGCGCGTGGATGTGGTGACGGGCGGTGCGTCTGCGGCCTACGGGTCGGGGGCGGTCGCAGGGGTCGTGAACTTCGTGCTGGACACCAAATTCACCGGCTTCAAATTTCTCGCCCAGAACAGCCTCACCACTTATGGCGACGGCCATCGCGTCCGGCTGGAAGGCGCTTTTGGATCGGCGTTCGCCGATGGCCGCGGTCATTTCCTCGCCAGCGTCGATTATAGCGATTCAAAGGGCGTGGATCATGCATCGAAGCGTCCATGGTATCGTGGCCAGAAGATCGTCGGGAACCCCGCCTTCGCAGCGGGCAACGGCCAGCCGACACTTATCAACGCATCCAATGTGAATCTGGCGACATCCACACCCGGTGGCCTCATCACTTCGGGCATTCTGCGCGGCACGCGTTTTGACCAGGGCGGGGCGTTCCGCCAACATGTCTTCGGCACGATAACCGGCATGTACTCCATCGACGGCGAACGGAACGACCTGGGCGATTACGTCCCCCTCGAAGCCCCCGTCGAGCAGTTCAACAGCTTCGCACGCGCGAGCTTTGATGTTTCCCCCGCCCTGAAGCTGTATGCCGAAGGCATATACAGCAAATCAGTCGCGGATATTCAGTCGATCCCGAACTTCTACTTCGGCAATCTCACCATCCAGCGGGACAACGCCTTTCTTCCCGACGCGCTTCGCTCAAGGCTCGTCGTGGCCAACCAGTCGAGCTTCAGCTACGGCTCCACCTTCGAAGATCTGGGTCGCCTCAACCCCCGGAACAAGCGGGAGCTTTATCGGGCCGTCATTGGCGCCGACGGTGATCTTGGCGGGAGTTGGAGCTACAATATCTATGGGCAGTATGGACGCACCGACGTTTCCATCGATGCCGGCAACAATTCCATCCCGGTCAACCTGCGCCGCGCGATCGACGCGGTTCGCAATCCAGGCGGACAGATCGTGTGCCGCGTAAATCAGGTGGCCGTGACCGACGCCGCTTGCGTCCCCTTCAATCCATTCGGGATCGGGGTGAATTCACAGGCCGCGGTCAACTATGTGTCCGGAACATCTTCGCTGCGCCAGAAGGTCGAACAGACGGTCGTCGCCGGCACGATCCAGGGCGACCTGTTTTCCACCTGGGCCGGCCCCGTGTCGATCGCCGTGGGTGGCGAATATCGCAAGGAACAGGTACGCAGTTCCAACGATCCCCTCTCGCAAGCCAGCGCGTTTCTGACCGGCAATTACAAGGCGACGAGGGGGCAATTCGATCTGTACGAAGGCTTTGTCGAAACGATCGTGCCGCTTGCAAAGGATTCGCCGATCGTCGGTTCGCTCGAACTGAACGCGGCCCTTCGCCAGAGCCATTACAGCACCAGCGGCGACATTTCGGCATGGAAAGCAGGGTTCACCTGGGCACCCGTCCCCGACATTCGTTTCCGCGCCACCCGCTCACGGGATGTCAGGGCCGGCAACCTCAATGAACTTTTCCAGGCCGGCATCGTCCAGGCCGGCCAGACACTCATCGACCGGTCCACCGGCGCGCAGACCGGTGGCGTCACGGCAGTCATTGTCGGCAACCAAGCGCTGGTGCCGGAAAGTGCGGACACCATCACCGCTGGCGTGGTGCTCAAGCCGCGCTTCCTGCCCGGATTGAGCGTCTCCTTCGATTATTACGACATCAAGATCAAGGATGCGATCCTTACCCTTGCTCTTCAAGACATCGTCGATCGCTGTGCTGCGGGGAACACGGTGCTCTGCGGCGACATCACGCGCAACGCCGCCGGCACGATCACGCAGGTCAACCGACGTCCGGTCAACATCGGCAGTGAACGGCTCAAGGGCTTCGACATTGAGGCAAGCTATCGACAGGATCTGAGCGACCTGTCCGCAAACTGGAACGCGTCGCTCACGCTGCGAAGCCTGGTGACCCACATCAAAACCAGAAGGACGTCCGATGGTCGATTGGTGGATGAAACGGCGGGCGAAAATAGCGGCGCTATTCCCAATTGGCGGCTTACCAACAGCCTGACTTATGAACAGGGCGGTTTTCAGGGCCAAGTGACCGCCCGCACGGTGACGAGCGGCGTATACGACTATCTGTTCACGCCGGCAGTCCTGGCCGACAACCGGATTCCCGGTGCGACATATGTCGATTTGGCCCTGTCGCAGAAAATCACCGCAGGCGGAGGAAGGGTCGAGTTTTTCTTCAACATCGACAATCTTTTCAACAAGGACCCGGTATCGGTGCCGACCACGGTGCAGCCTTTCCTGTCCCCGGGTGTCAACGGCGCGCTCTACGATGTGGTGGGCCGCGAATTCCGGGTCGGCGTTCGCGGCAAATTCTGACCGATCTTTAGGCACGGTTTTCCGTCTCTCTGTCAGTCCCGCAAGTTGCAGCGCATCTGCTGGACTGGCAGCGACACGGGCGAGCGCCGGGCATCGCAATCGGCGAACGGACCATTCTCGTTTCAGGAAGCGATCCGGGCATCGATCGTTCCGGGGGATTTTTCCTGGACGTTGGGCCTGGCAGGCCCATTGCCCTCTGGCCGACAATGCAGGTTTTCAGGCTTATAATTCTCGTCAATCGGGTTTCGCACCGCTAAAGGGCGAGCATCGATGACGTAAGGCGCATGACGCCCGGCGCTGATCAGACAGATAGGATTGAGATGGACATGGCTGACGCACAGGAACCTCGCCCCAGAACCTTGTACGAGAAGATATGGGACGCCCACATCGTCATGCAGCGGGACGACGGCACGGCGCTGATTTATATCGACCGGCATCTGGTGCATGAAGTGACCAGTCCGCAGGCCTTCGATGGCCTGTCGCGCGCCGGCCGCCCGGTCAAGCGGCCCGATCTCACGCTCGCCGTGCCGGATCATAATGTGCCCACCACGGCGCGCGTGGATGCGCGGGGCGACCGCCTGCCGATCGAGGATCCCGCCTCGGCAAAGCAACTGGCGCTGCTGGCCAGCAACAGCGCGGCGTTCGGCGTGGATTATATCGACGAAGTCGACGAGCAGCAGGGCATCGTGCATGTCATCGGCCCCGAACTCGGCTTTACCCTGCCCGGCGCAGTCCTGGTGTGCGGCGACAGCCATACCTCCACCCATGGCGCCGTGGGTGCACTGGCCTTCGGTATCGGCACGTCGGAAATCGAGCATGTGCTGGCGACGCAGACCTTGCTCCTGAGGCGATCGAAAAGCCTGGAAGTCCATGTCGTCGGCGCACTGGGCGCGGGCGTCACGGCCAAGGATCTGGCGCTCTACATCGTCGGGCGGCTGACGGCGGGCGGGGGCGCGGGCCATGTCATCGAATATACCGGACCCGTGATCCGCGCGCTATCGATGGAAGGCAGGCTGACGGTCTGCAACATGTCGATCGAGGCCGGCGCGCGCGCCGGCCTCATCGCGCCTGACGACGTCACCTTCGCCTATCTGGAAGGCAGGCCGCGCGCGCCCAAGGGCGAGAAGTGGGACCATGCGGTGGCGGCCTGGCGCGCCCTGGTGACGGACAAAGGCGCGCAATATGACAAACGCATCGTCATCGACGCCGGCGCCGTCACGCCGATGGTGACGTGGGGCACCAGCCCGGACGATGTGGTGCCGATCGATGGCGTCGTGCCCTCGCCAGCATCGTTCGACGACCCCAACCGGCGCGCTTCGGCCGAAAAAAGTCTGGATTACATGGGCCTGGCACCCGGAACGCGGATGGAGGACATCAGCGTCGAGCATATCTTCATCGGCAGCTGCACCAACAGCCGGATAGAGGATCTGCGTCTGGCGGCGCGGTTCGTGAAGGGACGCAAGATCGCGCCCGGCATCAAGCAGGCTCTGGTCGTGCCGGGTTCCGGCCTCGTCAAAAGACAGGCCGAGGCCGAAGGGCTGGACCGCATATTTCTGGACGCCGGTTTCGAATGGCGGGAGCCGGGATGTTCGATGTGCCTGGGCATGAACCCGGACAAGGTGCCTCCCGCGGGGCGCTGCGCATCGACATCGAACCGCAATTTCGTGGGTCGTCAGGGCGAAGGCGCACGTACGCATCTTGTTTCGCCATCGATGGCGGCGGCCGCCGCGATCACCGGACATTTCACCGATGTACGGCAATTTGCACTTGAGGAGCCCGCCTGATGGACGCGATTTCCAGGATTGAGGGCCATGCCTACCCGTTCGGTCGCGCGAACGTGGATACGGACATCATCATTCCGGCGGTCTATCTCAAGACTGTGACCAGGGACGGTCTGGGACGATGCGCGTTCGAGGTCATCCGCGCCGAACCCGGCAATATCTTTGACGATCCCCGCTACCGTCACGCGCCGATCTTGATCGCCGGCAGGAATTTCGGCTGCGGCTCGAGCCGTGAACATGCGGCCTGGGCCATGGCGGACATGGGCGTCAAGGCAGTCATCGCCCCGAGCTATTCCGATATTTTCGCCGGCAACGCTTTCAAGAACGGGATATTGGCCGTCGTCCTGCCTCAGGACGCCATCGACCGTTTGATGCAGGTCGCACAGGACAGCACGATCACGATAGACTTGGAAACCCAGTCGGTGACGACCCCCTTCCAGGACCGATTCGCGTTCGAGATCGATCCGTTCCGGAAATTCTGCCTGCTGAACGGCCTGGACGAAATCGGGCTTACGCTGGAAGACAGCGCCGCCATCGCCGTGCATGAGGCCCGGACGCGCGATCAGGCACCTTGGCTGGCGCACCAATATTGAGCATCGCTACACCGATACGGATCGTCCGGATCGGCGCAGCCCGACCCGGATGAAGCCGGAGCCGTCAACGCGCTCCCGGCGGTCGTCACAATGGAAGCGCCGATGTCGATTTGATCGTTTCCAGCACCACCGAACTCTGCATTTCCTTGACGCCCGGAAGCGACGTCAGGCGGTTCTGCAGCAGCGCCTGATAGTGGCCGATGTCGCGCACCACGACCTGAAAGCGAAAATCGAACTCGCCCAGCATCATCATCGCGCTCTGAATTTCGGCGATCGAGGCGACTGCGATCTTGAAAGCCTCCAGCAGCTTGGGATCATGTGACTGCAGCTTGATGCGGGTCTCCACCAACAGATCGAAACCGAGCTTGCGGCGATCGAGTTCGATGGTCCTGCCCATGATGATGCCCGCGTCCGTCAAAGCCTGGATCCGGCGGGAACAGGGCGACTGGGAAATGCCGGCCCGTTCCGCCACCTGCGTCCCGGTCAGCCCGCCATCCTCCTGCAACACCTTCAGTATCCGCAAATCGGTAGCATCGATCGCCTGCATGAAATCACCTCATAGGGGGCCATCTCGACATGAACTATGCAAGATTGCCAGACCGCTACAGGTTAATAGGGCGGATTTTGCGGCGCTTCCAGCATATAGTTCCGTCATTGATGGCCGACGGACGGGGATCGCTCCCGTTCGGCGGACCTCCGATAATCGGGAGAGAACCGACCCATGACCCGGACCGCCAGACTGCATTTTCCAGAACCGCCGGCCCGGCCCGGGGAAGCGCCCGACTTTTCGTTGCTGGATATCCCGGCTGCCGGGGCACTGCCGGTCCCGCCCGTGGATTTCACCGCCGACGATGCGCAGCCCTACGCCAGCGGGATGATCCGCGTCCTTGCCGATGACGGACAGGCAGTAGGCCCATGGGCGAATTATATCGCCGACCTGGATCGCGCCATCTATCGGCAGGGTCTGATCGACATGATGAAAATGCGGATCATCGATCAGCGGCTCCTGAACGCCCAGCGCCAGGGCAAGACATCCTTTTACCTCCAATGCACGGGCGAGGAGGCGATCGGCTGCGGCTTTCAGCGCCAGCTTGAAAAAGGGGACATGAATTTCCCGACCTATCGGCAGCAAAGCCTGCTGATCGCGGACGACTATCCGCTGCACGCGCTCATGGGCCAGGTCTATTCCAACGACTTCGATCCGACCGAGGGCCGGCAGTTGCCGATCATGCATTCGTCGCGGGACCATGGTTTCTTTTCGATCTCGGGCAATCTGGGCACGCAATATGTACAGGCCGTGGGTTGGGCGATGGCCAACGCGCTGAGCGGCAACGGCAAGATCGCGGCGGGCTGGATCGGCGACGGCGCGACGGCGTCGAACGACTTCCACAGCGCCCTTCTTTCCGCATCGGTCTATCAGCCGCCGGTCATCCTCAACATCGTGAACAATCAGTGGGCGATATCGACCTATACCGGGGTCGCGACCGGCGCGTCGCGCACTTATGCGGAGCGCGCGCGCGGCTATGGCATTCCCGTGCTGCGCGTCGACGGCAACGACTATCTGGCAGTGGCGGCGGTGTCCCGCTGGGCGGTGGAGCGAACCCGGGCGGGCCATGGGCCAATCGCGATCGAATGGTTCACCTATCGGGTCGCGGCCCACTCCACGTCCGACGATCCGAGCGCCTACCGTCCCCGGAACGAAGCGGAGGCCTGGCCCCTGGGCGATCCGATCGAACGGCTGAAGGCGCATTTGATGCTTCGCCAGCAATGGTCGGAACAGCAGCACGCGCAAAAGCAGGCCGAACTATTCGATGAGGTCGTCGCCGTGCAGAAAGAGGTCGAAGCGCGCGGCACCTTCGTCAATCCGCAACCCATGTCCCCGGCCAAGATATTCGAAGGCGTCTATGCGGACATGCCCGAGCATCTTCGCCGCCAACGTCAGCAGATGGGATACTGACATGCCGGCGATGACAATGATCGAAGCGATCCGGGATGCGATGGACGTCAAGCTGGCCGACGACAGGCAGGTCATCATCTTCGGCGAGGATGTCGGCTATTTTGGCGGGGTGTTCCGCTGCACGGCGGGACTTCAGAAGAAATATGGCGTCGAGCGCGTGTTCGACACGCCGATCAATGAAAGCGCCATCGTCGGCATGGCCGTGGGCATGGCGGCGCAGGGCATGCGACCGTGCGTCGAGGTGCAGTTCGCCGATTATGTCTATCCAGCCTACGACCAGATTTCGCAGGAAGCCGCCCGCCTTCGCCAGCGCTCGAACCAGCAGTTCACCTGCCCCCTGGTCATCCGCATGCCCACCGGCGGCGGCATCTATGGGGGACAGACGCACAGTCAGAGCCCCGAAGCGCTCTTCACCCATGTGGCCGGCCTCAAGGTGATCGTGCCAGCGACACCCTATGACGCGAAGGGTCTGCTGATCGCCGCGATCGAAGATCCCGATCCCGTCATCTTCCTTGAGCCCAAGCGCATCTACAACGGCCCGTTTTACGGCCACGGGACCGGGGAAGCGGTAGGCTGGGCCTCGCGACCCGAAGGAGAGGTTCCGGCGGGCCATTATGTGGTGGAAATCGGCAAGGCTGCGATCCGGCGCGAAGGCGCGGCGATCACCATTCTCGCTTATGGCACGATGGTGTTCATTGCAGAGGAAGCCGTCCGCCGCACCGGCATAGATGCCGAAGTCATCGACCTGCGCAGCCTGCTGCCGCTCGATCTGGATACGATCGCGGCATCGGTGAAGAAGACGGGCCGCTGCGTCGTCGTGCACGAAGCGACGCGCACGAGCGGCTTTGGCGCCGAATTGATCGCCGAGGTGCAGGAGGCGTGCTTCTGGCACCTCAAGACACCGATCGTGCGGCTGACGGGCTGGGACGCGCCCTACCCGCTGGCCAATGAATGGGACTATTTCCCGAGCCCTGAACGACTTGCACGGGCTTTGACCCAGGCGATGGAGGATTGAATGGGCGACATATCCGTCAGATTGCCCGACATAGGCGAAGGGGTCACACAGGCCGAACTGGTCGAATGGCATGTAGCCTTGGGGGCGTTCGTTCGTGAAGACGATCCGCTCGCTTCGGTCATGACCGACAAGGCTACGGTCGAGATTCCGTCCCTTCATTCCGGGGAAGTGGTCTGGCTCGCAGGGGCGGTGGGCGATGTTCTTGCCATCGGTTCCGACCTCGTCCGCATTCGACCGGAGAAGGGCGTTGGCGGCCCCGCATCCGGTGCGGCCGCGATCGCACAATCCCCGGTCGAGCCAATGGAGCAGCCAGAGAGGCTTCCATCAACCGAGGCTGGCCCGATCCTTCCCGTCCGTCTGCCCGACGTGGGCGAGGGCGTGACCGAAGCCGAACTGGTGGAATGGCATGTCAAGGTCGGCGATGACGTCCAGGAGGACCAGTTACTGGCGGCGGTGATGACCGACAAGGCGACGGTCGAGATTCCCTCCCTCTATGCCGGCAAGGTCGTGCAACTGGGCGGCGACATCGGCGCGGTGCTGGCGGTCGGGGCGAACTTGGTCCTCATCGAGACGAAGACAGCTGCCGCACCTCAAGGCATCGAGATGCCAAAGCCGCCGCCGTCCAAGGCCCCGTCACCAGCCGCTCCGCCGCCCGTGCCCCTATCGGCAGCGGACGATGCTGGCAGGCCGCTTCCGGCGCGGGCATCCATCGCACAGTCCGGCGCGCCCCGATCTGAAGGCTCGCCGGTCCTCGCCTCGCCATCGGTGCGCGCCCGGGCGCGGGAGAACGGCATCGACCTGCGCCAGGTCGCCGGCTCGGGACCGGCCGGCCGGATCACGCATGATGATCTGGACGGCATTTTCGCCGCCCCCGCCGGCGCGGGCGTAACCCGGACGTCCAGTTCGCGCGGGCCACGCACCGCCTCGACCCAGATCAAGGTCGTCGGCATGCGCCGCAAGATCGCCGAGCGGATGGCGCTGGCCAACAGCCGCATCCCACACATCACGGTGATCGAGGAAGTGGATGTGACCGCGCTTGAGGAATTGCGCGAACGGCTGAACGCCGGGCGCGGCGACAAACCCAAGCTTACCCTCCTTCCCTTCGTGACCGCCGCCCTGTCTCGCGCCTTTGTCGATCATCCCGAAATGAACGCCCATTTCGATGATGAGGCGGGCGTGGTGACGCGCCACGGGCCCGTTCATCTCGGCATCGCGACGATGACGGACGCGGGCCTCGTCGTTCCGGTTCTGCGCCATGCCGAAGCCTTGAGACTTTGGGAAAGCGCCGCCGAAATCGCGCGCCTGTCTTCCGTCGCCAGGGCGGGAAAAGCGAACCGGGACGAACTGTCGGGTTCCACCTTCACAATTACGTCGTTGGGACCGCTGGGCGCGATCGCGACCACGCCGATTATCAACCATCCCGAAGTCGCCATATTGGGCATCAACAAGATGGCGGTGCGACCGATGTGGGACGGATCGCAATTCCAGCCGCGCAAGATGATGAACATCTCCGCCAGTTTCGACCATCGCGTCATCGACGGATGGGACGCCGCGGTATTTGTCCAGAAAATGAAGTCGCTTCTGGAAACACCGACCCTCATTTTCCTGGATCAGAACGCATGAAGACCCAAAGCTGCGCATTGCTCGTCATCGGCGCAGGCCCGGGCGGCTATGTCTGCGCCACCCGCGCCGGACAACTGGGCATCGACACGATCGTGGTGGAGGCCGAAAGGCCCGGCGGCACCTGCTTGAACGTCGGGTGCATTCCGTCAAAGGCGCTGATCCACGCGGCCGACGAATTCGCGAAGGTGCGCGGCTTTGCCGGGCCGAACGCGCTCGGCATTTCCGTCCCGCCGCCCTCGATCGACATGGCCCGTACCGTCGAATGGAAGGACGGCGTCGTCAAGCGTCTTACCGGCGGCGTATCCAGCCTGCTCAAGAAAGCGGGGGTGCGCTATGTCCAGGGCAAGGCGACGATGGTCGATGGCAAGACGGTCGAGATTGGATCGGGCGATGGCGCGATACGCATCCGTGCCGAACACATCGTGATCGCCAGCGGGTCGAGCCCTGTCGAACTGCCGTTCATGCCCTTTGGCGGGCGGGTCATCAGTTCGACGGAAGCCTTGTCACTCACCCGGCTTCCCGAGACGCTGGCCATCGTGGGCGGTGGCTATATCGGGCTGGAGATCGGGACGGCCATGGCAAAGCTGGGTGTCCAGGTCACTGTCGTCGAGGCGGCAGGCAGCATATTGCCGCAATATGACGCGGAACTGACGCGGCCTGTGAAGGCCCGGCTGGACGCATTGGGCGTCACGCTCCATCTGGCCGCGAAAGCGCGGGGGCTGAGCGCGGACGGCACGGCGCTGGTCGTCGATACGGCCGACGGGACCTTTGAAATCGTCGCGGACCATGTGCTGGTAACTGTCGGCCGCACGCCCAACATCGCCGGGTTCGGCCTCGAAGCGCTTGGTCTGGCGATGGACGGTTCCTTCATCGCGATCGACGATCGCTGCGCGACTTCGATGCGGGATGTCTATGCCATCGGCGATGTCACGGGCGACCCGATGCTCGCCCACAGGGCCATGGCGCAGGGCGCGATGGTCGCCGAGATCGTCGCTGGCGAAAAGCGAGCCTGGGACAAGCGGGTCATTCCGGCCATATGCTTCACCGATCCCGAGATCGTCGTCGTCGGCGCTCTGCCCACGGAGGTGGACGCCAGGAAGGCCAAGACTTCGATCTTTCCCTTCCTGGCCAATGGCAGGGCGCTGTCGATGGAAAGAAGCGACGGTTTCGTCCGCATCCTGTCGGATATCGAGACCGGTCTCATTCTGGGCATCCAGGCGGCGGGCGTGGGCGTGTCGGAGATGGCGGGGCAGTTCGGCCTCGCGATCGAGATGGCCGCCACACTGACCGACATCGCCGACACCATCCATGCCCACCCCACCATGGGCGAGGTCGTCCAGGAAGCGGCACTGAAGGGGCTGGGCAAGGCCTTGCACGCCTGAGGGCGGCGGCGGATGGAGATAGGCCTTCAGGAGGCGGAGCCTGCCGGACGGATGTTTAGCGCGGGGCCATGCGGATTGCGCCGTCGAGGCGGATCACCTCCCCGTTGAGCATCGGGTTGCGGATGATGCTTTCCGCCAGTTGCGCATATTCGGCCGGGCGGCCCAGGCGGCTGGGGTGCGGCACCTGCGCGCCCAGGGCGTCCTGCACATGCTGCGGGAAGGCTTCCATCATCGGCGTCAGGAAGATGCCGGGCGCGATCGTCATGACCCGGATCTTGTGGCTCGCGAGGTCGCGGGCGATCGGCAGGGTCATGCCGACCACCCCGCCCTTGGACGCGGCATAGGCGGCCTGCCCGATCTGCCCGTCATAGGCGGCGACCGAGGCGGTGTTGACGATGACGCCGCGTTCGCCCTCCATCTCCTCCAGGGCGGCCGCGCGGGCGGCGAACTTGGCGATCATGTTGAAGGTGCCGACCAGATTGATCGATATGGTCCGCGCGAAACCGTCCAGCGGATGGGGCGCATGGTCCTTCCCCACCGTCTTCACCGCCGGCGCGACGCCCGCGCAGTTGACGAGAATCCGGGCGACGCCATGCGCCGCCTCCGCCGCATCCAGCCCCGCCGCGACGCTGGCGTCATCGGCGACGTTGACAGCGACATAGACAGCTCCCAGCGCTTCCGCCGTCGCCCGTCCGGCCTCCTCATTCAGGTCGAAGATCGCGACCTTGGCGCCATTTTCCGCAAGCATCGTGGCGGTCGCCTTGCCCAGGCCCGATGCGCCGCCGGTGACGATGGCGGAGAGTCCATTGATGTCCATGTCGCTGTCTCCCTATACCAGTTCGATGGCCATGGCGGTCGCTTCGCCGCCGCCGCTGCAGTGGCTGGCGACGCCGCGCTTGAGGCCTTTTGCCTCGAGCGCGGCGATCAGCGTCGCGAGGATGCGGGCGCCCGACGCGCCGATGGGATGGCCGAGCGCGGTCGCGCCGCCATGGACGTTGAGTTTCTCGTCGGGGATGTTCAATTCCTTGGCGGCGATCATCGCGACGACGGCGAACGCCTCGTTGATTTCGAACAGATCGACGTCCGCGGCCGACCAGCCGGCCTTGTCCAGCAGCTTGCGCATCGCAGGGACTGGCGCGGTCGTGAATTTGGAGGGTTCATGCGCATGGGCGGCGGTCGCTACGACCCGCGCCACGGCTTTCAGCCCCAGCTTTTCCGCGACGCTGGCGCGCGTCATCACCAGCGCCGCCGCGCCGTCCGAAATGGAGGATGCGTTGGCGGCGGTGATCGTACCGTCTTTCGCGAAGGCGGGCTTGAGCGAGGGGATTTTCTCCGGCTTCGCCTTGCTCGGCTGCTCGTCGGTGTCGACGATCATGTCGCAGCCCCGGCCGCTGACCGTCAACGGCGTGATCTCGCGCGCGAACGCGCCACTCTGGATGGCCGCGTTCGCGCGTTCCAGCGACCGGACGGCATAAGCGTCCTGCTGCGCGCGCGTGAACTGATAGTTGCGCACGGCTTCCTCGGCGAACACGCCCATCGCCTTGCCCGGTTCATAGGCGTCTTCCAGCCCGTCCATCATCATCGTGTCGACGATGCGGTCATGGCCGATGCGTGCGCCGCCCCTGTGCTTGGGCAGGGCGTAGGGCGCATTGGTCATGCTTTCCATGCCGCCCGCGATCACGATGTCGGCCGCGCCGCTCGCCAAGGCCTCATGCGCCATGATCGCCGCCTGCATCCCCGATCCGCACATCTTGTTGACGGTGGTCGCCTGCGTATTGAGGCCAAGGCCCGCGCCGATCGCCGCCTGACGCGCCGGCGCCTGGCCTAGCCCCGCGGCCAGGACGCAGCCCATATAGATGCGGTCGACGGCGTCGGCGGCCACGCCCGCGCGCTCGACCGCCGCCTTCACCGCCGCCGCGCCAAGATCGGTGGCTTTCAGTGGCGACAGCACGCCCTGGAACCCGCCCATCGGCGTGCGGGCATAGCTGGCGATGATGATCGGATCGTCGGTCATGAACATGCTCCTTCAAAGACTGCGCGCGATGACCATGCGCTGGATGTCGGACGTGCCTTCGTAAATCTGGCAGACGCGCACGTCGCGGTAGATTTTGGCGACGCCATATTCCTCCAGATAGCCATAGCCGCCAAGCGTCTGGATCGCGCCGGAAACGATTGCCTCAGCGCTTTCGGAGGCGAACAGCTTAGCCATGGACGCCTGCGCCAGCGCTGCTTGTCCCGCATCCTTGAGCGCGGCGGCCGAAAGCACCAGTTGCCGCGCCGCCTCCAGCCGGGTGGCGAGGTCGGCGAGCCGAAAGCCGACCGCCTGATGTTCGATGATCGCCTTGCCCATCGAGCGACGGTCCCTGGCATAGGCGACCGCGATCTCCAGCGCCGCCTGCGCCATGCCCACGCATTGCGCCGCGATGCCGATGCGCCCGGCCTCCAGATTGGCGAGCGCGATGCGGTATCCCTGTCCCGGCGCGCCGATCAGCAGATCATCCTCGACGAACAGGTCGTCGAACCGCAAGGCGCAGGTGTCGGACGCGCCCTGCCCCATCTTGTGCTCGACCTTGTCGACGCCATAGCCGGGGCGGTCGGTGGGCACGAGGAAGGCGGATAGCCCTTTCTTGCCGGCATCGGGGTCCGTCACGGCGATGACCATGGCGAGGCCGGCGATCCGACCCGAGGTGATGAACTGCTTCGATCCGTTGAGACGCCAGCCGCCCTCCACCTTGTCCGCGCGGGTGCGGACCGCCGCCGCGTCGGAGCCCGCGTCGGCTTCGGTCAGGGCGAAGGCCCCGATCATGCGGCCCGCGATCAGGTCCGGCAGGAAGCGCGCCTGCTGCGCCGCGCTGCCATCCTTGAGCAGGCCGCCCACCATGATGCTGTTCTGGATCGACACGATCGTGGAGAGCGCGCCATCGGCGGCGGCGATCTCGATCAACGCCAGCGCGTAGGAGACATAGTCGGTCGCCGCCCCGCCAAAGGCTTCGGGCGCGGTCATGCCCATGAGGCCCAGGCCCGCCACTTCGCGGAACAGGCCATCGGGGAAACCGCCCGCCGCTTCGAAGCCGCGGCTCTGCGGCGCGATCCTTTCCCGGGCGAATGCGCGCACCGAATCCCGGATCGCACATTGGGTGTCGGTCAGCATCATGTCATCCATCCCCATAGTCAAATGCGGTCGTTCGTTGCGGCCGTCCTACAGCGTGCGTCTATTGCATTCAGTGCCGAACCGGATCAAATCTGCCGATCGATCTTGCCACTCCAGGACAGCCCGCCGATGAACCGCAGTCTTGCCTCCGGGGTCTTTGCCGACGACATCCTGTCCTGCCTACGGAAAGCGGGACATGCGCCATCGTCCATCATGCCGTCATCGCCCGACGCCCCGACCCCTCTGCTCGTGCCCGCGACGGAGCTTGCCGCGCTGTGGCGCGCCGCGGCGACCATGATGGACGATGAATTTCTGGGGCTGGGCGCACGGCCCATGCCGTCGGGCAGCTTCGCGCTGCTTTGCCATTGCGTGGTGCATGCCGGCACCCTGCGTCGCGCGCTTCCCAGAGCCTTGCAGTTTCTCAACATCCTGTTGGGCGATCCGTCGGCGACCCTGACCGTGGAATCGGGCGTTGCCAGCGTCACGCTGACCGATGCCGGGACCGATACCCGCCCCTTCGCCCACAGAATGTACTGGATCATCCTGCACGGGCTCGCCTGCTGGCTGGTCGGCCGGCAGATCCCGATATCGGCGATTGCGTCGAAGGACCCCGAACCGCCCGAAACCAGCCCCTACCGCGAATTTTTCGGCGTTGCGGTGCGCTATGGCCAGCCCTGTCATGCGCTGGCGGTCGACAGGGCGTTCCTGAACCTGCCGATCCGGCGCAGCGCCGCCGCGCTCAACCTGTTCCTGCGCGACGCGCCCAGCAACATCATCGTGCGCTACCGGCCCAATAGCGACCTGGCGACGAAGATCCGAGCCGACCTGAACCGGATCGATCCAGTCGCCTGGCCTGGATCGGCGGAGATCGCATCGCTGATGAACATGTCGAGCGCGACCATGCGTCGCCAGTTGAAGGCGGAAGGCGCGACCATCAGCGAGATCAAGGACGGCATCCGCAAGCAACGCGCCATCGATGCGCTGGAACAGGGACGATGCACGATCGCCGATCTTGCGGCCAGCCTGGGCTTCGAGGAACCCAGCGCCTTCTACCGCGCGTTCCGCAAATGGACCGGGCGCAGTCCACGGCAGTTCACCAGCACGAAAGAAGGGCGCTTGCGGGCCAAACCGCCACACCACCGCCCGCCGTAACGGATGCGCCCGACCAAGAACAGGGCCCGCACGAACCCTGCCCTCGCGAACGACGAATTGTCTCTTTTGTCTGCCGCTGCATCCTGCTTCCCAAACGCATGCGGCATATATTGCATCGCTAGCTGAGAGAGGATCGCCGATATGTGCGAACGGCCCAGGATTGCGGCTGTAGCGGACATCGTGACGCTTGCCGTTCCCGGCCTGAAATGCGGCGCTTCGCTGTGTCGCCCTTCTTCACCGTAAGAGGGGTTGCTTCGATAGATCAAGCGATAGTCGAGAGGATGCCATGAGCCGGAATTCACAATCCCCTTTGCGCAGGATGACGTCAGGCATATGGACCTTGGCATTCGCCTTGCTTGCCGCGCCAGCCGGATCGCAGTCCCCGCGCGCCGAGCCGCCATTTGGCGGACCGATCAAGCCAGACCGTCCGCTTGCGCAGGCATATGACAAGGCGGCAAGGGCGCTTGCCGACGTCGACGACAATCCCGTCATCCACTGGGCATATCGCGTCTGGTGCGAAACCGGCTATCGCACGACCCGCGAAGCCGGTCCGGGGCAGATCATCGACCGCCCCCGCGATCTCGCGACCGACCTCATAAGCCCCAAGGGATTCCTCGATCCGGCAGACGGGCGGCCGATGCCGGCCGGAGGCGTGCGCTTCATGGACAATGCTTGGTATTTCGGCACGGATGTGACCGGTATGGTCGTCGTTCGCACGCCGGACGGACTGGTGATGTTCGACAGCCTGACGACGCCGGACGATATGCAAGGTCAGCTATTGGACCAGATGGCCAAAGCCGGGCTTGATCCGCGCGAGGTCAAATATATCTTCATGGGACATTGGCATCCCGACCATATCGGCGGCGCCAACCTCATACGAACGAAATTCGCGCCGTTGGCCAAGTTCGTGATGGGCGGTCCGGATGCCGATATGGTAATGAAGATACGTGCCGGCGTTAAAAACGGGCAAGCCATGCGCTTCGGGCCGCCGATCGAGGCAAGGACGCCCGCCCAGATCGAAGCACGCAAGCAGAAGTGGCTGCTCGCGATCCCCGACCGGATCGACATACGGATTGGGGCCTATCCCGGATCGCTCAATGGAGCGCAGCGCATCAGGGTCGGCCCGAAAACGGAGGTTTTCGCAATGCTGACACCGGGCCATACCGATGGCCAGATGACGATGATAGTGCCGGTCGTCCATGGCGGCAGCACGCACAAGCTGCTGGTCTGGAGCGGTAACGATCGCATCGAGCGGGCGGCCGACTACGCTATCTCCTCCGACTTCGTCGCCGCTATGGCGTTGCGGGAGGGGGCAGATGCGTTCATCAATACGCACGCCTATCAGGGTGCAGTTTTTTCGCATCTGCGGCGGCTGAAGGCGGACCCGCAGGCGCCCAATCCATTGCTGATGGGGGTCGAGGGTGTGCAGCGCTATGCCGGTGTGTTTGCTGCTTGTCAGCGCGCGGAGGCGCAGCGCCTCAAGGATGGCACCTGGAAGGCTTTGTAATCGCCAAAGCATCGCCCTTATGCTCTTGTCTGTCCAAGCATGCGAGTTCAACGAGCATCCCTGCAAGCTGAACTGGCAAGGAGCGGCAGCGCCGACACCAGAATTGCGTCCTGATCGGCATATATCCAGCCCCCTTCAGCCACGGCCACGCCCCCGACCGTGATCGTTTCGCCGCACCGGTGTACAGCAGTGCGCGCGAAGCTGCGCATCGCGGTCGTGCGCAGCGCAAGCACAGCTATGTCGATCCGCGCCAGAGCCTCGCAATCCCGCACCGCGCCATGAACAATCACGCCTGCCCAATCATTGGCACATGCAAGAGATGCGAGCCGATCCCCGATCATCGCGATGGCCACCTCACCCTCACAATCAATGAACAATATCCGCCCATGCCCCTGCTTTTCGAGGATGCCGCGCACTGCGTCATGATCGTCCGCGGTGGCAAGAGTCACAGTTTGACCACTAAATCGACTGATGCCGCCGTAGGATCGAAATTCGACCGGGATCATCTTCACCGTTTCATGATGGATGTCCCACAGATCGGCCGTCGTAAATTCACATGATGTCGTCATTCAGCCTCCATCCAGGAAGAACAGTCGCCAAGCGCCCCCGCTGTCAAATAGCATCGACTGCAGATCACAATGATCGTCAGCGGCGATGGCTCATGTCGTGGATCAGAAATTGCTATGGCTCGCCGGGAGGCCGAAACCTTGGTCTGGATAGACCCGGGTCCGCCATCGAAAAACCAGGGGAAACGAGCCCATCAAAAAAAATGGGCCGTAGGGAGAGGCATGATGAGGAAACTCGCACGTCGTTCAATCGGCCTGACAACAGGCGTCGCACTGGCCACGCTATCCTGCGCGCTCGTTTCACCAGCGGCCGCGCAGACCGGTCCCGACCAGTTCAACCCGCAAGCGACGGCAACCGAGGCAACCGTCCAGGACATTGTCGTGACGGGATCGCGGATCAAGCGCGACGGCTACAGCGCACCGACCCCGGAAACGGTCGTCACGACCGCCAATATTGAGGCGGCGGCGCGTCCCAATGTGGCGGATTATCTCAACACTTTGCCCCAGCTCGCGGCCGGCAGCACTCCCCGCACGGCGACGGTGAACATATCAAGCGGGTCGGCCGGTTCCAACTTCCTCAATCTTCGTGGCCTGGGGCCGACCCGAACCCTGGTTCTGCTTGATGGCCGCCGGGTCGTCGGCGCAACCGACGCAGGCCTTGTCGATGCCAACACCCTTCCGTCGGCCCTCATTTCACGCGTCGACATCGTGACCGGCGGCGCTTCGGCGGCCTACGGCTCGGACGCGGTGGCGGGCGTTGTGAACTTCGTTCTAGACACGGCCTTCAAAGGGGTGAAGCTCGGCTTGCAGAGCGGCATCTCGACCTATGGTGACGCATTCCGCTGGCGCGCGGACGGCGCGTTCGGAACCGATTTCGCCGACCAACGCGGGCATTTCATCATCAGCGCAACCTATGCCGATGCGCGCGGGCAGCAGGCTGCAGCAGACAGGCCCTGGTATAGCGGGCGCAAGATCATCGGCAATCCGGCCTTCGCGCCCGATAATGGCCAGCCCAGCCTGATCAACGTCGAAAATGTCAATATCGGCAATTCGGCGCCTGGTGGCCTTATCACGACTGGCATATTGCGTGGAACGGAATTCATCAATGGCGGCGCAACCAGACGGCATATTTTCGGCGTCGCATCGGGCATGTATTCGATCGGTGGAGACAGAAACGACCTTGGCTTCCAGATACCGCTGGAAGTCCCCGTCGAACAATATAATGGTTTCGCTCGCGCGAGTTTCGAGGTCAGCGACGCCTTCAAGCTGTTTGCCGAAGCGATTTACGCCAGATCGAGAGCCACTCCCGATTCCATTCCCAATTTCTATTTCGGCAATCTTACGATCCAGCGCGACAATGCCTTCCTGCCGGACGACCTGCGCGCGCGCATGACAGCGGCCGGGCAGACGAATTTCACCTTCGGATCGACGTTCGACGACATCGGCCGCATGCGCCCGCTCAACGTCCGTGAGTTGCAGCGCTATGCGATCGGCGCGGAAGGCAATCTGGGCGGTTCGTGGCGCTACGACCTCTATGGAACCTACGGTCGCAGCAACATCAGCGTCGATGTCCGGCACGATTCCATCCCCGCCAATCTGCGCCGCGCGATCGACGCCGTGCGCAACGGCAGCAATCAGATCATATGCCGCGTCAACCAGGTGACTGTCACCGACCCCTCCTGCGTACCGTTCAACCCCTTCGGCATCGGGGTCAATACCCCGGCGGCTCTTAACTACGTCTCGGGTACCTCCTCGTTGAGGCAGCGGATCGAGCAGAAGGTTGTCGCCGGCACGGTCCAGGGAGAACCTTTTTCGACCTGGGCAGGACCAGTCTCGCTCGCGATCGGCGGCGAATATCGCGAAGAAAGCGTGTCCAGCACGGTCGACGCCGGGTCCCAGTCGAGCATCTATCTCACCGGCAATTACAAGCCGACGCGCGGCAGTTACGACGTTTATGAAGGCTTTGCGGAAGTGATCGTGCCGCTGGCCAAGGACATGCCCTTCCTGAACAAATTGGATTTCAACGGAGCGCTACGTAAGACGCATTACAGCACCAGCGGCAGTGTTACGACCTGGAAAGCTGGCCTCACCTGGGAGCCGATTCCCGACATCCGGTTCCGTGGCACCCGCTCACGAGACATCCGCGCCGGCAATCTGAGCGAACTATTTCAGGCCGGCATAACATCCGCCGGACAGACTGTCGTTGATCGCACCACCGGCGCGCAGACGGGGGGCATAACCGCAATCACCGTGGGCAACCCCAATCTGCAGCCCGAACGGGCGGACAGTCTGACGCTGGGCGTCGTGTTGCAACCGCGCTTCTTGCCTAGCTTCAATCTGTCCTTCGATTATTTCAATATCAAGATTCGTGATGCCATCCAGACACTGACGGCGCAGCAAGTGGTTGACCGATGTGTGGCAGGCAATACCGGCCTGTGCGCGGAAATCACGCGGAACGCTGCCGGCACCATCACTCAGATATTCCGGCGCCCGGTCAATCTGGCCGTGGAGCGGGAGAAAGGCTTCGATATCGAAGTCAGCTACCGTACTGATCTCACCGCGATCAGCGAAAGCTGGAATGCTTCATTGACCCTGCGCAGCCTGATAACCCACATCGACACGCGCAGCACGTTCGACGGGGTGCTGCTCGACGAGGCGGCCGGAGAGAATTCGGGCAGCGTCCCCAAATGGCGTATCGTTAACACGGTCAACTATCAGCAGGGCGCTTTTACAGGTTATCTGTCGACCCGCAGCGTATCGTCAGGGGTCTATGATCATCTGTTCACCAGCGCCACGCTGGCGAATAATCGCATCCCCGGCGCCACCTATCTAGACATAGGTGTGACCGTAAAGGTTCCGGGGATGGGCGGCACGACCGAATTCTTCATCAATGCCGACAATGTCCTCAATACCGACCCCGTGCCGGTGGCCGGCCAGAACCAGCAGTTCCTCACCCCCGGCGTAAACGCGGCACTGTATGACGTGCTCGGCCGTGAATTCAAGGTCGGGTTCCGCGCCCGGTTTTGATGCTCGCAAGCATGCGCCGCTATAGATGTTCTGAAATCGTCGTCTCTCGACCGAATCGGCGGGACACAGCGCGATCGATATCGTCATCTTTTAGGGTTGAGGCAGGCTATCCGATGCAATTTTGGCACCCGCGAGCGCTGCCACGTAAGTGCTATCGTTACGCCGTTCGGGTGATTCCGCCGTGTGACGTCAGTCGTGGCCACCCGATTGGAAGGCATGAGAGTATCCGTGATGGTTAAGTGCGATCTTGTGTCCCAAGGCGATCGGCTTTGAGCGGAGCATTTGCGGTGACGACGAGCATTCGCATGACGGCGGTGATGGCGATCTTGGCCAGCTTTCCGGATGCGACGAGCTGGTGGTATTTGGCCTTCAGGTCCGGATTGAAGCGGGCGGCGGCTAGGGCCGACATATAGAGTGCTTGGCGAACGTTGGCCCTGCCGCCGCGGATGAAGCTATTTCCCTTCCACTGGCCGGACTGTCGCGCGACGGAGGCAAGGCCGGCGAGCGAGCGGGCTGCTTATTATCGAGCGATCCGAGTTCTGGCATGGTGGCGATTCTCATCTTGATTGGGGTCTTCCGCACATTTGGTGCAGGTGGGACGAGTGGGACTGTTCCATTCGCCGACCGATTTTAAGCGGCGATCAGAACGCGCTGGCGCAAGAGCGGGAGGCCCGCGCGACCGTACATCTGTCTCTTGATAGCTTTGACTCTGATAAATTGGCCTTCGACCGGGCTGGTCGTCCAGCGAGTTGTAATCGCCGTAAAGATCGTGCAGATGCCTGGTGATCTCGCGGGTGCTCATGACGCGCGCGTACATCGACACGATCTTGTCATCGAAGCCAGGAAAGCGGCGTTGATACTTGGTGATCAACTGCGGGTCGAAGCTCGACTGGCGGTCGCGCGGCACGTCGATCGCCAACTTGCCGGTGTCGGTCATCAACCGTCTTCCGACCGTAGCCGTTGCGCATGTTGGCGGCGCCGTCTTCGGCAGCGAAGTGGTGATCCATCTCCGCATTCAGGGCACGCTCTGTCAGCGCCTTCTTCAGCGAATCGATCAGACCGCCCTCCTCGAAGGCGGCGCTGGCAGCGCCCGCCAAAAGCTGATCGAGAAGCTCATTCGGTATGGCAGGCTCTTTGCGTCGAGACATAGTGGGACTCCCTTTTTACCCATTATGCCCGCCCGCACACGGAAATCCTGGCACTCCCCGCATCAACGTCCCCGGGCCATACCATTGGCAAAGCTGGCAAGTTCGCTGCTGGCAGCCTGTTCAAGCCATGTACTGAGATTGGAGGGTTCTGCGCCGCCAAGCAATGAGACGAACCGCTTCGCCAGATCGGTCGCAGTGCGAAGCTCCGGAACCTAACCCGGAAAATTCACGCGTGTTGGCGGATGTAGCGTAACATTCTGATTTAACGTATGATTTAGATGCCTAGTCAGATCAACGTCATTTCAGGAAAGCCACACCCGCCATGGATGGTTCTACTCTGCCGCTGCCCGGTTTGTCACCCGTTTCTGGCAAGCGGATTGACGCCAGATTCGATGGCGGTCTGCTCTCCTCGGACGGCGGTATTTTGCTATTGCGCGAGGTTGAGCAGCGCCTTGGGGTAGCCGATCGCATAGCTGCCTGCATCAACGATCCCCGTGCGCCGGATCATATCACGCACTCCCTTGTCGACATTATCCGGTTCCGACTGATGATGATCGCGGCGGGCTATGAAGACGGCAATGACGCCTCCAGCCTGCGCATCGACCCGGTCTTCAAGATGGCGCTCGACCTCACTCCATCTGACCGTGCACTTTGCTCGCAGCCGACAATCTCACGACTGGAAAACCTGCCCGACACGCGTGCGCTCCTGCGCATGGGCCGAGCGATGGTTGATCTGTACTGCGAGAGTTTCCGCACCGTGCCCAGACGCATTGTCCTCGACATCGATGACACCTTCGATGCCGTGCACGGCGGCCAGCAGTTGCGATTGTTCAATGCCCATCATGACGAATATGGATTCCAGCCCATCGCCCTGTTCGTATCCGCTGTTTTCTCCCCACCTTGCGCGGCGAAGCGATGACCGCGGCGGCACACGTCGGTGATCAGTCAATCGATGATTTCCGGCGGGGGCATCCCAGCGTCGGAATTTTCCGGACGCCGTATGGTCGGCGGTTGGGATGGTCAGCCGGTTTCCAGCCATGATATTGTTCAAGTTCGAATTCGAGATGCTCGATGCCGTAATCAGTGAATGCCGGGATCTCGCGATCGATGTCGTAGATCCACATGCAGCCATGCTCCGAAAACATGTCGATCGAGATCTCGTGGAGAAGATCTTCATTTACCCCGAGCCGCGCGGCCACCTGGGCGATGGTGAACGCCGCGCTGGGCGGCTGCGATCTCACGCCGCCAACGCCACCGGTCGACGCTCGATTTTGCGGAAGTTCCACGGCATGAGCGATTCAAGGTCAGTGGCGGGATGACCGTTGGCGAGCTTCGAGAACGTGTCGGTAAGCCAGGCGAGCGGATCGACGTCAGAAAGCTTGCACGTCTCGAGCATGCTCGCGATCACCGCCCAATGATGGGCGCCGAGATCGGACCCTGCGAAGAGACTATTTTTTCTCGACAGCGCAATCGGGCGGATACTTCTCTCGACGCAATTGGTGTCCAACTCGACACGGCCGTCGGCGAGACAATAGGTCAACCCGTCCCAGTTGTTGAGCGCGTAGCGGATCGCCTCGGCCATCTTGCTCTTGGCGCTGAATCGCGGAAGCTTCCCGACCAAATATGCGTGGAGATCCTCGAACAGCGGCTTGAGGTAGAGTTGCCGACCATCGACCCGTGCTTCAGGCGATTTGCCACGCCAGCCGGCCTCCAGCTTGTAGATGAGCGTGAAGCGGCGCAGCACCTCCGCCGCGACGGGTTCCTTCTCACGGTGGTCGTAGAACTTGCGCCGCGCATGGCTGAGGCAAAGCGCAAGCTTGATGCCGTTGCGACGGGCGATCTCGTTATAGCCGGCATAGCCGTCCACCTGCAGCACGCCTGTGAACGTGCCGAGATGATCGACCGGATGCTCGCTGCCGCGGCCGGTGGCGTAAATGTATACCACCGCGGGCGCCGCAGTGCCGCCCCACGCGCGATCATCTCGGGCATAGGCCCACAGTTGCCCCGTTCGGGTTTTGCCGGTTCTGGGTGCCAGGACCGGCATCCGGGTCTCGTCGGCAAACAGCTTCTCGGAACTTCGCAGATGCCCAAGAAGGTGTCGGTGAAGCGGTTCGAGCCACCATGCAGCGCGCCCGATCCAATCGGAGAAGGTCGATCGGTCGAGATCGAGGCCATATCGCGCATAGATCTGCGCCTGGCGGTAGAGCGGTGTGTGATCGGCGAAGCGCGAGACGAGCACCTGGGCGACCAGCGCGTCGGTAGGCAGGCCCTGATCGACAATGAAACTCGGCGCCGGCGCCTGAATGACGCCAGCCTCGTCGCAACCGCGGCAGCCATAACGTGGGCGGCGCGTGCGGAGCACGCGGAATATGGTTGGCACGACGTCGAGACGCTCGGTCACGTCTTCGTCGATAACGTGCAGATCGTGACCGCAGCACGTGCAGTGCTTGTCGTCGATATCGATCAACTGCTCGACGCGCTCGAGATGAGCGGGCAATGCGCCACGGTTGGTGCGGCGGCGTTGCTTCTCCCTGGTCTTGCCGTCGAGCTTGTCGATCAGCGCTTCCAGCCCCGCCTCGGCGTGCGAGAGCGCTGCCTCGAGCTCTTCGAGCACGAGCTGATACTGGTCGGGATCGAGACGCTCGGCGCTCTGGCCGAAACGGTGACGCTTGAACGCGTCGAGGATGTCAGTGAGGCGCTTCACCTCATGCAACGCGGCGGCCAGCTCATTGTCCATGTTGGCGAGCCTCTCGGCGGCACCGGCAAGCCGTCTGGCGGCATCTGCCTCGACCATCTTGGCGGCGGCGAACGCTATCCGCTCGCGCGCTTCAGCCTCGGCAATCCGGTGTTCGGCGGCCTCTTGTTCAGCCTGCAGCACCGCCAACTCGCGATCGCGTTCGACCATCTGCGCGGTCAGTGTCGCGATCAGCGCCTGAGCGCTGGCAAGGTCAGTGGGAAGGGCCGTCACGGGATCCACGAACGGCATCGAATCACATGCGTAACGACCCGTCCAGCAGGTCGAAATCGGGCTGGCGCGATCGGCTCACGCACTGGCGCAAGCCTCGACTTTAGGCCCGATCACACGGCGTGGAGCACGGTGTCGGCGCCAGTCCATTCCGGACACCAGCGCCGCCATCTGGGCGGCCGTGATCCGGAAAACGCCGTCGCTCGGCTGCGGCCAGGCGAACCCCTGCTCGGACTCGGCGCGCTTGGTCATCAACCACACACCGGTCCCGTCAGCCCACAAAATCTTAAGCCGATCCTTCCGCTTCGAGCGAAATACAAAAACGACCCCGGCCCATGGACTCATGTGCAACTCGTGCTGGACCTTGGCGACCAGCGTGTCGATCCCGCAGCGGAAATCGACCGGCCTGGTGTAGATCAGCACCTTGGCATCGCTACCGGGTCCGATCATCGTGCCGCCTTGAGCGCAGCGATCACCGAAGCGACCACCATGGGGTTGGCGCCGTGCGCGACCATCACCGGGACGTCGCGCACGCGCATCGCCACCTGCACCATCGTGTCGGGCAGCAGGCGACCATCGTTGCGTTCCAGCTCCAGGAGCTGCGCTGGGGCGGGCACCGGCTCGATCAACGCCGGCAAAAACACCGGCGCCTCCGCGTCGTCCACGTCCTCTAGTTCGCGCAGCTCGCGCCGCCAGCCGTATATCTGCGCTGGTATGACACCAAAGCAGCTGGCCACCTCCGCCACGCTGCACTCGGGATCGAGCGACAACTCCACGATCGCGCGCTTCTCGTCCGTCGACCAGCGCCGTCGGCGCCCTCCCTGCGGACAACAGCCCTCGTCGATCACCTGCTCCAATGACATCCCGTCCACTCCACCTTGGGGTCTGAGGGGCGGGACAATCAAAGCTCATGGCGACCTCCACAAGGTGGGGAGAAAACAGCGGATACGCCTGCTGTCGATAAGCAGGTCGTCTTTCTATTATGCGCCTGTGCCCGAGACCGGGGAGACGCTGGCGCTGATGCAGGTGATCGATACCGCGTTCCTCGACATGCCCTGGTATGGCAGCCGTCAGATGGCCCGCCATCTGCGCCGTATCGGGCGTGATGTTGGGCGTCGGCGTGTGCGGCGGCTGATGAGCAGGATGGGGCTATCGCCCATTTACCAGCGGCCTCGGACGAGCGACCCGAACCCTCAGCACCGGGTCTATCCCTATCTGCTGCGCAAGCTGGTGATCGATCGGCCGAACCAGGTCTGGTGCGCGGATATAACCTACATCCCGATGCGGCGTGGCTTCCTCTATCTGGTGGCGATCATGGACTGGGCGACGCGCAAGGTGCTGGCCTGGCGGCTGTCGAACACCATGGATGCCGGCTTCTGTGTTGCGGCACTGGAGGAAGCGCTGTCGCGCTTCGGCAAGCCAGAGATCTTCAACACGGATCAGGGCAGCCAGTTCACTTCGCTGGCTTTCACCAGCGTGTTGCGGGATGCCGAGGTGCGGATCAGCATGGACGGACGCGGGCGCTGGATGGACAATGTCTTCATCGAGCGCCTGTGGCGCTCCCTCAAATATGAATGCGTCTATCTGCACGCCTTCGAGACCGGATCGGAGTTGCGCACTGGCCTTGGCCGCTGGATCACCTATTACAACACGCAGCGACCGCACTCGGGACTGGCAGGGCGAACCCCGGCAGAGGCCTATGGGCAGATCGACGCTTCAGATCATGGGGGGCATGCCCCCCATGATCTGGTGACCAAACTGGCGGCATAATCACACCCGGGATTAGCTTAACTTCGCCGCCAAACTGTCCAAGAAGGCGGCACCACCTCAGATGTCACCTGCATCGCAAGGTTCACATAGCTCAAGGGCACGCATCTGGGTCATCCCGGCACCTGCCAAGTCTCGCCCAAATACAGCGGCAGATGAAACCACAAGCGGCCCAATATGACGAACGCCACCATCATCGCAAACGCTAGGTGGTCAAAGCCGTGTTCTGTCGGCTCAAGGATTTCGTCGCATACCAAACCGATAGGGCAAACTCGCACGCAGTTTATCAGTCCGCGCCGTCGCATTCTGCGCTATGATGGAATAAGAGTCCTAATCAACCAGAATATTCAATGCTTCGGTAGACAGAAACTCACGCATCTCAATGATCTTATCATCCTTTATCTTGTACAGAAATGCATAGTCGTTTTCGTAAACCTTGCCATTTTTCAAAGGGCAATGCGAATGAGCTTCGACCACAACGCGATCACCTTCGGCAATCATATCGTCAATGTAGAGGTTGACACTCTCGATACGATCGAAAAGACTTCCGAATCCCTCCAACATCTGCTCTCTATTGCGCGTGCCCGAAGCTGGGGAGGTCGGTACACCCCAGAAGGTGAAATCCTCATGAAGAATTTCGCTCCATACGGCCACGCGATTTTCGGTCATGCCATCGTCTAGATATCTTTTGACGAGACCCTTGTTGAATTCCAGCCTATCGGACATCTTGTTCTCCAGAAGACATTGAGTTGCGTTTCGTGCGACTTGCGGTATTCGGTTGGAATGGAACGGCCCATTGGGTCGCTCTTTACGGCCTCTCTACCGTATCATGATGGGAAGGGCGCGGCGTCGGGGGGCTTTCGAACCAGTCCTTGTAGATCGGGTCATTGGGATAACGGTCTCCCCAATTCGACATGTAGGGCACGCCCGATATGTCCCAACCTGTCGAGTACTTTCTGACGTCGCACCAGTCCCAGATGCAGGTGCGCCGCAGCACCCGCCACTCACCTTCACGCTTCTCGCACAGATCACGATAGCGGCCGCCATGGGTCATGGTGACGTCCGGATTCTTGAATACTGCCACGCACAGGAAACTGCTTTCACGTTTTGCACGGCTTCCGTCAATTTCGCACAGGACGTTGCTGCAGTGATGATTGCAGCTGTACAAATTGTCTCTGTAGGCTTCAATCGCGTCGGCCCATTGTTGCCCGGGCCCCATATAGCCACCATGGTCATCGTGGGAATCGGGCCAGTATGTTGCCCTGACCCCTTCGATGTCCATCCGGTCCGCCGCACGGCAGTACAGCATCAGATTGTCCTGCAGAAGCTTCTCGTCATATAGCTGCTCCAGTTGAGCTTCGATCAACGGCATGTCCTTCTCCCAATTCGATAGAGTTCATGTTGAGGCATTGCTTGGGGAGGAATCCGCACTGATGACCCGCACCCCATGACCGACAATTATTTCACGTCTCGCTTTTGGCTTACAAAGCGCTAACGACGTCGTCGGACGTCGCACCGCCTGCCGACGATTTGATCCAGCGCAGCGGCGATGACTCAAAGGCCCTTTCCGTTCCTTCGACAACGACATCGACAACCAGAAGATGACCGGACCCGGGATCGAGGTAGGCCACGACATCGACACCGGCGTCAGCAGGCATGAAATGATGAATGACAGGACAGCCATCGGTCCATTGATCCGGGCTAAGCGCCAGGGGCGCGCCGGTCCGTTCACTTACGGCCACTGAGCCGCGCTGCTCCACACCGATGTAGAGAGGTCGGCATTGTCCTTCTGCGGCCGCCTTGATCTCCGCCGTCCACGTCAATGGACGCTTCGCCGGTTCCGCACACCGCAGTCGCTCTGCCAGCATGTCTGCCCGCAGCCGCTCTGTTGCCTGCTCATCTCCCACTACGACGTTATAAAGTTGGCGAGCCTGCTCGGGCGTCAGCCGGTGCGACCGGACGTCGGCGGCGACGCTGGAGACGGCGCGATCCAACGGATCGCCCCAACCGCCGCCGTTGGCGAGGACAAAGTGAATGGAGTCACCCTCCCCCAATTTTATGCCCTGCTGATGGCAACCCAATATTTCCTTAGCTTGGTCATGACGCTTGAGGGTAAATGCCGTCAGCGCCCCGGGCAGTCCGCCGCCCAGTCCCGCGATGGGAATTTGCTCCCGGTTTCCCAGCAGAGCCATGGACAAATTATCCGATCCATAGACAGAAAAGGTCATTTCCAGGCCGGAACCGGCGCGGAATTCTCCGGCGCCCCCGGTGCTGGGCCGGGGGCCGCGTTGTTCGATGCGGACAGGATACCAGGATTCCATGACTTCCACGTCCATCATTTCGACGCTGGAACCTCCGCCGAGCGCTTCGAAATATGTATCTCCCGGATCGCGATCGTAACCGGCCGAGCAACCGACGAAGCCAGGATCGATCATCAACCATCCATCGGGATCGCCCTTGATGCCTGTCCCCGAAAAAGTCGCAACACCGATGCCAGAGCCTCCCGAAGGACCCGCCATATTCTTGCGGGCTCGCGAATCCGGTGATGCAGCGATGGCGAGGTTGAGCGCATGCATCGCCACGCCCGCTGCGTTCATTCCGACTTCCAGATGAGGCGCGCCGATCGGCGCCGGAGGCTGGGCGTCCAGGATCGAACCTTGCCTGCACTTCACTTCGAAAGCCCGGAACACGCCTTCATTAAGCGGCAGGTCGTAAGCAAGCGTGCTGGCCATCTGAACGCCAAGCAGGCTCTGAATAACGTAGGACTTGGAGTTGAAATAATGCGACGATTGCGGCGATGCGTCAGTGAAATCAAAGTGTAGCTTATCTTCGCCTACCGTAAGCGTACAAGGAATCTTATAATATTCATCGAACCATTCCGACCAGCTTACGAACTTATATTCACCCGGTTCCAGTTCGCCGATGCGTTTTACGACTTCCTTCTCCGTCAGGTTGATCAGTTCGCTGGCCACCGCGGTAAAGGTTTCGTAGCCATAATCTTTGATCAGGTTAACGAGGTTCTGCTGCGTGACATAGGCACCCGAAATCAGCGAGCGCATGTCGATTTCTACGAGATCGGTCAATCTAATATTATTTCTGAGGATCGCCCAGATATCGAGTTGCTCCTCCCCCTTTCGCGAGAGACGCACCGGCGGGAAGCGTATCGCCTCTTGATAACATTCGGTCGCCGCCGGCGAGAAGGAGCCGAGAACCGAGCCTCCCATGTCCATCATATGCGCCGAGGAGCCAACCCACGCTACCAGCTTATTCTCCACGAACACAGGGATGTGGATGAAGACGTCCTGCGCATGGAAACCGCCCCCGGAATAGGGATCATTGACCAGGAATATGTCGCCATTAGCGATGGTGTCACCGTGCACCTCCAGGATTTTTGCGACGCCGTTGCATCCGGTGTGGAAATGCATGACAACATGCCCGCCGCCCACGATCAACTCCCCTCCGGCAGTATAGATGCTGCATGAACAATCCCCTGCTTCGCTGACTGCAGGGCTAACGGCTGTGCGGACGATAGTGCGTGCGCCGTCGTCCGCGATGGATTCCAGCTTGCAGCGTATCACCTCGATGGCGATGGCATCGATCACGCGACTTCTCCTCGATATGATTGGGCGTTTAGATGGGTAAGGAACGTACGTCCTGCAGCCACCGTTACACTCGTGCGGGGCGGCGCCCAGATCGTAGTGTCGCCCGCATCCAGAAGCGCAGGGCCTTCTATCACATGCCCCGGCTTTATGCTGTTGGTGTCATAGACAGGCACCATCTGCTGTTTGGCCCGCTCCACCCACACGGGCCGTTCACGGGTGGGTGCGATGAAGGCCGTGTCGGCCGCTGGCCCTGTGGAAGGAAGTGAGGCCCGGATGGTGCGGCCGATGCCGATGACGCGCAATGTCGATAACTCAATGGGCGTGTTCGCCGTCAAGCTGTTCGCGCCATATTTTTCGGTGTAGATTTCCCGGAACTTCACGATCAAGCGGTCCGTGTTGAGATCGCTGCTCTCCACGGCGATGGTGAGTTCCGATTTCTGACGATAGAAGCGCATATCCGCTTCGCAGATGAACGATCGGTCCTGCTGCGATACGCCCTGCGCCTCAAGTTCCGCGTCGACCTGCGAAAGCAGCTTTTGGAGGGTTCCAATGGCGCTGTCGTCATTGAGTGGCAGAAGTTTATCGATCGACTGCATGCGTTCACGCCGGATATCGGCGGTGGCCGCGCCATACGCCGATAGAACCGATGCAGATGTCGGTGTCAGAACCACCGGTGCACCCAGATCCTGCGCGATCGCGGTCGCGAAGAGCGATCCGGACCCGCCGAACGCGACGACCCCGAACTTGCGAATATCGATTCCGCCGGATGCGATGCGCGCACGAAGGGCTTTGCCCATCTCCGCCAAGGCAATTTCCCGGATGCCGTATGCGACTTCGATCGCGTTCATGCCCAGACTGCTGCCCAGCCGCGCGCACGCCTCCCTGGCCGCCTCCACGTCCAGCGTCATGCGGCCGCCCATGAAGGACGCTGGATCGATATAGCCCAGGAGGACCATCGCGTCAGTCACGGTCGGCTCGGTGCCGCCGCGACCATAGCAAACCGGCCCCGGCGTGGCGCGCGCCGATTGCGGCCCGACGCGCAGCAGGCCACGACTGTCGATCCAGGCGATCGACCCGCCGCCCGACCCGATCGATTCCACATCGACCGCCGACTGCGCGGTGGCGATGCCCTCTATTTCCGCGCGCTGGCGCCGTTCAGGCACGCCGTTGCGCACCACCGCCACGTCGACGCTGGTCCCGCCCATGTCGCAGCACAGTACGTCGGGCATACCGGCCGTCACTGCAGCTTCTGCCGCAGCAACTGCCCCTGCGGCCGGCCCGGACGATGCCAGTGCGATCGGCGTGGCGCGTGCTTCTTTCACGGAAATGGCGCCGCCGCCCGAATGGAGCAGCAGCACGGGCGCCTTGAGGCCCAGATCTCTTAGTTGCGTTTCCAAGTCCTCGACACCGTCAAGCGCCGTTGCGGTAAATGCATTGAGGACGGCAAGGGTGGTACGTTCATATTCACGCATCAGCGGATGAAGTTCGGAGCCCAGGAAAACGGGCAGATCCGGCCGCTCGGCGCGGACAATGTCCGCAGCCAGGCGTTCATGCTCAGGGTTTTTGAATGACCAGAGAAACGATATGGCGAAAGCGTTCACGCCTTCATCGACGGTTAGATCGCTGACGACCTTGCGAATCTCGTCGGCATCCAGCGGCTTAAGAATTTTGCCGTCGCGGTCGATGCGCTCGTCGATACCCCGGATCCAAGTCCGCTCGACCGGATTCCAAGGCTTCGTCAACCAACCATCCTCGCTCACGCGCTTGTTGCGGGCGGTATGAAGTTCATTTTCGAACCCCGCCGTTGTCAGAAGGCCGACGCGATGGCCCCGCTTGGTGGCAAGGACATTCGTCACCGCCGTCGTCCCAAGACCGAAACGTTCCGTATCGCCAAGGAGGTCGGAAAGATCGCGGCCGACCTGTTCAGCTATTAATAGGCAGCCTTTAAGTACGCCTTCGGCGAACAACTGGGGATTGGTCGGCGACTTGGCGCGCCACGTCTGCTGACCGTCGCTGCACACTACGTCGGTAAAGGTGCCGCCCACATCGATACCGATTACGAAACCCATGAATGTGCCTTTCCAGCGTTGCGCGTGGCGAACGGGCCAGCCGCGAAAGAACGGTGATGATGAAGGCGATCGATAGTGGGTATATAAAGGCTGGAAACCGGCACCGGATAAGGCAAGGTGGTCACAACTCAACGCTCCTCTCGTGGCCGACGCTCGTCGGCTCTCTCCCTATGACACCTCGTTGACAGAAATCTGTATGTCAGGCTTGCCCAGTCCAGCATCGGCGCGTTGGACTATCGCATGTGGAGAGGATCTCCCCATGTTACCCCGCAATAGGAATTCGGTAGACGCGGGATGCTGTGCCGGCGAACAGGTCCCGCCGATCTGCATCCGAAAAGTCGGCAGTCATTCGCTTGAAAGCATTCCACAGCACCGTAAAGGATATGGACACCATATCGACTGGGAAATTGCTTTCGAACATACAGCGCCGAGGACCGAAAAGATCGATCGCCGTGAACATGTGCCGCCGCTGAATTTCGGCGGTTTTCTCCGACGAGGGCGGCAGCGGGAGATCGCGTGCGCTCCAGCCAGTCGTGCTGCTGTTCACCCCTCCCAATTTAACGGAAACATTGGGACATTCGGCCAGCGCGGCCATATTCTTTCGCCATTCGACAAAGGATTCCTCCTCCCGCCCGGAATAGCGTCCAATCAGCAGCGGCCCGCCCAAATGGTCCAGAATGATCGTCGTGTCCGGGAACCGTCGCGCCAGTTCGACGAGATCGGGAATCTGGGGATGATAAATCCACGCATCGAACATGAGGTCGCGCGATGCGAGTTCGCTGAAACCGTCCAGGAATACGGGATCTTTCATGATACCCTGCGGCGCCCACCAATGATCGGACGACAGATCCTGGTCCATGGCGGTCATGTAGCGGATGCCGCGAAAGCGTGGCGACGCCGCCATATGGGCATCGAACACTTCGCCAACCGCGTGGCCCATCATCAAGTCCGCATAGGTGGCTATCGCGGCGCAGGCCCCTGCTTCGCGGCCACCACGACGCAAAGATTCTTGCGCGACTTGTTCGGCGAACGCAGTTTCGCCCACACATCGCAGATGTTCGGGTCCTAACTCACTATAGTGTGCGCGGGAGTCAATATAGACGGTCCCGATTATGTTATGACCGGAATGCGCCATGTCGGCCATCATCTGGTCCGGGGTATAGCGTTCCCACATCGCACCCGGCGGCTCCATCCATATATGCTGATGCGTATCGATGATCGGCAAATCGGGGTCCAGTGCCGTCTCGATAACTTGCCTGCGCCACGCCTCTCGATCCATAATTCTTATCCTTGTTAATTCAGCAAATACATATGCCTGCCGTGGCCGAGCCTTGCCCAACGCAAAACCAATGTATTTCGTCGAGCGGCTCGGTTGGCTGCGGCGATGACACTGCTTGTTAAGATAAGACAGACATGGCGGAATAAACCCTATTCAAAAGATCCTATATTTTTTTTGGCCTGTATATTGTCGGGTCGGGCTGACATGGGTTGAGCGATCTCGGTATCCAACGGCGGGCCGACGCCACAGATTGACTTGCCTAGTACATATATCCTACCACATGTGGCAAGTGACGATGGCCCGCGCGCCGTGCTGTTTGAAAAGCAGTCGCTCACAACGTCAAACCACGATGGAGATATGGCTGTGGCAAAAGTTCACCGGGTTTCCGGATATCATCAGGGGAAGATCGACGCCGACATCGAAGCGATCTGGGCCGTCATCACCGATTGGGGCAGCCTTGCCTGGTTTGACGATGGAAGCAATGTCGAGGGCATGAGGCTGATGGAAAGCTGGCTGGAAGGTCAGCCGGATGTCGTGCCCCGCACCAGGGTTATGGGACGTGGACAGGGGGCCGTCGAGCAGGGCGCGCCGGAGGAAAACCGGGAAGTCCTGCTGTTGGCTGACCCAGTCGCTCATCGGCTCTATTATGACGCGACGGATGGCTTTGCGCCGGGCATCCGCAATTACATCGCCAGTTGGGCCTTGGACGAGCAAGACGATGGCGGATGCCTGATGACCATTTCATCCACCTTCGACGTCATGCCGGCTGACCTTGGGGAAGAACAGGCTGCCATGCTACATGGCGTCTATGTCGCGATCGTCGACAGCCTACAAAGCTATTTTGCCAGAACAAGCGATCAAGTGAAGGCCGGTTGACCGTGCGCGAGACCGTACCGGAGGGGATGATCGACCAACGCTCCGATCTGTTGGCCGAGTTGATGGATCGACAGCGTATCTGCGATGTCATCCATCGATATTGCCGCGCGACCGACCGACTGGATGCCGATCTGTTCAGAACCACCTTCTGGGAAGACGGCGGATTCGACGGCGGGCCTGCGGAAGGACCGGCGCTCAATATCATCCCATCCCTGCTGGACGGCGTGGTCCGCGACATGTGGGCGACCAGCCACCACAGCGTTTCCAACATCCTGATTGAGCTGGCCGATGATCGCGCCTTTGTCGAAACCTATCTGACGGCCTTTCATATGTCGCATCCGACTCACGAAAGCCGTGCTGCCCTGATCGGGGAACAGAATGCACTCAGGGCGGGCTTCACAGGCGGGGATGTGATCGAGTTCATCTTTGGCGGCCGCTACATCGACATGTTCGAAAGGCGGGGTGGGGAATGGCGCATCTTTAGGCGCAGGATCGTTCCAGACTGGAACCGGGTCGCCCCGTACAGCGGAATAGCGACAGGCGGGCAATATGACCTGTTGCTGCATCGACCCCGGCGCGATCGGGGCGATCCGGTGTATATGCGATAAGCGACTATGGTTGGGCCGCTCGCCGGGTTGTGCGGATGCGGTCCCATTCACCAGGCGCACCCGGCGGTCATGAAAGTCTGTAGGGGGTGGCGCATCGCTGCGCCACCCCAGGCGCGACCCGATCAAACAGTTCAGGTCAGGCCTAGTGTTCTTTCGCCACTACATTGTCCAGACAGTAGATGACGCCGTCCGCCGGGATAATGCTGGCCTCTGGATCGCCCGTCCGACTCCCGTTTTGATGTTTGTGCTCTCTACTGCGCGGTCAGGCCGCCATCTGCTGGCAGAGCGGCGCCGGTCACGAAACTCGACGCATCGGACGCGAGGAAAGCGAACACGCTGGCGATTTCCGCCGGAGCCGCGCCGCGATTGAGCGGCATGCGCGCGATGTAGATATCCGCGTCCGATCCCAGGCGCGCCATCGTCTCCTCGACCATGGGCGTCAGCACCACGCCCGCATGAACTGAATTGACCCGGATCTTGAACTGCGCGAGTTCCACCGCGGCAGCCTTGGTCATGCCGGTGACGGCGAATTTGGATGCGCAATAATCCATATTATTAGCCGCGCCCACCAGGCCATAGCCCGACGAATTATTGACGATCGACCCGCCACCAGCCTTGATCATCGAGGGCATCACCAGCTTGATGCCCAGGAATACACCTTCCTGGTTGATCGAGCAGACCAACCGATATTCTTCCAGCGAGAGATCGGAAAGCGGCTTCCAGTGACCCGAATGACCCGCATTGTTGACCAAGACGTCCACCGGGCCGAACGCGGCTTCGGTGTCATCGATAGTCTGCTGCCAGTCTTGCGGACTGGTCACATTCAGGCGCGAGAAGCGAACCCCCTCCCCCAGTTCGCCGGCAAGTGCTTCCCC
>NZ_DATKFP010000226.1:0-11178 GCF_035511395.1 Sphingobium sp.
GGTGCCACGAAACGAGGCGACCTTGGCGACCTTGATCAGCCCCCATTCCTTCTTGTTGAAGCTCTCGGGATAATTCTCGCTTTCCGGAACGCCCATCCGCTCGTCGATCGTAATCGCGACGTCATCAGCCGCAGGATTTTCCACGACCAGGAAATCTATGAGCAGGAACTGGAACTCATCTTCCGCAAGTCATGGCTGCTTGTGGGGCATGAGAGTCAGATCCCCAATGTCGGCGACTTCTTCCTGTCGCGCATGGGGGAGGATCAGGTCATCCTCTCCCGCAGTAAGGACGGCAAGGCCAATGTCTTCCTCAATACCTGCCGGCACAAGGGCATGCGAGTATGTCGCTATGACGAGGGGAACACCAAGCTCTTCTATTGTCCCTACCACGCCTGGTCGTACGACCTAAACGGCGACCTCAAGGGCGTTCCGGAAAGCGAGAATTATCCCGAGAGCTTCAACAAGAAGGAATGGGGGCTGATCAAGGTCGCCAAGGTCGCCTCGTTTCGTGGCACCATCTGGGCGACCTGGAACGAGGAAGCGCCGTCATTGGAGGATTATCTCGGCGATGCCAAGGAGGGGCTATGGTATGGTCTGGGCCCGTGGGACGGCGGCGATGGCGAGGTGGAAGTCTATGGCGGCGTCCAGAAGTGGAACATCCCCTGCAACTGGAAATTCGTGTCGGAAAATTCCGGCGGCGATCCGCTTCACAATATCAGCCACATGTCGACCGACCTTTCCAAGATTGGTCCGCGCGAGGGCGTAGGACGCCGGGATCCTTTTGGCGAATTGTTCCTGACTGCCACCGGCAACGGTCATGGCCTGATCTTCGAGAAGGTGCCGCTCGCCAAGCCGCGCGAACATTACCAGCTCTCGAAGATCACGTCGGAATATTTCGAGGATTGCTGGCGTCGTCGCATCGACCGGTTGGGCGAAAAGGCCGGCTCGCCGATGGTGCTCGCGAATATCTTCCCCAATGCCGGCTTCCACACCCAGCAGCCCCGCGTATTCCTGATGGCGCATCCCAACGGCCCACGATCCTGCCAGGCCTGGCGGATGTTCTTCGTCGACAAGGATGCGCCGCAGGAGGCGAAGGATTTTCTGCGTCCCTACTACATCTCCTATAGCGGTCCGGGCGGCATGACCGAGCAGGACGACATGGAAAACTGGAACTATGCTTCCGAAGGCGCTCGCGTTCGCGCGGCAAAAGATGCGCCCTTCAGCTATGTCGCGGACTCAGGAAGTTTCAAGGATCCCTTCATCCCTGGGAATGTCAGCAAATGGTGGATGACGGAACGCAACAACGTGGCCTTCTATCACGCCTGGGCCGATCGCATGGGATATTGAGGAAAGACGCGATGACCATTCTCAAAGAGCGCCCCCGTACGGCGCCTACACTCGACGATCTTCTGCTTCACCGCGAAATCGAAGAATTCCTCTATCGCGAGGCCGACACGATCGACAATCGCCATTTCGAGGAATGGCTCGACTTCTTCACCGACGACATTCGCTATTGGGTGCCGATCCGCAAAAATCTGGAGTTCAAGAAGCGCTTCGAGGATGCGACCGACGAGCATCAGGCGGCGTGGATCGATGATAATCGCATGACGCTGGTCGCGCGCGTCTATCAGGTTCTCACGAAAATCCACTGGGCAGAAGAGCCATTGTCGCGTGTCTCCCATCTCGTGACGAACATCTTCGTCGACCGGGTCGAGCAAGGCGAAAAAGGCGAGGAGATCGTGGTGAGGAGCAAGCTCCTCGTCCATCGATCGCGGATGGAGGAGGCCGGCGAACTGCTGGTCGCCAAGCGGGAGGACCGTATCCGTCGCACCGACGAGGGCCTCAGGATCGCGTGGCGCAAGATTCTGATCGATCAGGCGACACTCAGCGCGAAGAACCTCTCGTTCTTCCTTTAAGCCGTCGAAACGAGATTGAATACATATAACAATGAATTGGAGGGGTAGTTCATGTGCCGTTTTTCTTTCGTGGTCCGGAATAGTCTAGTCCTGGGTGCTGCGCTGCTGCCAATGGCAGCCTTTGCCCAGGCCACGCCCGAGTTGCAGGCAGCAGCGCCTCCCCAGGCAACAGGCGACAATGACATCGTGGTCACAGCCTTGCGCCGAGACACGTCACTTCAGAGCACGCCAGCCGCCGTCACGGCATTGACGGGCGAGGAACTGGTTTCGCGCGGCATAAGCGACATCCAGGGTCTGGCAGCGGCCGTGCCGGGTGTGAGCTTCGGCAAGAATATCGGGCAGGTCCACATCGCGGTGCGCGGTATCGGTTCGGACTCGGTGGTCGCGGGGCAGGATCCGCGCATCGCTTTCTATCAGGACGGCGTCTATATCGCGCGCCCCGATGCGCAGGCTGCCGGGCTTTTCGATGTAGGATCGGTCCAGGTCCTCAAGGGGCCACAGGGTACGCTCTACGGGCGCAATGCCACGGGCGGCGCCGTGGTGGTGACCAGTGCGCGGCCGACCGACGAGATGGAAGGCTATCTGCGTGCAGGCTACGGCAATTATGATGCCGTGAAGCTCGAGATGGCAGCATCCGGACCCGTCACATCGAACCTCTCTGCGCGCTTTGCCGTGCATTATGACAAGCATGACGGTTATGGCCGTAATATCGTGACCGGTACCAGGATCGACGACCAGGAAGAGATCGGTGCCCGTGTCTCGCTGCTCTGGAAGCCGATCGATGGCCTCGAAATGCTGACCATCGCCGACTACTCCCGGCAGTCCGACAATTCGGGCGCGCTCCATTATTTCGGCGCCGCTCAGCCCGGAACAACGCCGCTGGGCATCGCCCTTGGCGGCGTGGGGCTCTTCAACAGCCGGGATATCGCCAGCGACATCGATCCCAGGGTCGACATCAAAACCTGGGGCATCACCGAGGAGATCAGCTACAAGGCAGACTGGGGGACGATCAAATCGGTGACCGCCTATCGCAAGCTGGACTCGCTCAATCGGGTGGACGTCGATGGGACCAGCACCCAGCTCGGCTTCAACACATTGACGGACGATGCCGAGCAGTTCAGCCAAGAGCTGACCGTGGATGGCAAGATCGGCAAGCTTTCCTGGCTCGTGGGCGGGCAATATTTCTACGAGAATATCAGCCCTGCCGGTGCCCAGATTCCGCTCAGTCTTGCGGTGCGCGGCGGCCCGCTCGTGCTGCGAGACGGGTTCTACTCGCAGGGCTATCAGAAAACCTATGGTCTTGCCGGCTATTTCCAGCTCTCCTACGAGATCGTGGACGGCCTGACAGTCACCGGCGGCGGCCGCTATAGCACCGAGAAGAAGAAGCTCGACGATACTTTCCAGCTGGATTTCAACAATCCATACGAGTTCGGCGGTCCGATTATCCCTGTCGCCGGTTTTCCGCGGCATCTGGAAGACCGCTTCTCCCGTTTCACACCGACGGGGACGATCGAGTATAAGTTCAACAAGGATATCTTCGCTTATTTCACCTATGGTCAGGGTTTCAAAAGCGGCGGCTATGCCTTCGGCGTGAACCAGCCGGCCTATCGGCCCGAAAAGATCACCAGCTATGAAGGGGGTATCAAGACGACATGGCTGGGTGGCGCGGTGACCGCGAACCTCATCGGCTTCCATTATGACTATAAGGATTTGCAGGTCACGCAGGTGCGCGGCCCCACGAGTGTCGTGGAGAATGCCGCGACGGCGAAGGTCGATGGCATAGAGGCGGAACTGGCACTTCGGCCAGTGAGAGGGCTCACCCTGGGGGGGGACGTCTCCTATCTCGATGCCCGTTACGACAGCTTCGAAACAGCCGATCCTAGCAATCTTGCTGCTGGCGCGCAGGATCTGTCCGGGAATCGGCTGGCACAGGCGCCGAAATGGGCCTTCCATCTCTACGGGCAGCAGGAATGGCAGCTCGATGACTATCGCGTGACGCTACGCGGCGATTACAACTATACCGGGCACCAATTCTTCACGCCGTTCGAAAATCCGCTGGTCGCGCAGGATTCTTACGGCATTGGCTCGGCCTCGCTGCGCGTGGAGAATGTCGCAGGCTGGTCGGTCGAGGGCTATATCCGCAACATCGGCAATACCAAGGCGGTTAGCCAGAGCTACGTGTCCTCGGCCATGTTCGGGATTCCGGTGCTGGGAACCCTGACCCCGCCGCGGACCTATGGCGTGACCCTGGGCTACACATTCTAGGAACCTCTGCCCGGCCGGCGGCCTGCCGCCCGGCCGGGCCCACCGGCATAATCCCTGCCCATGCCCTCATTGGGCAGACGCACAGGAGAGGGGCGGATATTGAAGCACGCAAATATTTCCTCATCGGCTCACGATGAAGCGATAAGCACGCGGGCGAGTGCCTGGGTGCTTTTCCTCATGACGCTCACCTACACGTCGAGCTTCATGGACCGGACCGTCCTCTCGATCATCCAGAACCCGATCAAGGAAGAATTGGGGCTGAGCGACACCCAACTCGGCATATTGGGGGGCTTTGCCTTCGCGCTGTTCTACTCGACGCTCGGCATTCCCGTCGCGCGCCTCGCCGAACGAATGGACCGGCGCTGGCTCATCACGATCTCGCTTGCGATCTGGTCTGTCGCCACCGCTGCCAGTGGCCTTGCCAAGGGCTTTGCCAGCCTGTTTGCCTTCCGGGTCGCGGTCGGCGTCGGGGAAGCCGGTGCCAGTCCACCGGCCCATTCACTCATTACCGACTTCTTCGCGCCCGAGCGCCGGGGCACGGCATTTTCGATTTATTCCCTCGGGGTTTCGGCGGGTGTCCTGACCGGATCGATCGCCGGAGGCTATGTCGCCCAGGCCTATGGCTGGCGCATGACCTTCGCGATCTTCGGCATTCCCGGCATCCTGCTGGCGATCCTCATTCCGCTGACCATCAAGGAACCCCGGCGAGGCCGCCTCGACCCGCCACGTCCGCCGGACGAGGCATTGCCGACGCTAAAGGAAGTGCTGCACAGGTTCGCTCGCAAGCGTGCCTTGTCCCACAGCGTTGCCGGCGCAAGCATAGCGGCCTTCGGTTCCTATTCGATCATCTCCTTTTCGGCCCCATTCTTTATTCGGGCGCATGGTGCCTCGCTGCCCGAGGCAGGCCTGTTTCTGGGGCTTACAAGTGGCCTTTCGGCAGGCGTCGGCATATTCCTGTCGGGTTTCCTGACCGATCGCATGTCGCGGCGAGATGCGCGCTGGGCCGTCTGGATACCGGCGATCGGATTTGGGCTCGCCGTCCCTCTCTACATCGCTGGGTTCCTCGTGCCCTCGAAGGCTGCGGCGATGACGATCCTGCTCATCCCCCCGGCGCTTCAATATCTCTATCTCGGGCCGACTATGGGATTGATGCACAATCTCGTCACGCCGCGTATGCGGGCGACGACGACCGCGATCCTCTACCTCGCCGTCAACCTCTTCGGCATGGGCCTGGGGCCGCCGATCACCGGTTATGTCAGCGACATGCTTGCCGCATCGATGGGCGGAGGCGCACGATGCCATGGCGCCATGGCGTCCCTCGATCAGCTGTGCCGGGTGGCGGCTGCCACCGGCGTCCGCTGGGCACTCGTCATCGGCACGCTCGCCTTCCTCTGGGCCGCTATCCACTATCTGATCGCAGCCCGGACGCTGCGGAGCGACCTCCGGCCTGACGAGGTGGCGCTGTGATCGCCGTTTTCGCCCCCGCCCTTGCCTTCCAGAGAGAGTACGCCTGATCATGCAAGTAGGATTCATAGGCCTTGGCTTTCAGGGGAAGCCGCTGGCGTGCAATATTGCCGCTGCTGGCGAACCGCTCACAGTTTACGATGTCCGGCCGGATCCGATGGCAGAGCTTGCCGCCTGTGGCGCAATGACGGCGGCGTCGCCGGGAGAAGTCGCTGCGGCGAGCGATCTCGTCATCGTCTGCGTGGTCGACGACGCGCAGGTCATGGCAGTATTGGAGGGCCCACAAGGTGTCCTTGCGAGCGCGAGGACTGGACTCGTCGTCGCGATTCACAGCACGATCCTGCCTGCAACCATGCGGCGTGCTGCGGACCTGGCGGCCGCGGCCGGCGTGGAGCTTGTCGATGCGCCCGTCAGTGGAAGCGCAAAGGGCGCGCAGGATCGGACCATGTCCTATATGGTCGGCGGTGCGCCCGATGCGGTCGCGAGGTGCCTGCCGATATTCAGGCTCTCCGGGCCGACCATCACCCTTACCGGGGATGTGGGATCCGCGACCATCGCCAAGATCGCGCATCAACTGGTGTGCTGCATCAACATGATGGCCGTGTCGGAAGGATTGCGTCTCGGCGAGGCTGCCGGTGTGTCGCGCGATATTCTGCTCGAAGTCTTCGCTGCCGGCTTTGCGCAAAGCAAGGCGGGGGACATGTGGCCCGAACTCGACCTGCATCCTCGTGCCACCCCGATTTTCTACAAGGATCTCAAGGCAGCGATCACCCTTGGACGGGATGTCGATGTGGCACTGCCCGCGTCGGCCCTGTGCCAGCAACTGCTGTCGAGTGTCCTTCCCCGTATCGAAGAGGACGACCAGAATGGCTAAGATCATCATAAGCTGCGCCGTAACCGGATCGGCGCACACGCCCACGATGTCGGATGCGCTGCCGCTGACCCCGGCGCAGATCGCGCAGCAGTCGATCGAAGCCGCCGAGGCCGGGGCCGCCATCCTCCACCTTCATGCCAGGGTGCCGCAGGATGGTCGCCCGACCGGTGATCCGGATGTCTATGCGCAGTTCCTGCCCGTCATCCGTCAGCAGACGGATGCCGTGATCAACATCACCACCGGTGGCGCGGCAACGATGCCCGTCGAGGAGCGCTTGGCTGCCGCCGCGCGCTTCCAGCCAGAACTCTGCTCGCTCAACATGGGCTCGCTCAATTTCGCCTTCTTCCCGGCTGCGCGGCGGATCACGGACTGGAAATATGGCTGGGAGAAGGATTATGTCGAGAATTCGGACGACTATATCTTCCGCAACACCTTCCGGGACATCGAGAAAATCCTGTCGACCATGTCCGAGGCGGGGACGAAGTTCGAGCATGAATGCTACGATATCGGCCATCTCTATAACCTCGCGCATTTCGTCGACCGTGGCTTGGTCAAGGCGCCCTTCTTCATCCAGATGATCTTCGGCATCCTGGGTGGTATCGGTGCCGATCTCGAAAATCTCTACGTGATGAAGGAGACCGCGGACCGGTTGTTCGGTCGGGGTACCTATCAGTGGTCGGTCCTTGCTGCTGGACGGCACCAGATGCCGTTCCTCACCCAGGCTGCCCTTCTTGGCGGCCATGTGCGCGTCGGGCTGGAGGACAGCCTTTTCATCGAGCGGGGGGTGCTCGCCGCCTCGAACGCGCAGCAGGTCGAGAAGATCGTCCGTATTATCAGAGAAATGGGCCACGAACCCGCCACGCCCCAGGAGGCGCGCGAGACGCTCGGCCTCAAGGGCGGCGACCGGGTCCGATTCTGATTGCTCGAGGAAAGGGAGTAGCAACGCCATGTATGAGCCATTTCCCGGCAATTATGTCTGGAACCTCTCGGTCAATATCTGCCTGAACATGGGGGGCGTGATGGGAGAGATCGATCCGGCGAACGATGAGGTGAGGGCGGTTTCCACCGCCGATCCCGATCAGGGGACAGAGGCCTTCTTCAGCGCCTGGGGGAAGCTTGCCGACCGCGTCCTGGGCCTCGCCGCGGCAGATGATGCGGCCGGGCATCGCTTTGCTGCGGCAGAGAAATATGCCCGTGCCGCTGCCTATTTCATCACCGCCGAGCGGATGCAGAGCAGGGACTTCGCGCCGCGCAAGGCGATGTACGCGAGCATGCTCGAGACCATGAAGCGATTCTATCTCGCCGATGGGCAGGGTATCGCGAGGGTCGAATTTCCCTATGAGGGGTCAAGCCTTTCGGCCGTGTTCATTCCTGGCCGAGGGGAAGGCCCGCGCCCATGCATGATCTTCTGCAACGGGCTCGACAGTACCAAGGAGATGGTGACGCTCGCACTGCGCGATCGCTTTGCCCGGCGTGGCATCTCCACCCTGGTGATCGACCAGCCCGGCGTCGGCGAGGCCTTGAGGCTGAAGGAATTGCATGCCGTCCACGACACCGAGCGCTGGGCGAGCGCTGCGGTCGATTATCTCGAGACGCGGGGCGATGTCGATCATGGCCGCGTCGGCATGATGGGCTGGTCGATGGGCGGATATTACGCGCCGCGCGCCCTCGCCTATGAACCCCGTTTTGCGATCGGTGCCGTCTGGGGGGGGAATCATGACTGGGGTGGCCATCAGAAGGCACGGCTGGAACGCGAAGGCGATATGCCGGTGCCGCATTATTGGGAGCATGTGATGTGGGTATGGGGGCAGCCTGACATCGAGAGCTTCATGTCCCTTATGGAGAAGGTGAATCTCAACGGCCACCTTGGCAACATCAAGGTTCCCTTCCTGGTCACGCATGGTGGGAATGATCGCCAGATTCCCATCAAATATGCGCAGCAAAGCTACGACCAGGCCGTGAACAGCCCCGACCGCGAACTCAAGATTTTCAACGAGCAAGAGGGCGGCATCGAACATTGCGGAGCCGACAACATGGAGCCCGTCCAGAGCTATATCGCCGACTGGCTTGCCGACCGCTTCGCCCGGATGGAACGGTCATGAGCCTCATCCAGAACGGCCGGGGATCCAATCCCCTCAAGGACTTCAAGGTCGAGCCTGGTATGATCGGCTTCGTCGGCCAAGACTTGCAACGGCCGGAGTGTATCCTTGCAGAGCGCGACGGCACGCTGTGGAGTGCCGATGCGCGCGGGGGCGTCATGCGCATCGATCGCGACGGCAGCCAGCAATTGGTCGCGCAGGCAGCAGATCCCCATTTCGATCTCGCGTCCTCCACCAAGGACAGCCTCGTCTCGGGTACACTTCCCAATGGCCTGGCCTTTGCCGCCAACGGCGATTTCCTGGTTTCCAATTTCGGCACGGACAGGTTGGAGTGCATGACCCGCACAGGTGAGACGCGGGTGCTGCTCGATCAATTGGACGGTCGTCCGCTCGGCAAGGTCAATTTCGTGCTGCGCGACAGCAAGGGACGCATCTGGATCACAGTATCGACGATGATCAACCCGTGGAGCGACGCGATCAGGGCGGGCCTTGCCGATGGAGCGCTGCTGTTGATCGATGATCGTGGCGCGCGGATCGTGGCGGACGGCTTCCATTTCACGAACGAGATCCGGCTCGATGCGAACGAAGAGTGGATCTACGTCGCGGAGACGACCGCCAAACGGATCACCCGTCTGCGCATAAGGGGCGATGGCTCGCTTTGCGACCGGGAAATCTTCGGTCCATCCACGCTCGGCGACGGGCTGGTCGATGGCATCTGCTTTGATGCCTATGGGAATCTCTGGGCGACGATGATCTTTGCCGATCGCCTCGTCGCCATCACGCCGGAGGGTGAATTGCTCGAGCTTTTCGATGATGGCGTGGCCGAGGGGACGGCTGCGTTCGAACAGGCGTTCGCAAGCGGCGAACCGGTGCCTTTCGACGTGCTGATGGCCGCCGCCGGTCCCACTTGCCCGTGGCTTGCCAGCGTGACCTTCGGCGGGCCCGATTTGAAGACGGTCTATCTCGGAAGCCTGCGAGGAACCCGCATTCCAGCCTTCCAGAGCCCCGTCGCCGGGCTGCCCATGGTGCATTGGTGAGCGCGGTTGCGACATTGCCGCTGCTTGCCGGTAAGCGGATCCTGGTCACAGGCGCGGCAAGCGGCATTGGCCTTGGCGCCGCAACTGCCTTCGAGCGTCTTGGCGCAGAAATATTTGTTGCGGATCTCGATCCCCAAGCCCTTGCAGCGGCCTGGCCTCGCCTCCCGTCCAGCCGCCAGGCCGCGCTCGATGTGATCGACGAAGTACAATGCAATGCGTGCGTCGAGCAGGTCGTGCATTCGCTTGGAGGGATCGACGGTGTGTTCAATAGCGCTGGTATCGCCGATCCGGTTCAGCCCGCGCTCGAGATCGATATAGACGCCTGGCAGCGCACGATCGATGTCCATGTGCGCGGCAGCTTCTGCGTAGCGCGCGCGGCAGGGCGAGTGATGGTGGCGGCCGGATCGGGCTCGATCGTCCTCGTTTCCTCGGTCAATGGCGTCACAGGAATCCCGCGCCGTCACGCCTATGGACCGGCGAAGGCCGCGATCGCCCAGCTCGCGCGTACCCTGACCTGCGAATGGGCTGCGAGTAATGTGCGCGTCAATGCGATCGCACCCACCTATATCAATACCCCGATGATCGAGCGTCTCGCGCGTGATGGGAAGATCGACATAGGGCGGCTCGAGCGACGCACCCCGATGGGCCGCATCGGCGAGGTGGAGGATGTGGCCTTCGCGGCTGCCTATCTCCTCTCGGACCTGAGCCTATATGTGACGGGTGCCAACCTGCCGGTCGACGGTGGTTGGCTCGCCTATGGCGGGCCGGGGGACGTGTTGACAGCCTGATCGGATCGTACCGAGCCATTGCCGGGCCTGATATATCCTATTGCTACAAAGGATTTCCGCCCTCGCGAAGGGATATCTATCCGGTTTGCAACTCATAAGCGGGAAGGAGAGTGGCATGGCAATTATCGGCATCGAGCGGCTGGTTTACGGGGTCGAGAATGTCGAAGAGTCTGCTCGCTTCTTCACGGATTTCGGGCTTCGCAGACTGGATGACGGCGCATGTGACGTCGAGTTCAGCCTTGTAAATGGCGCTCGCGTCACGGTGCTTCCCCTTGGGCATTCCAGCCTGCCCAAGGGGGACGCTATCGTGGGGCAGGGTGTCAAGGAGGTCGTCTGGGGGGTCGACAGACACGCCTCGCTCGAGGCACTCCTCTCCAGTCTCAGGGAGGTCGTGGATGTCGACTGGGACGGCGAAACGGCAAGGTTCGTGGCTCCGTTCGGAGTACCGATGGCCTTGCGGCAATGGACGCCCCGGCCCTTTGCCTGCGTGCCTGACCAGGCAAATGCTCCCGGCCGGATCGAGCGATTGAACCGACCGCGCCGTTGGCGCCTGGGCGCTATGCCACGCCTGATTACCCATGTCGTTTTCGCCGTCCCCAATTATGACAGCGTCTACCAGTTCATGGTGGATGTGCTCGATTTCCGGCTCACCGACAGGCAGAATGGCTTTGGCAACTATCTGCGCGCGGATGGCACCAATAACCATCATAATATCCTCCTGCTCAACGCGAACGC
>NZ_DATKFP010000227.1:0-10829 GCF_035511395.1 Sphingobium sp.
GGACCGTCGAGGAAAGCTGGTTCTTTCGCCTGTCTGCTTATCAGGATCGGCTGCTCAAACTTTACAACGGCCAGCCCGACTTCATCCAGCCCGACAGCCGCCGTAACGAGATCATGCGTTTCGTCGAGGGCGGCCTGAGCGACCTTAGCGTATCCCGCACCAGCTTTGACTGGGGCGTGAAGGTGCCGGGAAGCGAAGGCCATGTCATGTATGTGTGGGTCGATGCGCTCACCAATTATCTGACCGGCTGCGGCTATCCTGATGATGCCGATCGGCTGGCCCGCTATTGGGCAGAAGGCGGCGACATTACGCACATAATCGGCAAGGATATCGTGCGCTTTCATACCGTTTACTGGCCAGCTTTCCTTATGAGCGCCAAGTTGCCTCTGCCCAGGCAAGTCTTCGGCCACGGCTTCCTGCTCAATCGCGGCGAGAAAATGTCCAAGTCACTCGGCAATGTAGCCGACCCGATGGAACTCGCCGAGAAATTTGGCGTCGACCAGCTGCGCTATTTCCTGCTGTCCGAAGTGACTTTCGGCAATGACGGCAGCTATAGCGCGGAGGCCATCGTTGCCCGCTCCAACAGCGATCTCGCCAACAGCTTCGGCAATCTGGCGCAGCGGACCCTGAGCTTCATCGCCAAGAATCTGGAGGGGCGTCTGCCCGAGCCTGCGCCGCAGGATGTCGACAGCGATCTGCTCAAGACAATCGCCGATGCCGCCCGGACTTTCCAGGCTGCCATGGCCGATCTCGCTCCCTCCGCCGCGATCGAGGCGTGGATGCGGGCAGTCTTCGCGTGCAACGCATACATCGATGCGCAAGCGCCTTGGGCGTTGCGCAAGACCGATCCGGCGCGGATGGAAGCCGTGCTTGCGATCCTTTACGAAGCGATCGCTAGCCTCGCCATCATGATCCAGCCAGTCATTCCAGCCAGTGCGACGGCGCTGCTCGACCAGATGGGCATTGGTGCGGAACGGCGTGGCTATGCCGTAATCGGCAGTGCCTTTTATGCAGAACTGCGGACCGCCGGCTTCACGCTCAGCCCGCCCAAGCCGCTTTTCCCGCGTTTGGAAATGCCGGAAGCCAAGGCCTGACATCATGCTGATAGACAGCCATTGTCATTTGAATTACAAAGGCTTGATCGAAGATCAGGCCAATGTACTTGAACGGTCGCGGGCTGCCGGCGTCGGCCTGATGCTGAACATCGCCACGCGCGAAAGCGAATGGGACGCCGTACTCGATACCGCCGTCCGCGAACCCGATGTCTGGGCGACGGTCGGCATCCATCCGCATGAAGCCGACGAGCATCCCCATATCGACACCGCCAAGCTGGTCGAGCGCGCTGCGCACCCGCGCGTAGTCGGCATCGGCGAAACCGGCCTCGATTATTATTACGACCATAGCGACCGCGAGCGGCAGCAGAAAAGCTTCCGATCGCACATCGCCGCCTGTCGCGAAACCGGCCTGCCGCTGATCGTGCACACCCGCGATGCGGAGGAAGACACGCTGGCGATCATGCGCGACGAGATGGGGAAGGGGAGCTATAGCGGCGTCATCCATTGCTTCACCGCCAGCGGCGCCTTCGCCGACGCGGCCATTGAGATTGGCTTCTACATCAGCATTTCCGGTATCGTGACCTTCAAGAATGCGAAGGATTTGCAGGAGACGGCGGCACGTCTGCCGCTCGACCGGCTGCTGGTCGAAACCGACTCCCCCTTCCTCGCGCCGGTGCCGCATCGTGGCCAGCCGTGCGAACCAGCCTATGTCGCCGACACCGCCAAATTCCTCTCCAATCTCCGTGGGGAAAGCGTCGAGGAACTGGCGGCCGCAACTTCTGCCAACTTCCGCACACTCTTTTCGAAGGTCGCATGAGCCTGAAGCTCACGATCCTGGGCAGCGGCACCTCTTCGGGTGTGCCAAGGATCGGCAATGACTGGGGCGACTGCGACCCCATCGAACCGAAGAACCGGCGCACTCGTGTCTCGATCCTGGTCGAAAGTCCGACCACCCGCATCCTGGTCGACACATCGCCTGACCTGCGCGCGCAACTGCTGGCGGCGGACGTCGTCCAGATCGATGCCATACTGTGGACCCACGATCATGCCGATCATAGCCACGGTATAGACGATGTGCGGCAGCTATTTCATCATCGCCGCACGCCTGTGCCTGCCTATGCGCGTGCGCAGACCATGAAGCTGCTCCAGCGGCGCTTCGCTTATGCGTTCGAGGGCGCCAACGGCTATCATCCAACCATCGACGCGCATGTTTTGCCGGATGGCCTGCGCATCGGCGATATCGACATCGCCTGCGTTGATCAGCCCCATGGAGACATCTGGTCTACCGGGTTTCGCTTCAGTCATGATGGTCATAATGTCGGCTATGCGACTGATTTCCATGCCATGACACCTGACATGCTGGCGCTCTATCATGGTCTGGATGTTTGGGTGGTCGACGCTTTGCGGGAAAAGCCGCATCCCACGCATCCTCATCTGGCCCTGACGCTGGAGGCTATCGCCGCCACCTTGCCCGACCGCGCGATCCTGACACACATGGACCAGAGCATGGATTATGCGACCCTGCTCCGCACCCTCCCAAAAGGCGTCGAGCCGGGCTATGACGGCATGATAGTGGAACTGGGCGCAAGCGAGCAGGGGGCTTGATGGACGGCACGGATCAGACGGCATCCACCATCTGGTATGTGCTCGCAATCATGCTGGTCGCCTCCTCGCTGATCGGTCGGCGACTGGCTTGGGGTGCCGTGCTGCGCATGGCTCTACTCTGGGTCGCGATCTTTGCCGGATTGCTGGGCGTCTTCAAATTCGCGCAGAACCAGGGCTATCTGACCGGCCGCTGGGCGGAGCAGGGCGGTGTCGCCGCGCCTGATGAAGCGCCCTCCACATTGCCGGCCGCCCGGACGGAAGGACAGGCGCTACGCATCCCTGTCGCGCCAGACGGCCATTATTGGGTGGAGGGAACGATCAACGGCACGCCCGCCCGCTTTCTCATCGACAGTGGGGCAACCTTCACCGCCCTGTCAGAAACCACCGCGCGCGCCGCCGGTCTCAACTATGACATTGGTTCGCCCGGCGTCATCATGTCGACTGCCAATGGCAAGGTGGAAGCGCGCCGCTCCAGCATCTCCACGCTCGCCATCGGGCCGATCCGCTCCGGCGACCTGCCGGTCGTGGTGTCCCCTGCCTTTGGCGAGGTCAACGTTATCGGCATGAACATGCTCTCGCGCCTGAAGGGTTGGGGCGTACAGAATGGGGAGATGGTTCTGACACCATGACGTCAACGACAGGACAGGGCGCCCCGACGCAGGGCCAAAGGCTGAAGGCCATCATCGGCGGTTCCACCGGCAATTTGGTGGAATGGTATGACTGGTATGCCTATGCCGCCTTCACCCTCTACTTCGCGCCACATTTCTTTCCGAGCGAGGACCGGACTGCTCAGTTGCTGAGCGCGGCGGGCATCTTTGCGGTGGGCTTCCTGATGCGGCCGATCGGCGCTTGGCTGATGGGGGTCTATGCCGACCGCCATGGCCGCAAGAGCGGCCTGACCCTGTCGGTGGCATTGATGTGCGCGGGATCGCTGCTGATCGGGATCACGCCGGGTTACGAGACGATCGGCGTGGCAGCACCACTGCTGCTGGTGTTGGCCCGGCTGATGCAGGGTTTGTCGATCGGCGGCGAATATGGCGCGAGCGCCACCTATCTCTCCGAAATGGCAGGCAAGAACCGGCGAGGCTTCTTCTCCAGCTTTCAGTATGTGACGTTGATCGCGGGCCAGTTGGTGGCGATCTGTGTCCTGCTGGTGCTACAGGCGATGCTGACCGAAGCGCAGCTCGATGCGTGGGGCTGGCGCATTCCCTTCTTTATCGGTGGCGCGCTGGCGGTCATCGTCTTCTGGCTGCGGCGAGGCCTTGCCGAGACGCAGAGCTTTACCGTGGCCAGGGCGCAAGGCGCGCCCAAGTCGGGCTTCGTCGAACTCATCACTAACCATCCGCGCGAGACGCTGACGGTGATGCTGCTGACGGCTGGCGGCACGATCGCCTTCTACGCCTACAGCATCTACATGCAGAAATTCCTGGTCAACACGAGCGGCCTCAGCCGGGAAATGGCGTCCCAGATCAATGCCGTGACGCTGTTCCTGTTCATGCTGTTGCAACCCGTTGCGGGTGCCTTGTCCGACAGGATCGGCCGCAAGCCGCTGATGGTCGGCTTTGGTGTTCTAGGCATGTTCTGCACCTATCCGATCTTCGCGACCCTAGCGACGACCAAAGATCCGCTGGTTGCCGGGATATTGGTGATGGCAGGGCTGGTGATCGTCACCGGCTATACGTCGATCAACGCCGTGGTGAAGGCTGAGCTGTTCCCAGCCCATATTCGCGCATTGGGCGTAGCGCTGCCTTATGCGCTGGCCAACACGCTGTTCGGCGGCACGGCCGAGTTCGTCGCGCTTTGGTTCAAGCAGGCCGGGATCGAACAGGCATTCTATATTTATGTGACAGTAATGATCGCGATATCGCTGGTCGTCTATGTGAAGATGCGCGACACGGCAAAACACAGTCTCATACGCGAAGAGTAAACGGCTCTTTGCCAATTCCAACAGCGAAACCGACAATCCCGGGCATCATGAGCGACAGCAGATATTTAACATAATTAGTATTATCAAACTATTGATACGGTGTTGCGATGCCATCCCCTTCCCGTGCTGGCTTGACCATCTTGCGCCAATGCAGGTCGATAGCCGCGCTTCTTACCGAAATAGCGAAAGCCGATTGCGAAAATGGGGATGCGCGCTATGGGCGATCCTGTGGGGAACAGATGATCCCTGCATGATCGCGCCGGTGCCCCTCGGGGCTTGAATGGGAACATGGTGAGGCGGCTTCGCAAAAGGCCGGCAAATCCAGGGCTGTCCCTGCAACTGTAAGCGGTGAGCGCGATGCACGGGTTCCGGATCGATCCGGGACAGCCACTGGGGAAACCTGGGAAGGCGTGCATCAAGCGACGACCCGCGAGCCAGGAGACCTGCCGGCGTGGGTCGCTCATTGTCCCAGGTCCAGGGAAAAGGCCGGGGCACGGAGATTGTCCGTCGAGCGACGACCAGGCGGCGCGGGCCGCCTCGGCACGGGGTATGCGGGCGCCATGACGCCGGCTCGCCTGTCTCGCGCCGGTCGATCGCTACGCGCGCATCGGCAGGCCCCGCCTTTCGTTGCCGGCGTTCGGAGGGGGCTCCGATGAAGATTATCAAGACCATTTCCCTGATTGCCTTGACGGCTACGACGCCGGCCCTGGCGCAGACGCCTGATGGCGAACCCGGCATATTGCCTGGCGACGAGATCATCGTCACCGCCTCCCGCTCCGGCGAAGGCATCAGGGCCAACCAGCTAGGCGCATCCGTCAGCGTGATCGACAGCGCCACTATGGAAGCGCGGCAGACGCGCATCGTGTCCGATGTGCTGCGCGACGTGCCCGGCATCGCCGTCAGCCGTATCGGCGGCATCGGCGGCCAGACCCAGATCCGCCTGCGGGGCAGCGAATCCAACCATGTGCTGGTGCTGATCGACGGTATCGAGGCGGCCGATCCCTATTATGGCGAATATGATTTCGGTACGCTGATCGCCGATCCCGCCGCCCGGATCGAGGTGCTGCGCGGCCAGCAATCCTCGCTCTACGGATCCGACGCGATCGGCGGCGTGATCAACTATATCACCCTGTCGGGCCGCGAGGCTCCGGGCACCAGCGCGCGGGCAGAAGGCGGTTCCTTCGGCACCTTCAGCGGCGCGGCACGAGTCGCGGGCGCAAGCGACGCCATCGACTACGCCCTGTCTGCCACCTATTATGACACGGACGGCTATCCGACCGCGCGCGGCGGCAATCGCGACATCGGCTCGCAGAATCTGGGCGCCAGCGGAAAGTTCAACTGGATGCCGACCGATACGCTGAAGCTGACCGGCGTGCTGCGCTACAGCCTGACAAAGGCCGATACCAACAACAGCGAGTTCGACCCCAACAGCCCGCTTTTTGGCTACACCGTCGACAGCCCCGGTGTGCGCTATCGCAACGAAGCGCTCTACGGCCTGCTGTCGGCCCAGTTGACCGCGCTCGACGGGCGATGGATCAACACTCTAGCTGGCCAGTTCGCTGACACCACGCGCAAGGGCTATGCCTCCTACGGCTTCGACTATGGTGACAAGGGCCGGCGCTACAAGGGGTCGCTTACCTCCAGCTTGACGCTGGGAACGGAAGCCGTAACGCACCGCATCACCGGCGCGGTCGATGTCGAGCGGGAAAGTTTCCGCAACCTGTCCAGCCTCGCCTTCATGGGCAAGCGGCATACCGACAATCTGGGCATTGTCGGCCAGTATGAACTGACCGCCGGTGCCCTCTCGCTGGGTGGATCGGTGCGCTATGACGAGAATAACCGCTTCGACGACACCACCACCTGGCGGATGCAGGGCAGCTATCTGTTCCCCACCGGCACGCGAATCCGTGCCGCTTATGGCACGGGTGTCAAGAATCCCGGCTATTACGAACTCTACGGCTATATCGACGGCACCTATATCGGCAACCCGAACCTGAAGCCGGAAAAGTCCGAAGGCTGGGAAGCGGGTCTTGAGCAGAGCATCGGCGGCTGGGCGACGATCGGCGCGACCTGGTTCGATTCCACGCTGAAAGATGAGATCTACACCAGCTACCCCGCCCCGGATTTCATCGCGACCCCCGCCAACCGCGATACGAAGAGCAAGCAGCATGGTGTCGAGGCGTTTGTCAGCGCCCAGCCCCTGCCCCAGCTTCGCTTTGACCTCGCCTATACCTGGCTGAATGCGAAGGAAGACGGCGTGCGGGAAATCCGTCGGCCAAAGCATGTGGCGAGCTTCAACACCACGGTCAGCACCGCCGACCAGCGGCTCTCCGGCACGCTAACGATCCGCTATAACGGCCGCACCACCGACACGGCCTATACCGATCCCAGCTATATTCCCGTCACTCTTTCGATGCGTGAATATGTGCTGGTGAACCTCAGCCTCGACTATAAGCTGTCACGCAATGTCGCGCTGTTTGGTCGCGTCGAAAACCTCGCTGACGAAGAGTATGAGGAAGTGTTCAGCTTCGCCACCGCAGGCCGCGCCGCCTATGGCGGCGTCCGCCTTACCTTCTGATCGATGCGAACGGCGCGCAGTATCAGCGGCGCGTCGTCCATTTCAGATGAACTGTCAGTGATGCACTCTATCCCACTGGATTATCCGATAAGCCATGTTCCGAGCGGCGAGGGTGTAGGCCTGAGTGCCGCACACCGTCCAGGCCTGCGGGATGCTGATCCGGGGAATGTCGCGCAGTGCGGGATGGTGCAGCATTTCACTCCCCTGATCGGTCACGCGGTCGGTGGCGGTTTCAACGATCAGGAAGTCGGGTCGCGCCGCCACCATTTCCTCCAGGCTCACTTGCGCCAGTGGCGGCTTGCCGAGTTTCGCAGCAAGGTTCACCAGCCCCATGCGCCGCATCAGGTCGTCGATCAGCGTGCCTGTGCCTGTCATATATCCCCGCCGCTGATAATAGGCCGCGACCCGTCCCCTGCCCGGCCGGGGCAGACTCGCGAGTTCCCCCTTCATTCGCGCGATCATGACATCGCCCCGATCGGGATGGCCGACAGCGGCAGCGGTAGCCCGAATCGAAGCATAAATATCCGCCAGACTGTCGGCGCTGGTCAGGTCCAGCGTCCGATATCCCCGCCCCTTCAGCCCGCCGACCGCGGCGCTGCGCCGGGCCGGCATCCCCGCGACCAGATCGGGGTCGATCGCCAGTATCTGCTCGGCCGAATTGGCAAGCATCGGCACGCCCTTCGCCCGATCGACCTCGGCCGACATGTCCCTGTCCATGGCGTTGCGCGTCAATCCGGCGATCTGTCCGCGATCGGCCAGCGCCAGAATGAGCTGGTCGGCGCAGAGGTTGAGCGACACGATCCGCTTCGGCGGCTGGATCGGTCCGGGCGCCGGACGCGCCGTTGCAGACCAGAGCACCGAACCGCCCGCAGCGGCAAGGCACAGACAGACGGAGAGAAGAAAGGCTTTGCGCGACATGCGTCTTCCCATAATCGGCACAGCATGCGGGGCAAATGGATAAGATGATGGGGATGACGGGTCAGCGCCTCCTGCTGCTTGCAGCGCTTGCCATCCTTGTCGGCATGGCTGCGGTCGGATCGCTGCTACTGGGACCGGTAAATCTTTCGATCGCCCGGATCGTCGGCGCATTGCTGGACCATGGGGACAGGATCGCGGATACCATCCTGTTCGATCTGCGCGTGCCGCGCACGCTCATAGGCCTGATGGTCGGCGCGATGCTTGGCCTGGCCGGCGCGGCGATGCAGGGCTATCTGCGCAACCCACTGGCAGAGCCGTCGGTGCTGGGCACGTCGAGCGCGGCGGCGCTAGGCGCGGTCGGAGCACTTTACTTCGGGCTTTCCGAACTCCATCCGGCGATGCTGCCGCTCCTCTCGATTGGCGGTGCCTGCCTGTCGCTGCTGCTGCTCTTCTTCCTGGCGGGACGATCGGAAAGTTCGCTGACGCTGATCCTGGCCGGAATCGCCGTCGCGACACTGGCGCAGGCGGGGATCGCGCTGGCGCTCAACCTGTCGCCCAATCCCTTCGCCGCGATGGAGATCATGACCTGGCTGATGGGAAGCCTGGAGAATCGTTCCTTCGACCATTTCTGGATCGCGCTGCCCTGCATCGTCACCGGCATGGCGCTGCTGCTGTGGGACGGCCACTCACTCGATGCGCTGACGCTCGGAGAGGATGGCGCGCAGGCGCTGGGCGTAGACCTGCGCCGTACCCGGCTGCGCCTGATGCTCGGCACGGCGATCGGCGTGGGCGGCGCGGTGGCGGTATCGGGTTCGATCGGCTTCATCGGCCTGATCGTGCCGCACCTGCTGCGCCCGCTGACCGATCGCAGCCCATCGGCCATCCTGCTGCCCGCCGCGCTGGGGGGCGCGGCGCTGCTGACCTTCGCCGACATTGCGGTGCGACTCATCAACATCATGAATGAACTCAAGCTGGGGGTGGTCACGGCTTTCCTCGGCATCCCGATCTTCCTCCTCCACCTGATGCGGGAGCGGCGACTGTGGTGATGCTGCAACTGGATGGCGTCAGTGTCACGCTGGGACGGCGCAGCGTGCTGAACGGGATCGACGCCCGGTTCAGCCCTGGTGCGCTGGTCGGCATCGTCGGCCCCAATGGCGCCGGCAAGTCCACGCTCGCGCGGGCGATGCTGGGCCTTGTCCCGGCAAAGGGCGATATCCGGTTCGACGGTCATGCCGTCGCCACGTTGCGACGCGATGCCCTGGCACGCCGCGTCGCCTATCTGCCGCAAGGGCAGACGCTGCACTGGCCGCTGACGGTCGAGCGGCTGGTCGGCCTTGGCCGCCTGCCCCACCTCGGCCCCATGTCGCGGATCCGCGGCGAGGACGCCGCCGCCATCGAACGGGCGATGGCGCGCGCGGACGTACTGGACCTGCGTGATCGGATCGCGACCGAGTTGTCCGGCGGAGAGCGCGCTCGCGTCCTGCTCGCAAGGGCGCTGGCGGTCGAGGCGCCCGCGCTGGTTGCCGACGAACCGCTCGCCAGCCTCGATCCCGGCCATCAGATCGACGTCATGGATCTGCTGCGCTCCGAAGCGCAGGGCGGCACGCTGGTGATCGCCGTCCTCCACGACCTCACCATGGCCTGGTCCGCCAACCACGTGCTGGCGGACCTGCGGCGCGAGATGTTCGACCGCCTGTTGCGCCTGCCCGACGGCTATTTCAAGCGCATGGGGTCGTCGGTCCTGCTGAACCGCTTCGTGGTCGACGCCACCAACGTCATGCAGCTGGCCACCGAGGTCATCACGGTGCTGGTGCGCGAGACCCTGATCGTGATCTCGCTGGCCTGCGTGCTGTTCTACCTGTCGTGGAAGCTGACCCTGATCGCGCTGGTGGCCTTTCCGCTGTCCACCTTCATCATGCGCGCCATCGCGCGCCGCATCCGCCGCATCAACCGCGAGACCATCACCATGAACGGCGAGCTGACCCGGGTGGTGAGCGAGGCCATCGATGGCCAGCGGGTCATCAAGCTGTTCAGCGGCTATGCCCACGAGGAAGAGCGCTTCCTGCACATCAACGGCCGGCTGCGGCGCTTCGCGATGCGCAACACGGTGGCCGGCGCGGCCTCGGCGCCCATCACCCAGGCCATCGCCGCCGTGGCGCTGGCGGTCGTGGTGTCGACCGCGCTCGGGCAGTCGGGCGCCAACCAGATCACCGTGGGCGGCTTCGCCGCTTTCGTGACCGCCATGCTGCAGATGCTCGATCCGCTCAAGCGGCTGGCCAATGTCGCCAGCCCCATGCAGCGCATGCTGGTGTCCGCGGAAAGCGTGTTCGCGCTGGTGGACGAGGAACCCGAACGCGATGACGGCGTGCGTCAGCTGCCCAGGCCGGCGCGCGGGCATATCGAGTTCGAGCGGGTGTCCCATCGCTTTCCCGACGCCGGCCGCGACACGCTGGAGCAGATCTCGTTCACGGTGGAGCCGGGCCAGACGGTGGCTTTCATCGGGCGGTCCGGCAGCGGCAAGACCACGCTGGTCTCCATGCTGCCCCGCTTCGCGCTGCCCACGGCGGGATCGATCCGGGTGGACGGCATTCCCATCGACGAATTGACGCTGACCAGCCTGCGCGACGCGATCTCGCTCGTGAGCCAGGATGTGGTGCTGTTCGACGACACCATCGCCGCCAATGTGAGCTACGGCGCGAATACCGCGCCGTCGGAAGCGGCCATCCGCCAGGCGCTGGCCGATGCG
>NZ_DATKFP010000228.1:0-7807 GCF_035511395.1 Sphingobium sp.
CTTGGCCGGGGCGGTCGCCGTCCTTAATCGCCTGACCGACTGCATGCCGACTGGCGCGGGCGTTTTGTTCAGAGCGGATGCGTTTTGCCCAATCAGGAGCGGAGTTGGTGGCGGTGCTAACGGATGCGCCCTCACTCATCGCGGCGGTTGGTGCGCCGCCGGTGGCCGTCCAAGCTTTATTGCGGCCAGTATTGGCACTTTGTTTAAGCGAACCTGCCGCACGGCCAGCAGCAGAACGCGCGCCTTGTGTGGCGGCTCCGCCAGTAGCACGAGCAACACCGCCCATGCCCGCCGCGGCCCCTGCCATCCCTGAAGCACCAGATGTAGCGCGGCCCAATTGGAATGCAGTCGACGCCGCCGAACCCAGCGCCGTTCCGGCCCGGATGGCGGCAAGCCCACCACCGGCCACCATTCCTGCACCGGCCATGGCTGCGCCACCGGCAAGCATCGCCGCCCCTGCGGCAGCACCCGCTGTGCCAAGCGCTGCGCCCGCGCCGAGTTGCGGTGCGCCGGACACAAGCCCCGAGGCAATGCCGGGGCCGAAAATACCAAGACCGAGCAAAGCCAGCGCACCCAATACCTGCGACATGGCGGCGGCAAGATCGGGTTCCTGGCCCTGAAGGCCGGTCGTGAAAGTGGAAAACAGCGTCGAGCCAATGCCCGCAATGACGGCCAGCACCATCACCTTGATGCCCGAGGAAATCACATTGCCGAGTACACGCTCGGCCAGGAACGATGTCTTGTTCCACAGCGCAAACGGCACCAGCACGAAGCCGGCGAGCGTCGTCAGCTTGAATTCCAGCACGGTGATAAAGAGCTGGATCGCCAGAATGAAAAACGCGATGAGGACCAGGAACCAGGCGACAAGCAACACGAAGACCGTCAGCGCGTTGCCAAAAATTTCCGGAAAGCCGACGAGATTGCTCACCTGTTCGAGCAGCGGATAGGCGGCTTCATAGCCGGTGGCGGCAATCTTGCCGGGTTTGAGCAGGTCATCGGCAGTCATGCCGCCGGGCGCGGCCTGAATGCCGAGGCCGGAGAACGAGCGATAGATGATGTCGGCGAGGTTCTGGAAGTTGTTCAGAATGTAGGCGAAGACGCCGACATAGAGCACCTTCTTCAAAAGCCGCCCGATGATATTGTCTTCGCCGCCCAAAGCCCAGAACAGGCCCGCCAGCGTGATATCGATGCTGATTAGGATAGAAGTCAGGAAGGCGACATCACCCGACAGCAGCCCGAAGCCAGAATCGATATACTGGCTGAAGGTCTCCATGAAAGTGTCGATGATGCCGAGGTCATTCATGACGCCATCCCCTGATCGTCAGTTGCCGGAATAGGCGCTGCCGGAGCCCAGGAAACGCTTGGTCGTCTCGCGCGCGGCCTCTTCGGCTTGCGCTTTGCGGGCGGCGTCCTCGGCTTGCGAGCGGTAATGCGTGGCCATCAGCGTCTGGATCTGCATTTGCTGCTTGGTGCTGAGCGCGATGAGCTGGTTGGCGGCCTGCTGCGCCTGCAATGCGCCGACGGCACCCTGGCTCTGACCCACCAGATCGGTGAGCAGCCCCTGATCGGCCTGCACATTCTCGACGATCTGGGATTGCACACGCATGGTCTGGCGAAAGGCGCTCATGGCGTTCTGCCAGCGCTCGCGGGCGGCGGTCGCCATGTCGTTCACACCGATAGAGGCATAGTAGCTATCAGGATATTGCTGCCGCCATTGGCCCTCGAGTTGCGTCAGGTCGAAGCTGAGCCCCTTAGCCTGCATCATCAGCCCGTCAATGCGATTGAGTGCGCCCTGCATCTGACCGAGCGAGGAGAAATCCAGCCGCTGAAGGTTCTTCGCCATGTTCTGCAACATGGTCGCCTGGTTCTGGAGCTGCTGAATCTGGTTGTTGATCTGCTCCAGCGCGCGGGCGGCCTGAAGAACATTCTGGCCGTAGTTCGTGGCATCGAAGACCGGCCAGGCGGCATGAGCCGTCTGCGGCATGGTGATGGTCAAGGGTACAGCAAGTGAAGCGGCGATGAGCGCAGCAAGGGAGGTGCGTTTCATGATGGTTCTCCATGTCGAGGAAATTGCGTGATGAGGTCAGCGGCCCAATCGAGACCGCACGTGGAAAGGAACCGGGCAGCGAAATCGCCCGGCCCGTGTTCGGCCAGGATGGCGTTGATGAGGGTTTGCGCTTCCGTGTCGGATGCGCCGCACAGCGCCAGGGCGATGGGGCCGAGGCCCAGCTCGAACAGTCGGTTGCCGCGTCGCGATTGCAGGTAATAATGGCGCTTGGGCGTGGCGCGGGCGATCAGTTCGATCTGGCGTTCATTGATGCCAAAGCGTTCATAGGCGGCGCGCGCCTGCGGCTCGACCGCCCGGTCATTGGGCAGAAAGATGCGTTGCGGGCAGCTCTCGATGATGGCCGGGGCGATGGAGCTATCGGCGATGTCAGGCAGCTATCGGTGGCGTAGCGGTAGAAGGTCTGGAGCGCCAGACCATGCAGCACGGCGATGAAGGCGATGTCCGGGTCGCCCGCCAGCGCGTCGCGCAAGGCCAGCGTCCGGTGCGCGGTGAGTTCCAGGACCAGCCGGTCGGATAGCGGCTTGATACCGTCTTCCTCCTCCTCGGCGGGGTGTCCATTGCCGGAAAGCGCCGTGCCCGGATCGACCTGCCGCGTTTCACCATCGGCACCGACATGGACGATTTCGATAGGGTCGCGGACGAAGGCGTCGGCTGCTTCGCCATCAGCCTCATTCTGCGCCTCGTCCTCGGGCCGGACATAGCCGCGTTCGGCCTTGAGTCGACCGTCGCCGTCGATGCTGACGAACGCGCCCGCGCGAGCGATTTCGGCGGGATCGTAGATGACGGGCCGATCTTCGAAATCGTCGAGTTCGGTCTCGATCTCGCCAAGCCGCCGGTCGACCTCCTCGGGAAGCTCCTCGTCGGTATCCGAATAGCGTTCTTCAATCTCCGCCATTTCGTCGCGCAGGGCTTCGCGCTGTGCGTGCTCCTCATCCGACAGCGGCTGCATTTCGCCCATGAGGCGACGCAAACCGCCAGTATGCCCATAGGGAAATTCCTGGGCGATCTGGATCCAGCGCCAGCCTTCCGCCTTGATCGTCTCAGCTTCACTGGTCAGCTTCGCGGCGACCAGGCGTTCCAGCAGCGCCACGTCCTGCAACCAGCCCTCGTCATTCTGCGAAAACAAATCGCGCAGCACGACACCGCCCTCGGCTTCATAGGCATTGAGGCCGACGAAACGAACCCGCTTGTCCGATGCCCGAACAGCGTCTTCCGTCAGCAGCTTGCGGATATAGTATGGTTCCTGGTTGTAGCCGCGCTGCACGGCCTCCCACACTTGCTCCTGCCGCTCATGGTTGGCCGCGATGCTGAAGGCCATGAGCTGATCGAGCGTCATCGCGTCGGCGGCATAGATTTCCAGCAGCTTGGGCGACACACTGGCGAGCTTCAGCCGTTGCTTGACGATCTGCGGCGTGACGAAAAAGCGCGCGGCGATGTCCGCCTCGCCGAGACCCTGATCTTTCAGGGACTGGAACGCGCGGAACTGGTCGAGCGGATGGAGCGCCTGCCGCTGGACATTCTCGGCGAGGCTGTCCTCTTCGAGAATGCCGTCTTCGCGGACGACGCAGGGGATGGGCGTGGTTTTGTTGAGGCGCTTCTGCTTGACCAGCAGTTCCAGCGCCCGGTAACGGCGCCCGCCAGCCTGTACCTCATATTGGTCCGTGGGCTGACCGTCTTCGCCAAGCACGGGCCGCACGCTCAGGCTCTGCAACAGCGTGCGCCGGGCGATGTCTTCCGCCAGTTCCTCAATCGATACGCCCGCCTGTACGCGGCGGACGTTGCGGTTTGAGAGCACCAGCTTGTTGAAGGGAATGTCCCGGGACTGGGACAGGGTGATTTTCTGCGGGGTTGCCATGTCGGTTTCTCCAGAACGGGCGGAGAAAGCCTTCTTTCCCCTTCCAACCCGTTCATGAAAAACCCGAACTTCCCTCTCACTTTCAGGCCGCTGCCTGGTTCAGGTCGAGATTGTAAACCGCCGCCCCCGCCGCCGCGTAGGACCGCGCCACCACGATCAGCGGGGCGTAGGAAAAGGCGTGCCGAGGTTCCGGATCGGGGTTTCTTCCGACCGCGATCATCGGACCGCTGATGGCGAGCTTCACTACCCGGCCGAACTCGACGCAGCGACTATCGATCACCGGCAGCCCGGCGGCAATGGCCTGGGCCTTGACCGCTTCGACGTCATAACCAGAGAGGCTTCCGTTCAGATAGTGCAGCGAAAAGCCGCCGCGGCCGACCGTCAGATGACCGCCCGGTGTGGCGGGCACCCTGGCGATATCGGCGCTGTAATCACGATTGGATGTATCGGCGGGCGGCGGAAACAGCGCGGTCATGGCCGCTCTCCCGCCTGCTGCCTCATTTTTGGATGTTCTTGCCGCCATTCGGCGGGCCGGTCGAATGTGCCGTCCCAGATGCCACGCGCCAGGAATTTCGCCATGCCTTCCTGGCTGGTGTAATTATAGAGGCGGTTGGCATCGCGCTCAGTGATGGCCCAGCCCTCATTGGCGACCCAGGCCGAAAGATTGTCGCTGCCCGCGTAGCAGATCGAGATGAAGCGGCCATAGGCATCGCGGGTATTGCCCTGCCAGACGTCGCAATTGACCGTGCGGCTTTCAAGGAATTTGGCGAGCGCGGCGGCAGCCTCTCTGCCGCAGAGCCATGCGGCACCGTCGCGGCGATGGCAGATCTGGTCGATCTCCATGGCATCGACGCCATAGAGGCGGTGCCTTTTTCCATCGATCTCGATCGTATCTGCATCGATGACGCGGGCCGGGCCTTTGTGCTCACTATCGAGCGCGGGCCAGAAGGACACCACAGCGAAAAACAGAATGCCGATGACGGCACTGCCTCTGACAAGTTGAAACATGGGAAGTCTCCTTTTCGGGTTGCCGACCGACCGACCCTCTCTCTGGCTGTCAGCCCTTCACCCGCCCGAGACGTCCCTTTTTCTCCGGGTCCAGCAGCCGTCGGTAGCCGTCCCGCACCATGGACCTCGCGCCAGAGAGCAGGCGCTGGATGCGGGTACGCAGAAAACCGGCCTCCCAATCCTCCCGGATCGCCCGATCCCCGAACAGCACCGCCGCGATGTCACGCTGGCTGGCCCCGGTAGCCGCCCCGTCAAAGGCGCGGAGCATCTCCACCCAGCGGCGGGCGCGGCGTTCGGGTGGGTAAAGGGATTTGAGCAATCGTCCGCTGCGCGCCAGGCGGCACAGGCGCTGTAGGGTCAGCGGCTTGATCTCGAAATCCTTGAGGCCGCAAAGCGTGCAACTCAGCAGTGCCGGACCGGTGAGCGCATCGCCCTCTGTCACCGCGAGTTGCAGATGCCGCGCGCCGTCGCTGAATAAAAGATGCTGGCCGTCATCGCCGCGTACGACGGCGCGGAACAAAGGGCATTGGCGACAATCGAAGGCGTTGCCTGTGTCGATATGCGGTTTGGCTTCTACCTGCAAGACCAGCGGATTGCATTCCGGTAGCCAGAAGAACACTGCCTCGCCATCGATCCGGCAACAACGCACGCCCCATCGGGAAAGGCGACAATCCTGATCGCAAAGGATGTGTCCGGATTCATCGGGCGGGCTGCATCGGGCTTCCCGCAGGTCGGCGAGGAACGCCGGGTTCCGGCGCAGCCACTCGCCCGCCCAGCAATGTCGGTCGCAGCTAAGTAACGGATTATAGTGGGCGGGTTCGCGCCAATCAGCGCCCGAAGCGTTTCCCTCCAGAAAACGCGACCCACTTAAAGAATTACTTATGCCCGGTTCGGGTTTTTCCTCAGACATGACAGCACGCCTCCTTGCCGTGATTATCATCAGCAGACGGAAGAATGTTTGTTGGCCTTGGTGTGGTTTCCGTCCGCTCTATCGATAATCATCGATAGGAAACAGCAGGGGCGCTTTTGCGAAAGGTTTACAGCTTTTGAAATTGCGCCACGAAATATTCAAATAATTTTAAGTAAATCAGACAGTTGTTATCAGATATTTCCTCAAAATGGCCGTATTCGCGCCATGATTGCACAAGTAGACTTCGATCCTGGAGGACAGGTTGCCTGTCATATTATGAGCGTCCTGCCGGTATGCCCACAACACGGTGATGGCCGCCGCGGTCGAACTTGTGTTGGGCACCCGGAAATCGATCACCGAAATCGCGCTGGATCTCGGCTTCGGGAATTTCGGCAATTTTTCAACGGCGTTCAAAAGACATACCGGCATGAGCCCGGAAGCATTCCGAAGGCGGAATGGGTGATAATCTGCTCTATGAGACCGCGCAGTGTAGGCGCAAGGCACTATTGCCGAGGAATCCGTAGTTGAGGAAACGTCGGCGCACATAAAGGATATAAAAGGCTTCGTCCATTTGTGGGATTTTTGGTCCGATATTTCACGGGACACTTTTCGTAGACGGACCAAAGCATGGGCGACGGACAGAAAATCGACGGCAGACAGCAATGTCCTGACGAGTGCGGGGACGCCCTGCCCGTCATGCCGTATTTGGCATCGCGTTCGGTTCGGCACACCATTCGTCGAACGCAGCTTCGGCAGATCGTGCCGCTGGCCGATACGACGATCCATGAGATGGAACAGCGGGGCGAATGGCACCACGTCAGACCTTGCAATTTCAGACCCTCGATTATATATTCCGATATATCGGAAGATTTAAACAGGAGGCCTACATGCCCGCTGTCGCGGAAATGCTGAAGGCGACCGAGGCCGCTGTCGTCTCGCGCGTGAGCCTGCGCGATATCAATCGCGTCATCGATGAGCGCATCCTGCCAGATGCCTTCGTGTCGCTCGACAACGGGCGGCATGTTCTCGCTGGCGCATGCTCCTTCATCACCTTCTACTTTGAGAGCGCCAAGCGCCTCACCTCGGAAGAACGGCTGTTCGCCATCAAGACCGCTGGCCCTCGGCTGACGCGCTCCCGTGCGCTCGCCTGGGCGGCACTGCTGCGCGAAGACTGGATCGTCCGCGACGAGTTCCTGACCATCGATCTGTTGCCCTTCGTGAAGGGCACGAGCGAGCGGTTGGACGATCTGGCTGCAGCGCGCGAAATCGTCTGGACCTCCGACGATATTCTCGGCGGTACTCCGGTCATTCGTGGCACTCGCGTTCCCGTCTACGATGTTTCCGCGGCCGTCGTGGCCGGTCGCCCGATCCAGCGTATCCTTGACGCCTGGCCAAGCCTCGACGCCGAGAAGGTTCGCCTTGCCGCGATCTACGCGGAAGCCAACCCGCTCCGCGGCCGACCACGCGTCTCCGGAGACCTCCCGGAAGGCGCGACCATCGTCACCGACCGCCGCGTACCTCGCCGTAGGAAGGCGGGATGAAGTTTCTAATCGACGAATGTCTCAGCCCAGAGCTTGCGAAGATCGCAATCGACAAAGACCACGGCGAAACCAGCCATATCGTTTGGCTGGGGCTCGCTGGGTATAAAGACTGGGAGTTGACGCCGATCATCCTGGACGGCGACTGGACCTTCGTCACCAAGAACTCGGTCGACTTCCGGGGGCCAAGGGACAAGCCCGGAACGAAGGGGCAGTATGCCGATGTCGCGATCCATGCTGGCCTGATCTGCCTCAACGGCCCGCCCGGCATGGATCTCGATATGCAGATCGAACTCTTCGAACAGGCTCTGGTCGAACTCGACGCCGACCCTGATCTGGTGAACCAGGTGCTCGAAATCACGCTCGACGACGATGATGATTTGCGCGTGCTCCGCTACGCGCTTCCTGCCGAAGAAAGCTGAGGTGGC
>NZ_DATKFP010000229.1:0-2964 GCF_035511395.1 Sphingobium sp.
CGTCAACGTAAAGGGCTACTTCCTTGGCGCCCGTGCCGCAATTCCGGAGTTGCGTAAGACCAAGGGCAGCATCATCTTTACTGCCTCGACTTCAAGCTTCTACACCGGCGGTGGCGGTACGCCCTATGTGGCGTCGAAGCACGCCGTGCTGGGCCTGATCCGCCAGCTCGCCTGGGAACTAACCCCCGACGTCAGGGTCAACGGCGTGGCGCCAGGCGGCACCCGAACGCCGCTGGGCGGTACCCATGCGGGCGGAACAGCCGATGTTCACATGGAAGATATGGAAGGGCTCGACGCGATGATTGCCGGGATGACGCCGCTCGCGCGGATCGCCGAACCGGATGATCACTCCGGCCTCTATGCCTTGCTCGCCTCGCGTCGGGACTCGGCCTACATGACAGGAACGGTTTTGCTCAGCGACGGTGGAATCGGCATCGGCAAACGCCCCGGAAGCTGAAGCGGCTTAGATCTCTCCACCCTTGGCGGGTGCTCGATTCGTCGAGCGCCCGTCTTTTTTTACGTGCGATTGCTGCGATCAAGAAAGCGGTCGGCCGAAATGACCGAACGTGAGAGGCCGGCGGCAAGCAATTGCGCTTCGGCAAAGTCGATCATCGCCGGTGGGCCACACAGATAGGCTTCGTGCGCCGCCAGGTCTGCAACGCCCGCAATCTGCTCGGTGATCAGCCCACGCGCTCCTGCCCAGTCGCTGTCTGGCTCTTCATCCGACAAGGCCGGGACGAATTCGAAAGGGGCCATCCAGCGTTGACGAAGGGCCGCAATTTTGTCGAGGGCATAGAGATTGGACTTACGGCGCGCACCGTACAGCAGGTGCACCGCCCGGTCTGCGCCCCGGTCGAGCGCCTGCTCCAGAATCGAGATGATCGGCGCTAGACCACTACCCCCGGCGATGCAAAGAATGGGGGCAGTGCTGTCCTTGAGGGCGAATTGCCCATAGGGGGCGGTAACCTTCAGCTCCATTCCGGTGCGATCGGTGCAGAACAGCCAGTCGGTAAATGCGCCGCCCGGAACGTGCCGGATGTGAAAATGCAGTTGCTGGGTGGGTTCACCAACCGTCGCGAAGGCGAATGAATAACTGCGTGCACCTTCGATGCCGGGAGCGGTCAGATCAGCGTATTGTCCGGGAGTGAAGGCCAGTGGCCGATCCAGTTCGATGGTCAGCCCGATTATATCCTCGCATAGCCGTTGTGCGGCGACGATGGTGCCGCGATATGTAGCAATGGCGATCCCTTGCGAGAGTGGCGCATCAACCGCGATTGTCAGATCCGAGCGCGGAATGGCCTGGCAGGCGAGGCGAAAGCCGCTGCGCAGTTCGTCGCCCTCAAGTGCAAGGGCCGACGGGCTCAATTCGCCGATCTTGCCAGACACGAGCTTGAACTTGCAGGTACCGCACGAGCCAACCTTGCAATCGTGCGGCATGGCCAGACCCGCGTCCAGCATCGCTTCAAGAAGTGTCTTGCCCGCCGGTATGTCAAGCGTGGTCGGCGATCCTTCCACGGTTACGGTGTTCATCTTGGATTTGCGCAGGAAAGAAAACATTGTCGGGTTTTTCCGAAATGGGCGGGCGGAATCTGCAGTTGCAGATTGTCGCCCGAATGAGGGTGGACGATTGGCCTGGCGTTCAAGTGCTGGCCAGCCAGCGCGGCCAGCCAGCCTGTGCGTTGGCCTGATCCGCCAGCTTGCGTTCGCCGGGGGTGGCGAAACGTTCGTCCCAGTCCTTGAGGCGCGGTTGCGCGATGAAGCGGAACCAGACCGGCGGGATCAGTCCGGCGGCGAAGCACAGGAACAGTGAGGGCATCTGCGGCGCTTGCGGTTCGGGCTTCAGCGCATAGAAGGGGATATGCCCGTCAAGGTGATGGTTGATGTGGTTGGTGATTTCCGCACCGATCGGCCGGACGATCGCGCCAAGGTGGTTCCAGGCGTGATGGAGCTCGATCGGCGCCCCTTCGACCCGGATCAGGCCATAGTGCTGGAAGTAGTTGAACCCCTCCACGAACATCTTGGCCATTACCATCGCGCCGACAGCGGTCAGCGCCGCGCCAAGGCCTGCCGTCAAGCCCACAAAGACGATGATACTGCCCGATAAGAGCGGCAGTAGCCACACCGGATTGCGCCATCCCAGCGAAGCATGGCCAAGCTTGCGGAGGATTTCGGCCGACTTTTCCCAAGTATCCTTGTAGGAACCCCAACTCGCCTGGAACACGAAGCTGTAGATGGTCTGCCCGCGCCGAGGGGTATCGCTATCCTTGGCCGTGTCGAGATGGACGTGGTGGGTGACGATATGGGCAATATCGCGATTGGGGTCGCCGTAGAACGCGCTCAGACACTTGGCGACATAGCGAGGAAACCAGTGGCGGCGGTGCATCAGCTCATGCGCCACCGGCAGGGTCGGCACCGCCGAGAGCCAACCCAGGCTGAGCAGCGATCCGGCCAGTTGCCAGCTTGAATTGTCGGCGCCGGTGATCGGGTTGATCGCGGTCGCAACCGATCGGGCAAAGGCCCAGACCAGCAGGATCATGCACGGGAGCTGGAGGTACATGGCGAAATCGCCAAGCAGTGCCGTGCCCTGCGCGCGCATCTTGTGGTCCGCCGGCAGCAGGATATCCAGCGTCATCAACACCGGAAAGGTCGCCGCGCCCAGCCAGACGTAGCTGCCGCCGAGCATGAATCCGATAACGCCCGCCAAGGTCATGACCGGAATGAGAAAATAGCGCAGTCCGTCCATCGGATTTCTCCTTAGTTATTCTGTTCTGGCCTTGCCCGTCGAGGCAAGGGTGAGGGCGGTGGCGGTCCGCCGCCCTCGGGCCTTCATCAGTACTTGTAGGCGAGCTTGAGGAACCATTCGCGCGGACGCGAGAAGCTGGCCGTTGCGGCGCCGCCGACGTTGAGATCGACATAGCCGCCCTGCAGATAGCGCTTGTCGGTCAGGTTCGTGACGCCCGCAGT
>NZ_DATKFP010000230.1:0-43751 GCF_035511395.1 Sphingobium sp.
GGATCGCCGATCATCATCAGCGGCTCGGCGCGCTGCGTCCGGGCAGCGGCGACCACCGCGTCCATCATCGCCCGCCCATGGCCGCCATGCTGGTGCGCGGGATCGACGGCGACCGGGCCGACCATGATCAGCGGCAACTGGCTGCCGTCGGCCTGCGTCAGCGCCACCGGCCAGCTTTGCAGCGATCCGATCAGCGCGCCGTCGGCATCCACCACGGCGAAGGAGAGGGCAGGGAGCCAGGGCATTCCGTCGCGAATCTTGTAAGCGGTGCGGCCATGGCGATCAGGACCGAAAGCCGCGTCGAGCAGCCGCTCGATCGCCTCTTCGGGCTGACTGTCCAGGGGAAGAATGTGAGACACGACTTGCCGTTCCGCCATCAATGGCGCATGGGGCAGCGCCGGAGCGGCGGGCTTTAGCGTCCGCGCCGCAAAATGAAAGACTAAATAGGCCCCGCCTGACCGCAGGATATGGGCCATATGTGGCAAGGCTATGCAGACAGGATTTGACGATTTTCTGACGCTGGAGGTCAATAACCTGCACGTCGACGTGCTGACCGGCATTTATTCGGAGGAGACGCATCTCCCCCAGCCGCTGCGCATTTCCATCCGCGCGCGCCTGCGAATCGCCGATCATTATGAGCCGGCGACGCCCCTGACCCAGTCGAAAAACTATATGGACCTGAAGCATGCCGCGTCTACCGCGCTGCCCGAAGGCGTCCATTTCACCCTGATCGAGGCGGTCGCCGACCATATCATCGACACCATCTTCCTTCAGGACGACAAGGTCAGCCATGTCGAGGTGAAGATCGTGAAGCTGGCGCTCAGCGAGCGCGGTGAGGAAATCGGCATCACCCTCGGCCGCGGACGGAAGTAACGAACTACGTTCGTTTCGAGCGAAGTCGAGAAACCCTTCCCGACTTCGCTCGAACCTCAATCATCCCTTCTTGATCAGTCCGATCTCGATCAGCCGTTCGGTCAGATAGTCATGCGCGCTGATCGGTGCGTCCCGGCGCGGATTTTCCTCCGTCACGCATTGCGGCAGCGCGTCGATCATGAAGTCCGGCCGCAGGTGCAGGAAGAAGGGCATGGAATAGCGCGAATGGCCGCGCCGTTCCGGCGGCGGATTGACTACACGATGGCTGGTCGATGGCAGCATATGGTTGGTCAGCCGCTGTAACATGTCGCCGACATTGATCGCCAGCGCGCCCGGCGGCGGTACCACCGGCAGCCAGTTGCCGTTACGGTCCTTCAGTTCCAGCCCGCCTTCCTCCGCGCCCAGGAGCAGGGTGATGAGGTTGATGTCCTCATGCGCGCCGGCGCGGATACCAGGGGCTTGCGGCGACACTGGCGGATAATGAAGCAGGCGAAGGATCGAATTGCCATTCTCGACAGGACCGTCGAACCAGCGTTCGGGCAGGCCGAGATAGAGGGCGATCGCCGACAGCAGTTCCGCGCCGACGCGGTCGAATTCGCGATACAGCTTGGCGAAAACCGGCTTGAACTCCGGCATTTCGGCGGGCCAGATATTGGGCGGCATGGTCTCGGCCAGCGGATCGCCTTCGGGCAGGTCGCGGCCGACATGCCAGAATTCCTTCAGGTCGTTCTCGCTCGCGCCCTTGGCGATTTCGACGCCGAAAGCCGTGTAGCCACGCTGGCCGCCGTTGAACTTTGCGTCATAGGCGCGCTTCACATCGACGGGCAGCGCAAAGAAATCGCGCGCCAGTTTCCAGCCATTGTCGACCAGTATCTGGTCCATGCCGTGGTCCTTCACCATGGCGAAGCCAAAGCGCTGAAAGGATTCGCCGAAAGCCTGAGCGAAGTCGGCCTTGGGCATGTCCGCCATGGAAAGGACGGGCACCTGATCCAGTACCGTTTGCGACACGTTTTATTCTCCAGATCTCGAAATGGGGCGCACCACCCATATGGGGCCGCCCGCGCATGGCTGCATCCTTGATCGCGCCAGGCCGCTGTTGCAAGGAGGCAAAATGAACTATTGGCTGATGAAATCGGAACCCGACGTCTTTTCCTATGCCGACCTGGTCGAAAAGAAGAAGGCGGAATGGGACGGCGTGCGCAACCATGCGGCGCAGGGGCATATGAAGGCGATGCGGAAGGGCGACCTTTCCATCTTTTACCACAGCAATATCGGCGTAGAGGCGGTCGGTATCATGCAGATCGTTGAAGAAGCCGCGCCCGACAGCACCGACGACACCGGTAAGTGGATCGCAGTTCATGTCGCGCCCCATGAAAAGCTCGAAAAGCCGGTGACGTTAAAGGCCATGAAGGCCGATTCGGCGCTTGCCGACATGGTCATGCTGCGTCAGTCGCGCCTTTCGGTCTCTCCGCTGACGAAGGCGCAGTTCGACCATATCGTTGCCATGTCAAAGGCTTAATTAGAACAGTGGGACGCGGTTGCACATGATGCAATCATACCGTCATTTTTTGCGATTGTCGCTTTGCCGCAGCGCACCATATGACGGCGGCAACAGAACAAGAATAAAGAACAGAGGTGTTTGATCGGCATTCACAAGGAGTTTACCCATGCGAATGCTGTCCAAGTTCATTGTCGCCGGTGCCCTGAGCGCCATCGCCGCCACCGCCGTCCAGGCTGAGGAAGCCGCTCCCAAGCAGCGCTTCACCCACGAGGGTTACACCTATGTGTACCAGGTGAAGGACACCAAGGGTGGCAAGGTGATTTCGGGCCGTCGTTTCCCCGACGCCGTCGCCTTCAACCTGGCCGTCAAGAATGGCAAGGTTTCCGGCGTGTCGGGCGGCCAGCAGGTCGCCTTCAAGGTCGAAGACGCGCGCGGCGCCGCTTCGGAATAAGCCTTTAGCGCTTACAAGATTTAGGGACGGCATCCGACGGGATGCCGTCCCTTTTTTTCATGTCGTGTCAGCGGACATGAAACTCGTCGGTTCGGGAACCGGCGCCAGGCACGAGGCGGCGCCGGCTCGACCGATCAGCGGCAGGTGCGCTTGCTGTCGATTGCCTTGCCGAGCAGGGCGCCGCCCGCTGCACCGAGGATGGTGCCGGTAGCGCGGTCGCCACGGGTGTCGATCGCACGACCGGCGAGTGCGCCGCCGACGCCGCCGACGATCAAGCCGGTTGTGCCGTTCGACTTGCGGCAATAGGTGCGGCCATCACGGCCACGCCATTCCTTGTAACGATAATGTTTGCGGGCTTGGGCGCCATCGGTCGGCACAGCCATCGAAACGGGTACGGCCAGGGAAACGGCGGCCAGGGCGAGCAGGGCTTTACGCATGAATATCTCCTCCAGATAGCGTGGTTTGTCGCTTGAACCCGTTTATACTGATCGAAGTTGCATGAACCTCCCACAACAATCTAAGCTGCTGTTTCCATGGAAATAAAATTTGAGGTAAAATGATGCGCGCGGACGATGAGCGTGATGGCAAGGCATTGATAGATGCGCTCGGGCTGATGCCGCATCCCGAAGGCGGCTGGTATAGGGAGACATGGCGTGCCGCCGTTGAACCCGGTGAGCGGGCACGCGGCACCGCGATCCTTTTCCTTTTGGAAGCGCATGACCGGTCGCACTGGCACCGCGTCGATGCCGACGAACATTGGTTCTGGCATGCTGGTGCGCCCCTGGTCCTGTCAATCGCGGCGGAAGGAGAGGTGCCGCGCGACCTGCTGCTTGGGCCGGACATATTGGCGGGGCAGATGCCGCAGGGCTGGGTGCCCGCGCATCATTGGCAGGCGAGCGTGCCGCAGGGCGGATGGTCGCTGGTCAGTTGCACGGTTACACCGGGCTTTGATTTTGCTGGATTTACGCTGGCTCCGCCGGACTGGACGCCGGGCGCCTGATCGACGTGGAGACTTATCCACAAACTTATCCACAGATTTGCGAAAAAATCTGTCACCAAACCGTCAGATTTCGCTTTGCACGACTCGCAGATGGTGAGACCATCCCTTTATCGAGACGATGGAAACGGAGCAATCCGCTTCTGAAAATGGGTGAGAAATCATACATTTAACTCGCTTCGACAGTTCGCTGGCAGGCAAAGTTCGCGAGGATGGAGCTGGAGCTGGAGCTGACGAACGGATCGTATGGAGCCGCTGCCGGGTACGCGCGAAAGTGAACGTCGGGTATCGGGGACAGACGATCAGCAACGGATGGCGGCCTCTGGCCAAAACCCAATGCAAAACCGGAGCAGTGCCTCTTTCAGAGGATGGTGCGAAGGATACGCCAGGCCGATGATCGCATCCTGCAGAGGAAGCGGATTGATAGACCTGACGGAAGTGGGGACCGGCAGAAATGCCGGCCCCCATTTTGCGTTTCAGGGCGAGTGGTCATGGCGGGCTGGCGATCCCACTGGCCTGGCGGATCGGCCAGTGGCGGGCTGCCGATGGTCGGAAACGATTTAGGCAACACCCGACAGAATGTCGTTCAGGCTCCTGTCGTCGGCATCATTGGTCTGCTTGCACGCGAACCAGCAGGATCAGGCGAAGCGGACGCAACAGCGGCGCTATCGTACCTCACCCTGCCGCCTTCATCAGCCCCTTCGACAGTTGTAGCGCGCCGTTCAGACGTGCCTGGGGGTCAGGCCAGGCGCGGTCGACCACGACCTTGCTGTCAGGGCGCAGGCGGGCGACGCCGTTCAGTTTCTGGACATAGGCGACGAGGCCGGCGGGCTTGGGGAAGCGGTCCTCGAAGAAGCTGACCAGCGCGCCCTTCGGTCCGACGTCGATCTTGGAAATGTTCGCGATCAGGCAGTTCTGCTTGATCTCGATGATCTTGAGCAGGTTCTGCGTCGGCAGCGGCAATTTCCCGAAACGGTCGATCAGTTCGGCGGCGAACGCCTCCAGACCGTTGCGGTCCTCCAGCTCGTTGATGCGGCGATAGAGGCCCATGCGCAGGTCAAGGTCCGGCACATAATCGTCGGGGATGAGGATCGGCGCGTCGACGCTGATCTGGGGCGAGAAGCTGTCGCGGCGCGGCTCCAGCCCGACACCGCCGGCCTTGGCGTCCATGATCGCGTCCTCCAGCATCGACTGGTAGAGTTCGAAGCCGACTTCCTTGATATGGCCTGATTGTTCGTCGCCGACGAGATTGCCCGCGCCGCGAATGTCGAGGTCGTGGGAGGCGAGCTGGAAGCCTGCGCCGAGCGTGTCGAGGTCGGAGAGAACCTTCAATCGCTTTTCCGCCGTTTCGGTGATGATGCGGTTGGCCGGCGTGGTGAAATAGGCATAGGCGCGCGTTTTGGAGCGCCCCACGCGGCCGCGCAGCTGGTAGAGCTGGGCGAGGCCGAAGCGGTCGGCGCGGTGGATGATGAGCGTGTTGGCGCTGGGAATGTCGAGGCCGGATTCGACGATGGTCGTGGAGAGCAGCACATCGTAGCGCTTGTCGTAGAAGGCGGACATGCGCTCTTCGACGTCGGTGGCGCTCATCTGGCCATGGGCGACGATGGGTTTGACTTCGGGGACTTCGGTGCGCAGAAATTCCTCGACTTCGGTGAGGTCGGCGATGCGCGGCACGACGAAGAAGCTCTGGCCGCCGCGATAATGTTCGCGCAGCAAAGCCTCCCGGATCACGACGCCGTCCCAGGGCATGATGTAGGTGCGCACCGCCAGGCGATCGACCGGCGGGGTCTGGATGACCGACAGTTCGCGCAGGCCGGACATCGCCATTTGCAGCGTGCGCGGGATCGGCGTGGCGGTGAGCGTCAGGACATGGACGTCGGTTTTCAGGCTCTTGAGGCGCTCCTTGTGGGTGACGCCGAACCGTTGCTCCTCGTCGACGATGACGAGGCCGAGGCGCTTGAACTCCAGCCCCTTGGCGAGCAGCGCGTGGGTGCCGACGACGATGTCGATCGTGCCGTCGGCCAGGCCCGCCTTGGTCGCCTTCGCCTCCTTGTCGGGGACGAGGCGGGAGAGGCGGCCGATATTGACCGGGAAGCCGCGAAAACGCTCCTCGAAATTCATGTGATGCTGGCGGGCGAGCAATGTGGTGGGGCAGATGACCACGACCTGCATCCCCGCCATCGCGGCGACGAAGGCGGCGCGCAGGGCGACTTCGGTCTTGCCGAAGCCGACATCGCCGCAGACGAGCCGGTCCATCGGCTTGCCCGCGCCAAGGTCTTCGACCACGTCGCTGATCGCGCGATCCTGATCGTCGGTTTCCTGATAGGGGAAGCGGTCGACGAAGGCGGGGTAGCCGGCCGTGTCCGGTTCGGCGACGGTGGCTGCGCGCAGGGCGCGTTCGGCGGCGGTTTTCAGGAGTTCGCCCGCGATTTCGCGGATGCGCTCCTTCATCTTTGCCTTGCGCCGCTGCCAGGCTTCGCCGCCCAGCTTGTCTAGCGTTACGCCTTCATTCTCGCTCCCGTAGCGGGAGAGGACTTCGAGATTTTCGACCGGGACATAAAGCTTGTCGCCGCCGGCATAGGTCAGCGCCACGCAATCATGCGCAGCCTTGCTGACCGGAATCTGCGTCAGCCCTTCATAGCGGCCGATGCCATGATCCATATGGACGACGAGGTCGCCGGGGGAGAGGGTCGCCAGTTCCTGAAGGAAGGCGTCCGCGCTCTTCTTGCGCTTGGCGCGGCGGACGAGGCGGTCGCCGAGCATGTCCTGTTCGGTGAGGACGGCGACGTCGGGCGCGGTGAAGCCATGGTCGAGGCCAAGGACCATGAGCGTGACGCTGCCATTGGCGGCAATGCCCAGCGCCTCCTGCCAGCTGTCGGCGGCGGCAAGCCGGGCGACGCCATGGTCCGCGAGCAGGCCGGAGAGGCGTTCACGCGCGCCGCCGGAATAGCTGGCGATGACGACCTTCTTCTTCTCGCGACGCAGGGTGGCGATATGCTTGCCGACGGCTTCGTAGATGTTCGTGTTCTGCGCGCGTTCGGGGGCGAAATCGCGGGGCCCGTCGACGGCAAAGTCGAGGACGGTCGCGCTTTCGGGTTCGTGGAAGGGCGTGGTGCCGTGCATGGGCAGGGTCGCGACGGCGGCGTCCCATTCGGCGGCGTCGAGATAGAGGGAGTCGGGTTTTAGCGGGCGATAGGCGCCGGGGTCGGACGATTTCGCCTGCACACGGTTGGCGTGATAGTCGCGGATCGATTCGAACCGGCTTTCCGCCGCGCCGGCAACGCCATGGTCGCGGATCAGGACGGCGTCTTCGCCGAGATGATCGGTGAGGGGGACGAGGCGTTCCTCGAACAGGGGCAGCCAATGTTCCATGCCGGCGAGGCGGCGGCCTTCGCTGACCGCCTGATAGAGCGGGTCGCCGGTCGCGGTCGCGCCGAAAATTTCGCGATAACGGCTACGGAAGCGCTTGATCGTCTCCTCGTCCAGCAGCGCTTCGGAGGCGGGGAGGAGGATGAAGCCGTCGACATTCTCGATCGTGCGCTGGTCGGAAGGGTCGAAGCGGCGGACCGTCTCTATTTCGTCGCCGAAGAAGTCGAGGCGGAGCGGATGTTCCTCGCCGCCGGGGAAGAGATCGACGATGCCGCCGCGAATGGCGAATTCGCCACGGTCATGCACCGTGTCGGTGCGGACATAGCCATTGGCCTGCAACATTTCGGCCAGCTTCTGGATCGCGATCCGCTCCTTGGGCGCGAGCTTGGCGACGAGCTGGCGGACGCGGAATGGGGTGAGCGTGCGCTGGGTCATCGCCGCCAGCGTGGTGACGACCAGCTGCGGGCCTTTGGGCTTGGCTTGCAGCGCATGGAGACCCGCGAGGCGCGCCGATGCCGCGCGCAGCGACGGGCTGGCGCGGTCATAGGGCAGGCAGTCCCAGGCGGGAATTTCAATGATCTCGATCTCCGGCGCGAAATAATGCGCCGTATCCGCGACCGCGCGCATCAACTGCTCGTCGGATGCGATGAAGACGGCGCGGCCATTCGCGGTCCCGGCGGCGCGGGCTATGTCGGCCAGCAGCCAGGGCTGGAAGCCCGCGGGTACGCCGGAGAGGGTAAGCGGCGCCTTCGCCTTCAGGATTTTCTGGAGATCGGTCATCTGGGTTCTCTCCCCTCCTTATTTAGTCCTCCTCCCGCTTGCGGGAGGGGCTAGGGGAGGGCTTATTTGTCAGTCGTCATAGACCCTCCCCCGACCCCTCCCGCAAGCGAGAGGGGAGCCATAAGGGGAAGGTCGATTAATTCTCGATCTTTACGAAATCGAGTTTCAGGAACCTGTCCATCATCGGGCCTTTCCACTCTTCGGGCACCGGGATCGTGCCGAGCGCCCAGCCAATGATGTCGGCATCCTGTTCATCCATAAACTTTTCAAACCACGCGATTTCTTCTTCGTTCCATTCGGCGTGATAGCGTTCGAAGAAGCCGCCGACCGTATAGTCCGCTTCCCGCGTGCCGCGATGCCAGGCCCGGAATTTGATGCGGCGCATCTGGGGATTGTCGTTCACAATTTGTTCCTTTAACGGGCATGGCGCAGCCCGCCGATCGGGTGATTGAACCACCGTCCCGGTTGGCATTATGTGTTGTCGCATTTTCCGAGCCACCGGCCGTTCCGACCGCTTCGAAAATGCTCTAGAGGCAGCAGATAGCCATGCGACCCGATATTCTCAATCCGCTCTTTGCCGAAATATCCCTGTTCAAGGGCATCGGCCCCGCGCTCGCCCGCCCGCTGGAGCGGCTGGGACTGGCGCGCGCAGTCGACGTCGCCTTTCATGTTCCGGTCAGCTGGGTGGACCGGCACCTGACCGACCAACTGGACATGGCGGATGCGGGGCGGGTGATCGGCACGATGCTGACCCCGGTCGACTATCGCGCCAGCGGCAGCGCGCGTGCGCCCTTTCGCGTGCAGGCCATCGACGGTCGGGGCAATGCCGTCAGCCTCGTCTATTTCGGGAAGAACAGCGCCTGGCCGCGCAAGCTGCTGCCTTTGAACGAGCCGAAGTTCGTTTCGGGGAAGCTGGAGGCCTATGGCGATAACCTCCAGATGGTGCATCCCGACTATGTCCTGCCGCCCGAGGAGGCGGAGACGGTGCCCGCGCGCGAATCGGTCTATGGGCTTTCGGAAGGGCTGACCAACAACCGGATGCGCGACATCGCGGGGCAGGCCTTGGCGCGGGCGCCGGAACTGCCCGAATGGATCGAGCCAAGCCTGCTGGCTCGCAAGGGCTGGCCGGCGTGGAAGGATGCTCTGGCACGGGTCCATGCCGATCCGTCCGACGCGAAGGCGCGCGAGCGGCTGGCCTATGACGAGATTTTCGCGGGGCAGTTGGCGCTGATGCTGGTGCGGCAATCGTCGCGGCGGCGACGGGGCGTGCCGATCGAAGGCGACGGGCGGCTGCGCGCGATGCTGAAGCTGCCCTTCGCGCCGACCGGCGCGCAGCGCCGCGCGATCGGCGAGATCGAGGGCGACATGGCGCAGGCGACGCCGATGCTGCGGCTGCTTCAGGGCGATGTCGGGTCGGGCAAGACCTTGGTGGCGCTGATGGCGCTGCTGAACGCTGTCGAGGCGGGGATGCAGGGGGCGATGCTGGCGCCGACCGAAATCCTTGCGCGGCAACATTATGAGACGCTGCGGAAAATGGCGTCGGGACTTCCCTTAGAGATCGCGATCCTGACCGGGCGCGAGAAGGGCAAGGTGCGCGAGGCGACCTTGATGGGGCTGGCGGACGGCAGCATCGACATATTGGTCGGCACCCACGCCATCTTTCAGGAGGCGGTGCAATATAAGGCGCTGGGGCTGGCGGTGATCGACGAGCAGCATCGCTTCGGCGTAGCGCAGCGGATGATGCTGGCGAGCAAGGCGGAGCGGTCGCCGCACCTGCTGGTGATGACCGCGACGCCGATTCCGCGCACGCTGACGCTCACCTATTATGGCGAAATGGAGGTGTCGCGGCTGGATGAGATGCCGCCGGGGCGCCAACCGATCCAGACGCTCGTCATGGCCGCCAGCCGGCTGGACGAGGTGGTCGATGCACTCGCCCGCCATGTCGAAGGCGGCGGGCAGGCCTATTGGGTCTGTCCGTTGGTCGAGGAAAGCGAGACGAGCGATCAGGCGGCGGCAGAGGCGCGCGCCGAGTCGCTGAAGATGCGCTTTGGCGAGCGGGTGGGCCTCGTCCATGGCCGCATGAAAGGACCGGACAAGGATGCGGCGATGGAGGCGTTCGCCGCCAGTCGCACGCAGATATTGGTTGCGACCACGGTGATCGAGGTGGGCGTGGACGTGCCCAACTCCAGCCTCATCATCATCGAGGGGGCGGATCGGTTCGGGCTGGCACAATTGCACCAGTTGCGCGGGCGCGTAGGACGCGGCGACAAGCCATCGACTTGCCTGCTGCTGCGCGGCAATGCGCTGGGCGAGACATCGCGGGCGCGGCTGGCGCTGATGCGCGAGACGAATGACGGTTTCCGGATCGCCGAGGAGGATCTGAAACTGCGCGGCGCGGGCGAAGTGCTGGGCACGCGCCAGTCGGGCGAGGCGGAATTGAAGGTCGCAACGCCCGAACATGTCGCGGCGCTGGTGGACAGCGCGCGGGACGATGCGCACCTGCTGATCGAGCGCGACGGCGGGCTGGACAGCCCGCGGGGGCAGGCGGCGCGGACCTGCCTCTATCTGTTCGAGAAGGATGCGGCTGTCGGCCTGCTCAGGGGCGGGTAGACCGGCCGGGCGTTACGACCTGACCTCCACGACCGCCCTTTGCTCGGTCGCGCTTGTCGCTGTGGGCGGCGGCATCAATTCCCTGATCACGCCCCAGTAGCCGCGGGTGACGTGCGCGTCCGCCGCATAAGCCGGATCGGTCATCAGATGCCGGTGCAGCCGGCGCAGATTGTGCCCCGGCACCGACGGGAACAGATGATGTTCCAGATGATAGCTGACGTTGAACGGCGCGATCAGGAACCGGTCCAGCAGAGTGGGGATGACGGTGCGCGTACCGTTCAGTTCCAGTTCGTCGGTGACGCCGTTATGCTCCGCCATCGCCCGGATTCGGTTGAAGACGTTCACCCAGATGAACTGCGGGATCGTGAACAAGCCCAATATCTGCCAGCGCCAGGGCGATGCCAGGATCAGGCCATAGACCATTATGGCCCAGGCGACGTAGCGCAACCGCAGCCCCAGCCGATAATCGAAGCCGAAGCGACGGGGATTGTGGAAATTGGCAATCGGCGCCCAGATCCGACCGGCCCGCGCCACGCGATAATAGTTTAGGCCGAACACACTGCGCAGCAGCAGCACGCCCATCTCACGACCGCTTTTCGGGAAATGCTGGTCGGGATCCTTTCGTTGGACCCGATAATCAAAGTCGCGCATCGTGTTGGTGTGGCGGTGATGCACCATATGGGCGACACGGTAGAGATCGACGCTCAGGGCCAGCGGATAGGCGACGAAAATGTCGCCGATCAGATCGTTGAGGCGGCGATTGCTGAACAGCATCCTGTGACACGCCTCGTGCATCATCACCGCCAGGCACTGAACGCGCGATCCGATGACGACGCCCGCCAGCAGATAGGCCCAGACCCGGTCCACCCGGATCGCAATCACGCAGGCCGCGATCATGACGACCCACTGAAAGACCAACAATAAGGCATTGCGCCAGTTGGGAACGACGGAAAGTTCCCGGATCAAAGGCAGTGTGTCGCGTCGCGGATATCGGTATCCGGGCGCGCGCTCCGCGGCGATGTCTTCCATGGGAGCATGCCTCCGAATACTGCGCCAGACCGTGACGGATGCTATGGTTGGTGCCGACGGGCGTCAAGCGCTGGTCCCGGCCATATGTGCAAAACTGCGATGCATCAGGAAAAGCTCGCCAGCAAATACCCCCTTGCCGCAAATCCCGCTGCACCTGCGAAACAAAATCGCGCGCAGTCGCGTTGCCCCAGGCATGTCCGACATCAGCCTGACCCATATCTCGCCGATGGCCGCGCTTTCGATCGCGCTGTCGGTGGCTATCGCCTTCGTCATTCATTGGGCGCTCTACTGGATCGCGGTTCGCGTGGTGAAGCGCGCGCGGATCGAGCCGGTGCTTCTGCCCGCCATCTTCCAGCCGACGCGATGGCTGGTCGTGCTGCTGGCGCTGGGAGCTGGGCTGAAGTCGATCGAATTGGGCGAGCGGATCGAGGATATATGGTCGATCGGGGCGCGGATGATCTTTGCGCTGCTGGTCGGCTGGCTGATCCTGCGGGCGATGCGCGCGGGCAAGGCGATGCTGGAGGAACGCGCCGACATTAGTGTCGAGGATAACCTCAAGGCCCGCAGGCGTCGGACCAAGATCAGCATCCTCTATCGCATCTGCCAGTGCATCGTCGGTTTCTTCGTGATTGCGATGATGCTGATCGCCATTCCAGGCGTGCGGACGATCGGGGTGTCGCTGATGGCGTCGGCAGGCCTTGCGGCACTCGCGGTCGGCGCGGCGGCGCAGCCTGCGCTCAAGAACCTGATCGCTGGCATCCAGATGGCTTTTTCCGAGCCGATAAGGCTGGACGATGTGGTCATCATCGAAGGCGAATGGGGGCGGATCGAGGAGATCAAGCTGACCTATGTCATCGTGCGCATCTGGGACGACCGGCGCATGGTGGTGCCGGTATCCTATTTCCTCGAAAAGCCTTTCCAGAACTGGACGACGAAGACGTCCGACCTCCTGGGCACGGTGTTCCTCTATGTCGATCCGACGGCCGATATCGAGCGTATCCGTACGCGCTTCGTCGAGGCGGTGAAGAGCAACGGCCGCTGGGACGGTCGGGTCGCGATCCTGCAGGTGACAGACCACCGCGCCGATGCGCTGGAACTGCGCGGGCTTCTGAGCGCGCGCAATGCGGGTATAGCCTTCGACCTGCGCTGCGAAGTGCGGGAGGCGATGCTGACCTTCCTGCGCACCGACATGCCCGAGGCGCTCGTGCGCGGGCGTCAGCGGGTGGAGGCGGGCGAAGGTTTCATCGAACGGGAATCCGCCGGACTGGCGACTACCAGGCGGTTCGGCGCGGCGGAATAAGCGCCATCATCGCGTCGTACAGGCGCGGATTGACCGGCTCCATGAACTCTAGGCCGGCGCGGCCATCCTCCGCCCAGCGGACGACGGATGGATAATCCTTCAATACAGGCAGCCAGACGGTGACGCGCTCGCCGGTCAGCAGTTCCCCGTCGGTGCGACACATCAGGCCCAGTGCCGAGATATTGATGATCCGGATGCTCTGGGTGCGGCCGCGTGCGGTGGCGTGACTGACCATGTCGACCAGGTCGCGCTGCGCGCGTCGCTGTTCGACCGAAGGGTCGCGCGAGCGCAGCACATGGCCGAGATTGGCGAAGACCGACGAGGACATGCGCCCGAGCCTAGTCCCCCGAACATGGACGCTTTACTAGGGGAGAGCGTTAACCACCGGCTAACGCTCTTTCCTTTGCTGGAGGCGTCAGGCGACGATCAGGCCGTGTTTCTTCGCGCCGAAACTGAGCTTGTCGCCGGCCTTCAGTGTTACAGCCGGGTCGGTGACGACTTCGCCATTCACCTTGATAGCGCCTTCGGTCAGCTTGCGACGCACTTCCTTGTTGGAGGTGGCGAAGCCCAGGCCCGTGGTGGCCTGCACCACGGTCAGGCCTTCGCCGCCCAGGCTCACGGTCGGCAGGTTGGCGTCCGACGCACCCTCCTCAAACGTCAGCCTAGCGGTTTCGGCGGCGGCGGTCGCAGCTTCCTCGCCATGAGCCATGGCGGTGGCGGCATGGGCGAGGATCTTCTTCGCCTCGTTGATCTCCGCGCCTTCCAGCGCCTCCAGCCGGGCGATCTCGTCCAGCGGCAGGTCGGTGAACAAGCGCATGAAGCGACCGACATCGGCATCCTGCGTGTTGCGCCAGAACTGCCAGTAATCATAGGGCGCCAGCGCATCGGCGTTCAGCCATACCGCACCTTTCGCCGTCTTGCCCATCTTGCCGCCGTCAGCGGTGGTGATGAGCGGGGAGGTCAGGCCGAATACCTGCGTGCCATCCACGCGGCGCGACAGTTCGATGCCGTTGACGATATTGCCCCATTGATCCGACCCGCCCATCTGTAGGCGACATTCGGCCCGGCGCGACAGTTCCAGGAAGTCATAGGCCTGGAGGATCATGTAGTTGAACTCAAGGAAGCTCAATGACTGCTCGCGGTCGAGCCGCAGCTTCACCGAATCGAAGCTCAGCATCCGGTTGACCGAGAAATGCTGGCCGATGTCGCGCAGGAAGGGGATATATTCGAGGCGGTCGAGCCAGTCGGCATTGTCGACCATGACGGCGTCGGTCGGGCCGTCACCGAAGGTCAGGAAGCGCTCGAACACGCGCTTGATGCTGTTCACATTCTCGTTGATCTTGTCGACCGTCAGCAGCGATCGCGCCTCGTCGCGCAGGGACGGATCGCCGATCTTGCCGGTGCCGCCGCCCATCAGGACGATCGGCTTGTGCCCGGCCTGCTGCATCCGCCGCAGCATCATGATCTGCACCAGGCTGCCGACGTGCAGCGACGGCGCGGTCGGGTCGAAGCCGATATAGCCCGGCACCACCTGCCTGGCGGCGAGCGCGTCGAGGCCCTCCGCGTCGGTCAGCTGATGAATGTAGCCGCGTGTTTCCAGCAGGCGGAGGAGGTCGGACTGATAGTTGCTCATGGCGCGCGCCTGTAGCATTGCGGTTGCGACTGTAAAAGAGGCGGAGTGTTTCGACCATGCTAGCAATAGGCCTGATGTCCGGCACATCGCGCGACGGAATCGACGCCGCGCTTATCGAGACGGATGGCGAGGGGCAGGTCGAGGCGGTCGCCTTCCACGCGAAGGAATATGACGACGGGTTCCGTCTGCGACTGGCCGAAGCGTGCCAGCGGGCAATGGTGATGGAAAAGCCGGGTTTCGAGCCGCTGATCGCGTCGGTCGAGGCGGACCTGACAGAATATCATGTGGAGGCGGTCGCCGACCTGCTCGGCCGCAGCGGTCATATTGCCGAGGATGTGAGGGTGATCGGCTTTCATGGTCATACCGTGGCGCACCGACCCGAATGGGCCTGGACCTGGCAGATCGGCGATGGTGCGGCGTTGGCCGGAGCATTCGGCATTTCCGTCGTCGGCGACCTGCGCAGTGCCGATGTGGCGGCGGGCGGGCAGGGCGCGCCGCTGCTGCCGGTCTATCACCGCGCACTGGCCGATAGGCTGACGAAGCCGGCAGCGGTGCTCAATCTGGGCGGCGTCGCCAACATCACCTTCATCGGCTCGGACGGGACGCTGATCGCGTTCGACACGGGGATGGCGAGCGGCCTGATCGACAACTGGATGCAGACCCATGGCGGTGCCGCCTATGATGCCGGCGGCGCCTGCGCCGCGCGGGGCAAGGTGGATGAGGCGCGGCTGGCGGCGATGATGGCCGACCCATGGTTCGCCGCGCCCCCGCCCAAGAGTATCGACCGCGAACAATTCAGCATCGACGCGGTGCGAGGGCTGGAGCTGGAGGACGGAGCCGCAACCCTGACCGCCTTCACTGCGGCGGCCGTGGCGCGCGGCGTCGACCATCTGCCCGATCGCCCGGCGCAAATCCATGTCGCGGGCGGCGGGCGGCACAATGCGACCCTGATGGCGATGCTGGCGCAGCGGACGGGGGCTGAGGTGCTGAGCGTCGATCGGCTGGGCTGGGACGGCGACGCGCTGGAGGCGCAGGGCTTCGCCTATATGGCGGTGCGGCACCTCAAGGGGTTGCCGATCAGCTTTCCCGGAACCACCGGCGCGCCAGAACCGATGACGGGCGGCGTTCTGTTTCAACCGTGATGCGGTTGGAGGAAGAGGAAGTGCGATGCCAGCTTTCGCTGAAACACCTTTGTTGTAATTCGTTGGAGATAGCAATCTGACCGTGCGTACTCATCTTAGATGGATGTCACCATAATTTTATTTATCTAATTGATTCTAAATAATAATTTTTCAACTCTATTAAGTCAGACCATCTTCGTTCCCACATTTTTTGTGGGTCTTGATGGTGTGCCTTGGACAGAACGGGACGAAAACGATCCCGTTCTTTAAAGGCTCGCATATCGGCTTGTAGCGGATTGCGCGAAAGCGCGCTTTGCAGGAGCAATCGTATTGCCGTTGCAAGCCAGGCGTCGTCTCTGAATGCTTGAAACATCCCATCATGTCCCAGTCGTGATGAGTCAAGCCATCTCAAGTTAGGTTGACCGCTTGAAGCGGACGCGCATTGGCGGCTGGCATCAACCGCCTAATCCCCCGCTGAAGAGCGTCAGCGAGGAACCGTATCTTCGCCTCACCGCGTCTGTTCGGGGGAATGATCGCCGTGACCTGTCTCGTCGCCGGCCCCTGAGCCTAATCAGGATCATTGAGGCCGGAAGTTGGCTTAAATCGACAGGCACCCCTATCACGATAGAGGCGCCTGCACTGCATGGCGTTTTAGAAGTTGATCCGCGCTCTTGCCCCGAATGTTCGGGGGGCGGAGAACTGATATCCGATGGCAGTCGCCGTGGCACTAGCCAGTGTCAGGACATTCTCGTTCTCCAGATTGCGCACATAGGCTTCCAGGCTCCACCCTTGTCCCTGCGGCTCGTAGGACAGGATGATGTCCGAGCGGCTGTAGGCACCCTGCCGCTCGGAAGGACGATTGGTGAAGGCCAGATAGGATCTGCTCTCCAGATGCGTCTGCGCGCGCAGGCGAAGCGTTCCCGCGCCGAGGTCGAAGTCATGACTGTACCCGAAATTGGCGGACCAGACGGGCGCCTGCGGCGGTCGATTACCCGCCATATTCACATTGGTGCCGTTCAGGGCGGCCACGAAATCGGTATATTGGGCGTCGCTATAGGCGACATAGGCGTCCAGCCGATCATCCGGGGTCGCCAGCCAGTTCAGATCGGCCTCGATCCCCTTGTACCGCGCCTTCCCCGCGTTCACCACCAGCACGCTACTGTTGCCGCTGCCGTCCAGCACGATCTGCGAGACTTGCTGGTCGGTATAATCATACCAGTAGGCGGACAGGTTGAGTTGCAGGCTGTTGCCGAGGAACCGGCTCTTTGTGCCGATCTCATAGGCAGTAATACGTTCGGGGCCATAGGCGGCCAAATCGGTAAAGCCACCATCCTTGAAGCCGGTGTCCACCTTCGCATAGACCAGCGTGCGCGGTGCCGCCTGCCAGTTCAGCCCCACATGCCAGGTGGTGATACCCTTGCTGTAGCGGCTGTCTTGTGCGGTGCGAGTATAGGATGTCGCACCCGTCGCATAATAGGTCGGAACATTCGTCACAACATTGTAGCCGACCCGGCTCTTCTTGTCCGAGCTATAGCGCAGCCCGCCCTCCACCTCCAACGTATCGGTCAGCTTGTATCCGGCCTGTCCGAAGACGGCCCGGGACACGGACAGTACTTCGGGATAGGTATATTCGGACAGAAGATCGCGCGGCCCGGTCAGTGCGACGGCACCCGGATAGTTAACCGTCTTGGTCGACACGTCATTCTCCTCGCGGAAATAGAAGGTGCCGATCTGCCATTTCAGCGGCCCGTCCTGCGGTGACGACAGGTGCAATTCATGATTGACGGTACCCGGATGCTCGCGCTGGTCGAACGCCTGGTTGCGGCGCACCGTGTCATAGACGCCGCCCTGCTGCGCCAGGCGTTCCACCTTCAGGTCGCGATAGCCGCCCAGATAGGTGAGGTCGGCAAAGCCCAGATCATAGCTGACATTCCACCGCATGAAATAAAGGTTGCCGTGAAAATAGCCGCCTGGCGTCAGCGGGAAGGTTTCACCATCGTCGTTGATAGCGGGCTTCTGCGTGATGTCGGCGCCGCCACTCGCATTGAGAGCCGGCGCGACGCTGTAGCGGACCGGGCCGATGCCGCTGAGGCGCGTATATTCGGCCGTCAGCAGGACGGAAAGCCGTTCGGTCGGGGTAAGTAGCGCACTCAGCCGCGCCGACTTGCTATGCTCATCATCGCCGTCCCTGGCTGGGGCATTGTTACGAAAGCCGTCGCGATCGCGGGTTTGGAACGCCGCGCGCAGTTTCAGCCGGTCGTTGACGGGCAGGTTGATGGCGCCCGCCGTGTTGTAGGTCTGGTAATTGCCGACCTCGCCCATGACATAGCCGCCAAGTTCATCGGTCGGCTTGGCGGTGATGATGTTAAGCGCGCCGCCGGTGGCGTTGCGCCCCAGGAGCGTACCCTGCGGACCGCGCAGCACCTCGATCCGTTCCAGGTCAAAGATGGTGGCGTTGAGGCCCAACGCGCGCTGGAAATAAACGCCGTCGATGGACAGCGCCACCGCCGGATCGCCAATCTCGGTCGAATCGCGGCTGGATACGCCACGGATGGTCAGGATCGTCTGCGCTCCGCTTTGGGAGAAGGCCAGGCCCGGTGCGAGGCCGGCGAGATTTTCGACGGTGCTGATGCCGTTACGCTGAATCGCTTCTTCATCCAACACGGACATGGCGATGGGAGTCTTCTGCGCCAGCGACGGCCGCTTCTGGGCCGTGACGACGATCTCGCCGAGCCCGGCGCTGTCGCTGGCGGCGGGTTCTGCCTGAACCTGTGCAAATGCTGCCGGTCCATAGAGCAAACCCGCGAGTACGCAGGATGACGAAAGAAAGGCGCTGACTCTGTGATGCATGACAATCCCCGATCTGACCTGTTGTCGATGCTGCGAACAGCATCGGGGCGTCGATTGCGCCCGTCTCGATGCATAGCGCTTATGAGATATTATGTATATACATATAAAAACGCTGTCCCTGCGCCCCCGCGACTGCCGATTAATACGGCATCCCTATGTTTCCCTGATCTTTTCTTCCATTTATCTCGTGAGGCCGTCACGTTCATTTTTGCGCAAGAGTAATGCTTTCGCGTCCTGCCTGACAGGATCGACTCGATAATGTATCTATTTGATCAATTCAGCAGCACCGCTAGAGCTTGACGATAATCCGTCTCGATCCGATCCCGATTGCGATGACGGCCCGCTTCCACCACCGGCTCGCCCCGGCGCCACACGCCGTCGATGGCCGCGCGCGCGCCAGCGAAGACAAGGCCGTCGAGGCAGTTTTCCGGGGTCCGGCCAGCCATGGCGACATGCCCCATGTTCAGGCTGACGATATCGGCCGGCATGCCCGGCGCGATCCCGGCCGCGCCGCCCAGCGCCTGCGCACCGCCAACTAGTGCCGCGCGAAACAGCGTTTCCCCAGTCGAGGCCTCCGCTGGCGCCATGATGTTGCGCCTGCGCAGCGACAGCCGCTGACCATATTCGAGCAGCCGAAGCTCCTCGGCAGCGTCAATCAGAACGTTGGAATCAGAGCCGATGCCATAGGCCCCGCCCTGCGCCACAAAGGACGACGCCGGAAAGATTCCGTCGCCCAGATTGGCCTCGGTAACGGGGCACAGTCCTGCAACGGCCCGGCTGCGCGCGAGGCCGGATACCTCCGCCTGGGTCAGATGGGTGGCATGGACCAGGCACCAGCGCGCATTGACCGCCGCATGATCGAGAAGCCATTCGACCGGCCGTTGCCCGCTCCAGGCCAGGCAATCCTCCACCTCGCGCATCTGTTCGGCGACGTGGATATGCACTGGCCCTGTGCCAGCCAAGGCTTGCAATGCAGCCAGTTCGTCGGGCGTCACTGCTCGCAGGCTGTGAGGCGCAATGCCCACAACCGTATCGGGCAGGGCAGCCGCCGCTCGTAGTGCGCTGGTCAGCAGCTTTTCATATCCGTCGATGCCGGTGATGAAGCGCCGCTGCCGTTCGGTCGGCGCCGCACCGCCAAAGCCCGAATGGGCGTAGAAGACTGGCAGATGGGTGAGAGCGATGCCGCTGTCGGCTGCGGCTGCCAAGATTGCGGCGCTCATTTCCGCCGGATCGGCGAAGGCCACACCATCCCGATCATGATGCAGATAGTGGAATTCGCCGACGCGCGTGAACCCGCTTTCCAGCATCTCGACATAAGCGAAGGCCGCGATCGATCGCAGGATATCGGGCGTGATCCGGTCGACGAACCTATACATTATCTCGCGCCAGCTCCAGAAACTGTCGGGGCCGGGACCGGCCGCCTCGGCCAGCCCGGCCATGCCGCGCTGGAAGGCATGGCTGTGCAGATTGGGCATTCCAGGCAAGGCAACGCCAAGTCGCCGCGCCGATCCTGCGACGAAATTCGGAGTTACGGTTTGAATGACTCCGTTTTCCACGGATACTAGGACATCCCGCCGCCACCCGTCCGGCGTCAGCGCAGCTTGGAAGAACAGGTCACATTTCCTGGCGGCCGCATTGCGCATCAATCATTCTCCTTGACATTATGTCTATACATTAATACGCCAGTTGCAACAGACATGATCTCCGAGAGACGATTTTCCATGCATTGCGATAAGCTATGGCGCGGCGCGCGCATCGCGACGCTCGATCACGCTCTGCCCGGATTGGGCATCATCGAAGACGGCATCCTGGCCGCCCGCGATGGCGCGATCATCCATGTCGGGCCCGCCGCGGATGCGCTATCCTTCGATGCGCGGGAAATCGTCGATTGCGGAGGGCGCTGGATCACGCCAGGCCTGATCGACTGCCACACGCACATCGTGCACGGCGGCAACCGCTCGCATGAGTTCGAGCTTCGCCTGGGCGGTGCGACCTATGCCGACATCGCGGCCGCCGGGGGCGGCATCGCTTCCACCGTCCGGGCGACACGGGCGGCGAGCGAGGATGATCTCGTCGCCTCCGCTCTTCCCCGAGTCGATGCGCTGATCGCGGAGGGGGTGACCAGCTTGGAGGTTAAGTCCGGCTATGGCCTGTCCCTGACCGACGAGATCAAGATGTTGCGCGCGTCCCGGCGCCTCGCCGAGCAACGCGCGCTGACGGTGCGCACGACCCTGCTCGCGGCCCATGCCGTGCCACCCGAATATGTCGGCGACAAGGATGCCTATATCGATGTGGTGTGCGGCGGCATCCTCCCGGCCGTTGCCGAACAGGGCTTGGCGGATGCGGTCGACGCCTTTTGCGAGGGGATCGCCTTCAGCCCGCACCAAGTCGCACGCGTCTTCACTGCGGCACAAGATCTGGGCCTGCCGGTCAAGCTGCACGCCGAGCAGCTGTCCAACCTTTCCGGCGCGGCGCTGGCGGCGCGGTTCAATGCCCTGTCGGCCGATCATCTCGAGTATCTCGACGAACCGGGCGCCGCCGCGATGGCGGCGGCTGGCTGCGTCGCCACGCTGCTGCCTGGCGCCTTCTATTTTCTGCGGGAAACGCGCAAGCCGCCCGTCGACCTGCTGCGTGCCGCCGGTGTGCCGATCGCCATCTCGACCGACTGCAACCCGGGCACGTCGCCACTCACCTCGCTGCTGCTGACGATGAACATGGGCGCGACACTCTACGGACTCACCGTCGAGGAATGTCTGGCCGGCGTGACGCGCGAGGCGGCGCGCGCGCTCGGCATCAGCGACCGGGCCGGGACGCTGGAAGCGGGCAAAAACTGCGACCTTGCCATCTGGAATATCGAGCGACCGGCCGAACTGGTCTATGCCATGGGCTTCAATCCGCTCCATGCGCGCGTGTGGAAGGGCCGATGACGGACTGGCTGCACGTGGGCCGCGCCGACACGCCGCTGCTTCTCGCTTTCCCTCATGGCGGTTCGCACCTTCCCGTCGCGCACGAAGTGATGTTCCGGTCGGAGGCGCTGGCGTTGCGCGACACCGACTGGCACATCCGCAGCCTGTACGACGGGTTGGCCCAGGCCACTTATGTCTGGACCGATATCTCGCGGTCGATCATCGATTGCAATCGTGATCCGGCAGGCGTGTCGCTCTATCCCGGACAGGCGACCACCGGACTGTGCCCGACTGAAACCTTCGATGGCGAGCCGCTCTATCGCGACGGTCACGGGCCGGATGTCGACGCCAGGCTGAACGATTATTTCCGCCCCTATCATGCCGCGCTTCAGGCCGAAATCGACCGTTTGCTGGCGAATCACGATCGGGTCGTCCTGCTCGACTGTCATTCGATCCGCAGCCAGGTGCCGCGCCTGTTCGACGGGCTGCTGCCCGAACTGAATTTCGGCACGAACGGCGGCGCGACCTGCGATCCGGCGCTGGAACGGGCCGTCTTAGAGGCGGCCGGTTCGCGCAGCCAGGTCGTCAACGGCCGTTTTCGCGGCGGCTGGACCACGCGCCATTATGGCCGGCCGGAGCGCCGCGTCCACGCCTTCCAGCTGGAAATCGCGCAACGCGCCTATCTGCGCGAACCCGACATGGATCGGCCGCCGCGCGTCTGGCGGCCGCCCTATGATCCCGATTACGCCGTCCCGCTGCGCGCCGACCTGTCGCGCATCCTGGCCGCGGCCCTTTCCTTCGCCCTCAACACCGGAGCCGATCAGTGAACGCACCTACCAATCCTCGTCTTGACAACAGCCGCACGATCGGGGCGGCCACGGGCACCGAACTGACCGCGAAAAGCTGGCTGACCGAAGCGCCGCTGCGCATGTTGATGAACAATCTGCACCCGGACGTCGCGGAGCGGCCGGAGGAACTGGTGGTCTATGGCGGCATCGGCCGCGCCGCGCGCGACTGGGCGAGCTATGACAAGATCGTCGAGACGCTGCGCCGGCTGGAGGACGACGAGACGCTGCTGGTCCAGTCGGGCAAGCCGGTCGGGGTGTTCCGCACCCATGTTGATGCGCCGCGCGTGCTGATCGCCAACAGCAATCTGGTGCCCCACTGGGCGAACTGGGAGCATTTCAACGCGCTCGATCGCAAGGGGCTGGCCATGTATGGCCAGATGACCGCCGGGTCGTGGATCTATATCGGATCGCAGGGCATCGTGCAGGGCACCTACGAAACCTTCGTCGAAATGGGCCGCCAGCATTATGACGGCGACGTCGCGGGCCGCTGGCTGCTGACCGCCGGGCTTGGCGGCATGGGCGGCGCGCAGCCGCTGGCCGCCGTGATGGCCGGCCTGTCCTGCCTTGCGATCGAATGCCAGCCGAGCCGAATCGAAATGCGCCTGCGCACCGGCTATCTCGACCGGCAGGCGGCGACGCTGGACGAGGCGATGGCGATCCTTGAGGAGGCGCGCATCGCGGGCAAGCCGGTCTCGGTCGGCCTGCTGGGCAATGCCGCCGAACTGCTGCCGGAAATCCATGCGCGCGGCATCCGCCCTGACATGCTGACGGACCAGACCAGCGCGCATGATCCCGTCAACGGCTATCTGCCGGTCGGCTGGACGCTCGATCAATGGGCCAAGGCTCGCGAAGACGATCCGGCCGCCGTCAGCAAAGCCGCCAGACAATCCATGGCCCAGCACGTCGGCGCGATGCTCGCCTTCGCGAAGGACGGCGTGCCCACGACCGACTATGGCAATAATATCCGCCAGATGGCGCTGGAGGAGGGCGTCGAGGACGCTTTCGCTTTCCCCGGCTTCGTTCCCGCCTACATCCGCCCGCTATTCTGCCGGGGCATCGGCCCTTTCCGCTGGGCGGCGCTGTCGGGCGACCCGCAGGACATCTACAAGACCGATGCAAAGGTCAGGGAATTGCTGCCCGACAACAAGGCGCTGCATCACTGGCTGGATATGGCGCGGGAGAAGATCCAGTTCCAGGGCATGCCCGCTCGCATCTGCTGGGTCGGCCTTGGCGACCGGCACCGGCTGGCGCTCGCGTTCAACGAGATGGTCGCCTCGGGCGAACTGAACGGCCCGATTGTTATCGGCCGCGATCATCTGGACAGCGGCTCGGTGGCCAGCCCCAATCGCGAGACCGAAGCGATGCTGGACGGCAGCGATGCGGTGTCCGACTGGCCGCTGCTTAACGCCCTGCTAAACACGGCATCGGGCGCGACCTGGGTCTCGCTGCACCATGGCGGCGGCGTCGGCATGGGCTATTCGCAACATAGCGGCGTGGTGATCGTCGCGGACGGCACCGAAGCGGCCGCCCGCCGCCTGGCCCGCGTGCTGTGGAACGATCCCGCCACTGGCGTCATGCGCCATGCGGACGCGGGCTATGACATCGCGCGCGACTGCGCCCGCGAACAGGGTCTCGACCTGCCGGGCATATTGGGATGAGCAAGGCGCGGCTGCTCCGCGCGGCGGAGCGCCGAGCCCAGGCGTGGAAGAATGGCGGCGGCACCACCAGGGAAGTCACCGCCTTCCCGCCGGGAAGCAGCCTCGACGATTTCGATTGGCGCATCAGCATTGCCGATGTGATGGATGGAGGCGCGTTCTCGCGGTTCGAGGGGGTCGATCGCATCATCACCATCCTGTCGGGCATGCTCGATCTGGAGGTGGATGGTCGGACAGTCCGGCTAACCCCGGCCGACGCCCCACATGCCTTTGCCGGCGACGCGCCGACCATTGGCGCGCCGGTGGCGGGGCCGGTGCGCGACCTCAACGTCATGGTCCGCCGATCGGGCGTCAAGGCGACCGTCGAACGCGCAGGCGAAGGCGCGATCATTGCGATCGATGGCCGCCATATGTTCGTGGCCGTGGCGCTTACGCCCGCCTGGATCGTGCTTGACGGCCAACCGGTGCAGCTTGCGGAACAGGACGCCGTCATGATCGACGCCGGGGGCGAGACGGAGATGCTTTCGGTCGCCATCGGCGCCTTGTGCGTCATCCGCATCGGCTATCCTTAGCCGGGCCGTGCTCCTCCGGCCAATGCCAACGCCTCCGCTTCCGACAGGATCGGGATAGCCAGCACGGGACTGTCGATCCCGATCCAGTCCCCCTGTCCGGCGGCAGACGCGAGTATAGCCTCCGTCACCTCCAGCAGATGCAGGCCATTCTCCCCGCTGCACTGGTGCGGCCGGTTCGCCGCGATCGACCGGGCCATATCGGCCAACCCCGCCCCCCGATAGTCCGCGACCATGGCCCCGCTGCCCAGCCGACGGAGCGGCGCCCCGAGCGGAAGGGGCGAGGTATCGATCGTCTCGGCCGCCTCGCCATGCGGCACGATGCTGACCGCGCCGCCGAACCAATTGGGGTCGGGCAGGAACAGCGACGCGCGCGTGCCGTGCAGCGCGATCGGTGGCCCCTCCGGCCCCGTGCCGTCCCAGCTCATCGTCAGGGTCGCCTGAAATCCTCCCGCAAACCGCAACAATGCCTGCACGCTCGTGGGTACTTCGACGGAAAGGGGTGCGCCGGACGCCTTCGCCCGCCGGTCCGATCGGCCGATCCTACCCAGCGCGGCGACTCGCTCGACCGGGCCGGCCAGCGCGACTAGGATCGACAGCGCATAAGGTGCCATGTCCAGCACCGGGCCGGCGCCGGCGCGATAGAGAAAGGCCGGGGCGGGATGGCGGCTTTCCGGTCCGATACTGATGGCATGCGCCATGCCCATGACAAGTTCCCCCAGCACCCCTTCTGCCACCAGCCGCTGCGCGATCCGGAACGGCGGCCCGAGCAGCGTATCGGGCGCCACGCCGACGCGCCGATCCATGCGGGCGGCCGTCCACATCAACCGCCGCGCATCTTCCATGCAGGTCGCAATCGGCTTTTCCTGGAAGACATGCTTGCCCGCTTCCAGCGCCGCGATCCCGATCGGCCCATGGGCGTCGGGATGGGCGAGGTTCAGCACGATGTCGATATCGTCGCGCGCCAGTAACCCGTCGACGTCGAGCGGCTCGATGCCATGCGCAGCGGCAAAGCGACGGGCCGACGCTACGCTCCGCGCGGCGCAGGCGACGGCGCGCACATCAGTCGGGTTCGCCATGGTCCGCAGATAATGGCCAGCTATGTCGCCGCAGCCGACAATGCCGACGCGCATGGTCATGCCGCGCGCGTCGCCACTTCCGCCCTGTGCCGCTCCAGTTCGGCCTGCTCGGCGTCGCGCACCTGCCGGTTGATGCTGTCGAGCACCGGCTGGATTTCGGTCGGGGTGATCGTCTGGCGCAGCCGATTGGCAAGCGTCGTCAGGATACCGAAGAAGGAATTGCGGCAATGTTCTAGCATCCGGTCCGCATCCTCGCCGCTCGCACCGGTCCGTTCGCTCAGAAAAGCGCGAAAGCCGGCGCGAGCGATCGGATTGTCGAGCACGAAGGTCGGCTGGGTATCCCAGTCGATCCGGCGATAACGGCCCATGGGCGAGACGGACCGCACCGGTGCTTCCAGCCGGATGTCGCGCGAGGATGCGCCCACTTCCACGGTCAGCAAATCGTCGTCGATCATCCATTCGGCCCGATCGGGATCGAAATAGCACAGGTCGCGCGCGGCGATGGCGATCGACACCCGGCGCGTCTCACCCGGTTCGAGTGCGACCTTCTGGAAGCCCTTCAACTCATGCACCGGCCGGCGCAGGCGCGGAGTGCCGTAGCGAAGATAGACCTGGCAGACCTCCTTCCCCGCCCGCGCACCGACATTGCTGACATCGAAGGACAATGTCAGGTCGTCGCCAGGCCAGATCTCCTCCTGATCGATGCGAAGGTCTGCATAAGCGAAGCGCGTGTAGCTGAGACCATGGCCGAACGGGAACAGCAGCGAGTCGCCCCGGCTGTCATAGGAGCGATAGCCGACGAACAGCCCCTCGCTGTAATGATGCCGCCCGTTCTCGCCGGGATAGTGGAGGTGGCCCGGCACGCTCTCCAGCGTCATTGGGAAGCTAGTGGTCAGCTTGCCCGACGGATTGGCCCTGCCGAACAGGATGTCAGCAATCGCCCCGCCGGTCGCCTGGCCGGAGAAGAAGGTCTCGACGACCGCCGGCGCGCGATCGATCCAGGGCATGACCACAGCGTCAGGGCTGGCGATGATCACGGTGAGGCGGGGATAGGCGGCGGCAAGCATCTGAACAAGCTCATCATGTCCGGGCGATAGCGCGAGCGAGCGGCGGTCCGATCCCTCGCCATCCCAACCCACGGCGGCATTGACGAACAGGAGGACATGGTCGGCATCGTCCGCTGCCGCCACAGCCGCTTGCGCAAGGGCCGGATTGAATCCTTCTGCATCCATGGCATAGCCCGGCTGATAGTCGACGACCGTATCGGTGCCCGCCAACGCTCGGATCTCGTCCAGCGGAATATCGGTGCGCGTGGGCGTCGTCGTCGCGCAGCCCGAACCCTGGATGACCGGCTCGACCGCGCAGGCGCCCACCACCAGGATGCGCCGGCGTCCGGTCGTCGGGATCGGCAGGATGGCGTCCTCATTCTTGAGCAGCACGATCGATTCGGCGGCGATCTGCCGGGCCAGCCGGTGGTGCGCGTCCCAGTCGACGGGCGCCGACGGCACCTCCAGCGCCAGCAGGCAGCGACGCACTAGCGCCAGCACCCGCTGGCAGGCCAGGTCGACGACGGCGGCGGGCAGAGTACCGTCCCGGATCGCCGCCAACAGGTCGGCCTTTCGCGTCTCCGTCTCGGGCATGTCGAGATCATTGCCCGCGACCATCGATGCCGACCGATCCTTGATGCCATGCCAATCCGACATGACGAGGCCGGCAAAGCCCCATTCGCCGCGCAGTACCTGTGTCAGTAACCAGCTATCCTCGGCCGCCTGCACCCCGTTCAGCCGGTTATAGCTGCTCATGACCGTCCAGGGTTCGGCTTTGGCGATCGCCCGCTCGAACCCCAGGAAATAGATTTCGCGCAGCGCGCGCATGTCGACGATCGAATCCATCGACGTACGCTCCACCTCGCTGTTGTTGCAGGCGAAATGCTTGAGCGACGTGCCGACGCCCCGGCTCTGGATGCCCTCTATCATGCCGGCGGCCAGATCGCCGGTTAGGATCGGGTCCTCGGAAAAATATTCATAGGATCGCCCACCCAGCGGCGTGCGGCGGATGTTGATTCCCGGCCCCAGCAGGATGTTGACACCATATTCGCGACATTCCGCGCCCAGCGCCTCGCCCATGGCGCGGGCAAGGTCCACGTCCCAGGAGCAGGCCAGGCTGGACCCATTGGGAAAGCAGGTGGCGGGACGCATCTCGCCCCAGGTCGCCTCGACCTCGTTCGCCTTGCGGCCCACGACCTGCAGGAAGCTTTCGAAGTCCTGCCCTGGCCGAACGTCGCCGTCGATCTGCGGAATAGAATAGCGCACGCCATAGGTGCCGTCGGTCATCACCACAGCCGGAATATCCATCCGCTCGACTGCGCCGGTCCGCCACATGCGATGTCCGGTCAACAGATCGGCTTTCTCCTCCGCCGTCATCTCCGCAACGAGAGCGGCATAATTTCCGGCGGCGAGTAAAGGGTTCATATCGATTGGCTTCCTTCAAGGACGGCCTAGCCATGTGTGACGTGAGGCCATGTAATTTCATGTATATACATAATAGCCGATTCGCCCAGTTTTCCAATGCCGAATCGATGTCGTTAACGTCATATAATCCACCGCCCGCCGAAAATTGCACCGGAAAACCGCCATTCTCAAGCGGTAAAAATAATGTATAGACATAGAGGTGATTTCGTGGCTAGCTATTAATGTGCAGACATGATCCGGAACTCCCGTCCTCTAGAGGGCGGGCGCGCATAAAGGGGTGGGAAATATGGCAGTGAAGAGTTCATTTCGGGCCGCGGTCTTTGCAAGCGCCAGTCTATCCGTGTTGGCCTGCGCGCTGCCGGCGGCCGCGCAGGAGGCGAGCCAGCCGGCTCAGGCGGACGATGGTGCCGTGGGTGATATTGTGGTCACCGCGCGCCGCCGCGATGAAAACCTTCAGACAACGCCGGTTTCGGCAACTGTCCTGTCGGGCGATAACCTGCTCCAGCAGAATATCCGCTCCTTCCAGGATATTCGCGGTGCCGCCTCCAACCTGGAATTGGTACCCACGCCGAGCGGCGGCACCAGCTTCACGGTGCGGGGCATCGGCCAGGTCAACGACCAGGTGAACAACGACGCCAAGACCGGCCTCTACATCAACGAAATGTACGTCGCCCGCCAGGAAGGCAACGACCTATCCTTCTTTGACGTGGAATCGATACAGGTTTTGAAGGGCCCGCAAGGCACGTTGTTCGGCAAGAATACGACTGCGGGCGCAGTGCTGCTGACCACGGTCAAGCCAACCGACCAAACGGAAGGCTATTTCCAGGTCCGCGCCGGCAGCTACAAGCGGATCGATACCGAAGGCGCCATCAATGCGCCGCTGGCCGACAATCTGTTCGGGCGCCTCAGCTTCCGTACGCAGAATGTGGACGGTTTTACCAAGCATCTGCTGGGCGACGGCCGCAGCAACAATATCGACAACAAGTCGGTCCGTGGCCAGTTGCGCTACGAAGGGACGCGCCTGACCGTCGACCTGCTTGGCGAATATAACCAGTCGAACACCGATGGCGGTGCCGACATCATGCTCGGCTGCGACCCGACCGCATCCTACATCCAGAATTACGATGCGCTGCACCAGGTCCCCTATTGCACCCGCTACGCGCCGCTCGGGAAAGACAATCTGGTTTATGGCGGCGCGTCCCTGTCGCTTCCGACCAGTTCGGCCGTCACCGATGTCGCCGTGGGCGGCGACGCCAACTCGACCACCAATAGGCAGGTCGGCAAGCCGGCGTTCAACGACACGTCTGTCTTCACGCTCAACAACCGCATGACCTACGCCGTAACAGACGATATCGACCTGCGGTCTATCACCACCTATCGCCGGTCCCGCGCCCGCTATTATTCGCCGGTCAACCAGGCGCCCGACGATATCTACGCCGAATATGACGACACGATCACCAACCAGTTCACGCAGGAATTCACGTTGGGTGGCTCGTCGCTCGACAAGCGGCTGAACTGGGTCGCAGGCCTTTATTATTCCGACCAGAAGACGTCATTGCTGCAGGACACTGGCCCGGACTGGATCGACCCGCTAGGCTATATCTACGACGGCAAGGTTCGCTACAAGAGCTACGCCGCCTTCGCCCAGGCGTCGTTCAAGATCACCCCGCGCCTCGAAGTCACGGCGGGTCTGCGCTACAGCCATGACCGCAAGTCGGGCAGCAGCTATGTCTTCTATGCTGGCAATGGCGCATCCTACGTCGACAACGCAGGTGTGACGCAACAATGCGGCTGGTTCGTCGGAGACTTTCTGGGCGGCTTAAAAAATTGCGCGGGTGCGCCGTTCACCGCATCGGATTCGGGCAGTTGGTCTAGCGTCGATCCCAAGTTCCAGATCGGCTATGAATGGTCCGACGCTATCTACACCTACGCGACCGCCGCCCATGGCTATAACGCCGGGGGCTTCAATCAGCAGCTCGGCGGACAACCGGCGGACGGGCGCTTCTTGTCCTCCTACAATCCCGAGAAACTTTGGTCCTACGAGGCAGGCATCAAGACCAACCTGTTCGACCGGCGCGCTACCATCAACCTTGCCGGTTTCTACCAGAAATATAGCGACATCCAGTCGCAGGTCATCGTCAATATCGGCGGCATCCCGACCAACCAGTTGCAGACGGCCGCCTCTGCCTCGCAGAAAGGCTTCGAGGCAGAGGTCGTGCTGCGTCCGGTCCGCGATCTGCAAATTCGCGGTAACTTCGCCTATATAGATCAAAAATATGACTCGATCCGTCCAGGCGCGCTGATCACGCTGGACACGCCGCTTGGCACCACGCCCGACTATACGTTCAGCGCCGCGATCAGCTATACCTATCATGTGGGCAACAGCGGCACGCTGACCCCCAGCATGGATGTGCGCGGCATGGGCAAGCGTCCGGCCTGCCAGCTGAGCGATCCCGTCCGCTACGAATGCGACCTGCCCGCTTATGCCCTGGTCGGCTTCCGGCTGGACTATGTACCCAGCGACGACAGCCTGTGGACGCTGGGTCTATACGGCACGAATATATTCGACAAAACGGTCTATTTGGGCCGCACCGGTTTTGCTTATGGCCAGGGTATCGATCATTATACGCCCGGCCGCCCGGCCGAGTTCGGCGTGGAAGCACGGGTGCGTTTCTGATGAATAAGCCATACCAGCGTGCGGTGCTTGCCGGTATGGCATGCCATCTACAAGAATGGCTGGAAAGGGGTGCGGCGTGAACAGGTTGGTCGCCGGAAGGATCGGAACATGGTCGTGTGTATGCGCGCTTATGGCCATGTCACCCGGTCAGGCGGCAACTGTTGATGCCGCATTCCGTTCCCCGAACTATCGCGCCATCACGGCAAAGGCCGACATGGCGCCCGTGACGATGACGGGCAAGGACCTCACGATCGAAGCGCTGTTGCGCGTCGCCCAGGACGGGGCGCCCGTTGCCCTGTCGGCCGAAGCAAGGGAACGGTCGGCCGACGCCTACGGGCTTTTGCTGCAAGGGGCGGCGGAAGGCGTCACGATCTATTGGTTCAATCGGGGTACGGGCGACCAGCGCGAAACCAGCATTTTTTCGGGCGACCCCACCACGGCGGAAAATGATGCGATCGTTCGTCAACGCCAGGCCGCCTTCTTCACCGAACCGGCCGTCACCTACGGTCCAGAAGTCGACAGCGAGGAACTCGTCCGCGCCATCATGGCGATCCGGGTCAATAGCATGTCCTATGAGGCGGCGAGCCCCAGCCTGACGCAGATGCTGATCGATCTGCTGAATCGCCGGATCACACCCGTCATCAACAGCCGGGGCACGGTGGGCGAAGGCGATCTGTCGATCATGCACGAAATCGGCATGGTCATGGTCGGCAAGGGCGAGGCCTATTATCAGGGCAAGCGGATGTCAGGGGCGGATGCGTTGCGACGCGCCGGCCTGAAACCCCTTGTACCACTGGGCGCCGACGATTCCGCCCTCATCAGCACCAATGCCGTGGCGATCGCGCGCACCGCTCTGCTGGTCGCAACCGTCCGCGCCATGCTTGATTGGGCGGATATCAGCACCGCCATGGCCATGCTCGGCATGAACAGCAGTGTGACGCCCTTGTCCACGCCAGTGCAATCCGCCCGGCCTTATCTCTGGCTGAACTGGGATGCGGCGAGGGTGCTCGCCATGCTGCGCGGCAGCTATCTGCTCGATGCCGATCCCAACCGCATCATCCAGGACCCCGAAAGCCTGCGCGCATCGCCTCAGCGCATCGGCTCGGCATGGCAGGCCTGGGCGCGATTGCGTGATACCGTGCTGCTGGCGATGAATTCCTCGGACCATAATCCCGCCGTCCGCGTCGGCGCAAGACCGACCGACTCCTGGGAACTGTCCACGCCGGAAATGCTGCGCTTCCATGTGAAGGGCGGGCCGCTCAGCCATGGCAAGTCCGGCTATATCCTGTCGAACGCCAACTGGGATCCATACCCGATGGCGAATGATATCGAAGCCCTTACCCTCGCGCTGGGCAATGCCGGCGTCGTCTTCAACCAGCGTATCGACCGGTTTAAGAGCCCATTCTTCACCGCAGTGCGGCCGCAGGACATACTAGATACCGACGCCCAGCGTCGGCATCTGACTGTCGGAGACTATCTCGCCAGCGACCTCGCCATCGAATTAAACGGTCTGCTGATGCCCGTGACGCCGCAGGGACAGGCGATCGCGTCCGGCGTGGAAGATCTCCAGGCCGCCACCCGCCAGAAACTGGATCGCGCGGAAAAGGCGGTCGATCTCACCGGCCGACTGATTGCTCTTGACCTCATGACCTCGGCTTCATGGCTGGATGTACGCCGCGCGCAACAGCGCGGACGGTCCTTCGGCCCGGTCGTGGAGGCGGTGCGCCGCGCCTTGCGCACCGATGCCCAGGGTGGCGAAATGGGTGTGCCAGCGCTCGATACCGGCGAAAAGATTAACGCCTTCATCGAGGCCAATCCGGCCAGCCGCTTTCTGACCGAGGCTACGATGCCGCCGACCCCGCAATAGCAATCTTCCCCGAGGCGCCTGCCCGAAGGACTTCACAGACATATCATGGTACAGACGATCTCCATCAGCGACGACGCCTCCAGCCGTCCTACCGTAATGCCGACGGATCAGCGTCCCTGGGTATTCCCACTTGTCGTGCTAACTGCCGTCTATACGTTCAACTCAGTCGATCGGCTGATCTTCAACGTCCTCGCTGAGCAGATCAAACAGGATCTGAACCTCAAGGACTGGCATCTGGGTGTCCTGACCGGCCTGTCCTTCTCGCTGATCTACGCGCTCGCCTCGCTGCCGATCGCACGTTTTGCCGAGCGGACCCACCGTCCGCGCCTAATAGCCTGTGCGCTGGTGGTATGGAGCAGTTTCACCATCGCGTGCAGTTTCGCACGATCGTTCGGCACCCTGGCGGCGGCGCGGCTAGGCGTGGGGCTGGGCGAGTCCGCTTTTTCGCCCGCCGCTTATTCGCTGGTTGCCGACACAGTGCCGGCGCAGCGCCGTTCGTTCGCCTTTGGCGTCTTCTATTCCGCGATGCCGATCGGAACGCTGATCGCCATGGCGATCGGGGGCGTCATCGCCGATCAGTGGGGCTGGCGGGCCGCGCTGCCACTCGCCGGCGTCCCCGGCCTCTTGCTGGCGCCTGTCCTGTGGTGGATGGTCAAGGACCCGCGCTACAGCGTTGCCGCTGCCATGCAACAGCCGGCCCGCGATTTTCGCGCCGACGTCCGCGCGCTCTGGCGCAAGCGCTCATTCATCCTGCTGGTTGTCGCGCAGGGGCTCTATTCCGTCACGGGCTATGGCACGCTGGCGTTCGTGACATCCTTCTATCTGCGCAATCATGTCGGCAGCCTCGATACGCTGGCAACGATCATCAACGGTAGGCTGGGAACCGATCTGGCGCAAGTAGGCGTACTGGGGCCGGTTCTCGGCATATTGGGCGGGCTGGCCGGCATATTCGGGGCGATCGCCAGCGGCGCGATCACCGATCGGCTGGTCAGGCGCGATCCGCGTCATTTCGGCTTCATGGGCGCCATACCGCAGATTATCGCCTTTCCGCTTTTTGTCGGCACGCTGTTCACCCCCTATCTGGGCGTGTCGCTGTTCCTGCTGACAGTCTATCTTATATTTCAAGCGATGCCCGGGCCTGCTTTCTGGTCGGCGGTTCAAGGCTTGTCGCCGGTGGAAACCCGCGCAACGGCGACAGCGCTGTCGCTCTTCACCATCGTGCTGGTGGGCAATGGCTTCGGACCGCTATTGATCGGCGCGGCCAGCGACCTGATGGTCGGGCTTGCCGGCAATGCCGGATCGGCCCTGCGCTGGGCGCTGATCGTCGGCCAGATCCCGGCATTCATAGCGATGGCCTGTTTCCTGCTAAGCCGACGCCATTTGCGGGGCGACTTTATCGATTGAAAAGGTAATCGGCGATCAGCCGCCAGGTCAGCCGTTGCGCGCCTGAAGTAGGAAGGAAGCGTGGAGGGTCAGCGAACGGGCGGCGAAATATTGTTCGGCATAGGTGATCGTCCCCTTTTCGGCCCAGGTGCGGCGGCGCAGTTTCAGGCTGGCCGCGCCGGGCAACAGGCCCATCTTTCCGGCGACATCCTCCTCAAGCGCGACCGCATCGATATGATGTTCGGCATTGCTCCACGGGACATGGGTCAGCAACCAGACGCTCGGCGGCACGCGGGTGAAATCAATCTGCGCCGCTTCGGGCGACGCCGTCAGGCATATCTGGCGGATTTCATAGGCAAAGCAGTTGGTGCCCGCATAATGAAGGGAGGCGACTTCCAACAGCGGGCTGGAAGCAGTCAATTTCATGCGCTCCCGATCCTCCGCCGTCCCGTCGCGTTCGGACCGGCCTAACATCCGGTACTGATAAGGAAAGCCGGATTCCAGCACCGCTTTGCGGATGTCGGGAATGACGAGCGAAGCGTGGTGACCGGACGGATAGACGACGAAGGTTCCGGCCTTCTTGCGGCGATCCAGAAAACCCGCTGCGACAAGGCCCGACAAAGCTTTATTCACCGTCATACGCGAACATCTATATTCCTGCATCAACTCTTGCTCGATTGGAATGCGAAAGCCGGGAGGCCACTCGTTCGCCAAGATACGCCGTTCGATGTCGGTCCGAATACGCTGGTGAAGACTTGTCTTTTCATTGGTCTGTGCCTTGAACAAAAGCTGTCCCCTTGTTGCCTCAAAACCGTACGTCCCAAATGAGACATAATGCAAATACATTATGTATCCGGCCGCTTTATCGATTTGGCGGCTTCGGCCATCCACCGCCGCCGCAATACGTCGGCGTCGATGATAACGGATTGTTCCTTCCGCAATCCCGAAAAGCCGCGCCCCCTCAGCCTTTAGTTGTAGTTGCATGAAAGATTGGGTTCAGGTCGGCGTTCTATCGCCAAGCGCTTCGTCTAACGTGGCTGCCCTATCCTGATCGTGCATCGCACCGGCTCCTTGGCCTTGGCCGCCGCCCGCGCGCACGCGGCGATAGCGTCGCGGTTCGCCTGCCGCATATCAGCGGCATCCTCAATCGCCTGCCAGCCTTCCGGGTTGCCAGCGCGCATCAAGCGGATCCCCGCATCCCATGGCGACGGCTCCCCCATAGTGCGCGTCGCGACCCGTTCGGGCCAGTGCCAGCTATTTGGCCCAAGGCTCGCCGCCCATCCCGGATAGAATAGCCACAGAAGTGAGACGGCCAGCGCTGTGCCTGTGCCAGCGTAAAGGATGTGCCACCGTTGCTGACCTTTGGTGCGGATTGCGCCGATGGCCTTCATCTGGTCGGCATGGGCTTCGCGCAGAAGCGCCTGCGCCTGCTTGATGGACGCCTTGTCCGTCTCCCGTGCCGCTTCCGCTGACCCTATGATCCGCTCCGCCATGCTCTCCGGGGTCATGTTGAGCGCTTCGGACTGTGAAAACGCCTTCATGTGCTTCGCGATCTCGGCCAAGGCGGCGTTGATCTTGGCGAGCGTCGGATTGTAGTCGGGAACCTCGATGCTCTGTTTTTCGACGGCGATATGTTCAAGGGCGCGGGCGATCACCGCCAAGCGCCCGTCAAGCCGCTGCTCCATCGCCTCCACGCGCGCCGCCAGGTGCGCGAACGCCTCCGCCGCTGTAGCGCTCGGCGGCTGGGGTTCCGGCCCGTTGGGCAGGGATTGTTCGTCCATATGCAATTCTCCTTTCTAGCGTTCCATGCCGCGGCTCATGTCGCGGCCATGATCGAAGGGGATGGAAGCGGCGAGGTCGCGGCCGATGCTGCGCCCCATGTCCTGACCGATCTCAAGGCCAAGCTCGCGCCTGCGCAGACCCAGCACGGATTCAAGCTGGGCATCGCGCTCAAGGCTATTCGCCATGTGGGCCATGTGCTGCGCGGTGGTCTTCGCCGCCCGGAAATTGCCGTCACGCACCAGTTCCTGATGCTGGCGCTGTAACTGCTGCCAACCCTCAACGAACCTGTCCGCGCGCTGGAAGGGATCGATGCGGATTTCCGCCTCCGCCTGCATGGCGCGGACGGCGTCATGGCCGCGCCCTTGCGCCGTCTCGTGGATCAGTTCCGGGCGAGCCCGGAACGCGCTGTTGAGGTCCGTGGAGCCTTCGGGCCGGATCGCGTCGAGGGCGTCGCGCGCCTTATCAAGCGCCTCGCGCTGGTGAGGCATGGGGTCGATGCCCTGCGCGTGGGTCTGCCGGATCGCGTCCACCGCCTTGGCGTAACGCTCGACCGCGCCGCGCAAGCCCCCGGTGCGCATAGGCTGGGGGTCATGCTCGCGCTGCTGCTGGCGGGCCGGATCGGGCTGTAATTTGTCGCGCCCGGTAGCGGGTACGATGCCGCCAAGATCGAGGCCGTCGAACATGCCGCGCTGGGGTTCGGGCGTGGGCGGGGCGGCGCAATCCTGACCGGGCAGCGAGAGGCGCAAGCCGTCGAAGATCTCGCGCGCCTTCTCCACCACGGGCCTGACGATCTCGGCAACGCGCTCGCCAAAACTGATGCCACGCCGCTCTGCAAACTCCTGCGCCGGATCGCGGCGCTCGTAATCGCTCGCCATGTCCTTGGCGCGCTCGCGGGACAGGGTGCGGACAAGGCGGGAATCATCCTTGAAATCATCCCGCCCATAATGGAAGTCCACGCCCTCCCGGTGGCGCGTGAGGACGACATAGGTTCCGTGCCTGTCCATCCCCGGCGTGGCCAGCGCGTGCGTGCGATCGACGCTGACGGCCTGCGTCTTGTGAATCGTGGCCGCATAGCCATGGTCAAGGTCGCGATAGTCCTTCAAATCGAACGCGACGGAGCGCCCGTCATCGGTGCGCACGGTCATGCTCTGCTCGTTGACGCGCTCGATGTTCCCCAACGTGCCGTTCTTGACCTCAAGGCTGCGTTCGTTGCGCCGGAACATGACGCGATCCCCGGATGCGAAATCCCGGTCGCCGTTGGCGGTCTTGACGCGCGCATCGTCGCCCAGCTCGCCCGCATCGCGGCGCTTCCCGCGTGCCATCTCGTTGAGCGTGCGCACCTCGTCATTGGTGTGGGTGAAGATCATCCGCGTCTTGTCGGGTTCGGCCTGCCGCGCCGCATCCCAACGGTCGATCAGGTCAACGCGCGCCTGTTCGCGGGTTTCGGCGGCGTGGACCATGCCGCGATCCGCGTAGGCCCGGATCGCTTCGCCGGTCCTGCCGGTCGCCAGATGGCGGGTGGCGTCCTTCTGCCAGTCCTCATGCTGGCGGCGAATTTCGGTTATCTCGACGCCGCCATGCCGTTCATGGATGGCGCGGAACGCGGCGCCCGCCTCGATCGCCTGCAACTGCTCGGCGTCACCGACCAGCACGACCTTCGCGCCTGCCGCTTCGGCATGGGACAGCACGCGCTCCATCTGGCGGGTGCCGACCATGCCCGCCTCGTCGATCACCAGCACGTCGCGGGCAGTCAGAAAATCGCGCCCGTTGGCCCAGCCATATTCCATGCTGGCGATGGTGCGCGACGTGATGCCGGAACCATTCTCCAGCCCCTCCGCCGCGATGCCCGACAGCGCCACGCCGCGCACCTCGAACCCCGACCGCTCCCACGCCTCCCGCGCCACGCGCAGCATCGCGCTCTTGCCTGTGCCTGCGTAACCCACGACGATGCTCAACTCCCGTTCGGCCGTCACATGCTCGAACGCCGCCCGCTGCTCGCCCGACAGCAACAATCCGCGCCCCTCCGCGCTGATCAAAGCCCCCTCGCCCGCCTTCTCGTCGGTGTGGTGCCGCTCGCGCTCCGCCATCAGTTCCGACGCGCGCTGCAACCGCTGTTCGGTTTCGATCATGTTACGCGACGTGAAGCGATCGTCGCCGCGCCCGTCCTTGCCCAGCGCGATCAGGTCGGGCGAGGCACGAACCGCGCTCATCGCTCGGTCATACTGTTCCTTGCCGTCCGTATGGCGATGGACGAACATAGCCATGTCGCGGCGCGTGAACGTCGCCTGATGGTGGGTGATCGCATTCAGCGCCACGGAAGGGTCGGCGATGATCCGATCGCCGTTGCGCTGGGCGATGGCGCGGTGATCCTCGATGCGCTCGGACTCAAGGCCGCGCTCGTCCATGCGGGATGCTGCGGGGCCGATCTTGTCTTGCGGCTCAAGGTCGATGCCCTGAGCCTCCAAGGATCGGTGATCTATGCGGGCATCTATGTCGAGTTCGGCGAGGCGGCTGTTGACGTGATCAGCCCAACGCTCGCGCCACTGCTCCACTAACTCCGTGCGGTTCCAGTCACGGACCTTCTGCCCGAACCCGTCTTCATCGACCTCGCGCATGGTGAGCATGACATGGGCATGCGGCTTCGCCAGCTTGTCCGCTCCGATGTCCCAATGCACATTCAGGTCCGCGATCATGCCGCTATCGACAAACTCGGCGCGCACGAAATCCTGTGCCAGCGCGATGCCCTGCGCCTGATTCATTTCGCGCGGAATGGCGAACTCGACTTCGCGCGCTAGCTGCGCGTCCTTGCGCTTCTCGGTCGCCTCGACCTCGTTCCAGAGGGTCGCGCGATCCGAGAAGCGGTCGGGCGCGCCTTCGGGCAGGAGGATTTCCGAATGGACGACGCCTGCCTTGTTCGTGAAGTCATGGTCGCGGTCGAGCCGATCATCGTGCAGCCGCTCGGCGGCGCGATAGGCCGCCGCCGCGACGACGCTGCGCCCTTGCGCGCGGCCAATGACCTGAACGGAGAAATGGAAGATCGCCATAACGATCGTCCATTTACTACCCTGAGCGCACGTCGGCACGACGTATAAGCGCGCCCTTCTCGAAAATTTCTCGGACGGGACTAGGCAGTGTCAGGCTGTCCCGGCGACTCTACTGCGCTTGCGGAGCGATCATCTTATCATAGTGCCATCGTCACTCAATGGAGACTTTACGATGCGCAAACCCCGCGATTTTGATTCGGAACTCAAAGCCCTGGCTGACAAGGCCAAGGCGCTCAGGGAACGGCGCGTGCGCCAGCTTGGCGAACTGGTGACGGCGACCGGGGCGGATACGCTCGACGCTGATATGCTGGCCGGGGCGCTTCTCCATGCCGTCACGGTGAAAGACGCAGTGACAAAGGAGGGCTGGCGCAAGGCTGGCGCTGGCTTCTTTCTCGGCAAAGGCGGCAAGCCTGCGGGCGAACCTGCTGGCCAGCAAGGCGGCACTCTCCCGCTCGACGGCGGCGCGGCATCGGCTTGAGGCACGAAAGGCGCGAACCGATATGCGACAATGGCAGGTCAAGCGAAGGGAGAGAACGCGGCATCTGATCGAACTGGGCGGCCTCGTCGTCAAAGCGGGGCTGGTCGATCTGACCGATGATGATCGGGCCACGCTCTACGGCTCATTCCTCACCGTTGCTGACCGGCTGCGCGGCGAGGAACGCGCCAACGCACTTGCCGTTTGGAAGCGCAAGGGCAAGCGGGCGTTTGAGGCGGAACAGGACGTCGGTTAGCGCGAAACCGACAAGCGCACATTGCCGCCCGGTTCTGCCTGATACTCGACCGTCGCCGCCATTGGTGGGCTGCTCTTGTCGCAATAGCGCACGGTGATGAAGTCTTCTCGGATCGCAGGGCACAGGCCGGAGCCATAGAGAATGTCCGCCAGCGCGTCGAAGGTCGTCGCTTTGGCGCGATAGGCTCCGGTCCACCGCACCGTCCAAATGTCATCGTTGGCCTTGACCCGGTAGCCCGCCCTCTGCGCAACATCCATGACCGCGCCAAGCACCGTGTCCGCCCGCACGTCGAAGTCCAGCACGGCGGACAGATCTGCCGGTTCGGAACGGACGGCCTGCGCAGACTTCACCCGCCATAGCGTTGCCTCGGCACCCGCCATGAAGAAGCATAGGCAGACAATCGCCAAGGGCAGATGGTCAACCCAGTCCATGACCCTATCGGAGTGCAAGAATCCGCGAACGGAAACGAGCGGATTCCATCGGCCCTGTTGCGGGGCAAATCGTCGCACGATCCGCCATGTCCGTTGCAGCATATTGGCGCGGCGAGCAGGCTGGGAAAGAGCTATCGCTGTCGTCGGCTCTGTGGGCGGCGGAAGCATTGGCGCTGGCAGGCTTGCGGCAAGCGAAGCCTGATGACCCGCGAAGGCGCACGCTGCCCGTTCCTGCAATATCTCCACCCGCGCGAACGCCCATGACAGTTCCTCGCCGGAAATGCGGTAGGATCGCCCATAGCGTGCTTCGAGATAGGCGCGGCGTATGCAGCCGAACGCGCGCCGCTCGAACCGGCGGTCGCGCGGCCATGCCGAACACAGGCGTGGGTCCAGCGCTTCCGCCGCCTCGCGCAGTTCATCCAGCGCATGGGTGCGGGGAGCGTGCAGGCTGATGGATCGCAAGACGCACAGATAGAAATGCTCGCACGCCTGATGCAGCATCAGCGCCGCCATCGGCGCATCGCCCCGGTTCCGATAGAAAGCCGCGCCTGCTAGAAATCCGGTTCCGCGCTTATGCCACTGGATGAACTCCGCCACACCCCGGATAGCCCGTTCGCGCAACGGTAAGTGACGCGGCTCTTTCAACCGCAACCCTTCCATCTGGTAGAGCGCGATGCCCTGCTCGGCAATCGTAACGAAATGCGGGACGCCTTCGACAAGAGCGCCGTTGATCCGCTCAAGGCTTTCCACGCTCAGCCGCACCGGGCGGGTAATTTCGCCATGATCCCATGCGCGACGCAGGCGGTCACGCACCAGCCGCCAGTCGCGTTCGCTGCGGGCAAGGCGCGGATAGTTGACGATCGCCAGCAGGCGGAACGCTTCCCCCGGCGCGACCTCTTCCCATTCTTTTTCGGCATGGGGGCCGTGCAGGATCAGGGTAAGGATGCGGCCCGCCCGGAAATGTTCGGAACATCGGCCCTTGGTCGTCTCCTCGAAGGCCTCGAACAGTATCATGGTGACGTGGAGAAGTTCCTCCCGGATCGGCGCAGGTAGATGATCGGCGTCAGTGCGAAGCATCATGACCGCGGCTCCTGTGGACGGCGCTGGCAACCTTTCGGGCGGGGATGGCCGGTCACATCATGCACGCGATCCACCAAGGTACGCACAAGGGGTGTGATCGTGGCGGGAATGAAGCCGCCCGTGCGGGGCCGGTCTTCCTCCCAATCATGATAATAATAGCCCCATTTCCAATAGGGCGAGAGAATAGCTGCCAGCCGCGCCATGTCAGGGCAGTCATGACCGAAGCCGCACGCATTGGCGTAGGCCAGCGCCTTGGCGATGTCCTGCTTGATGTGGCGGGCGTTCCACGCATCGGCAAAGCCCATGTCCAGTAGATAGGCGCACAGCGCCTGCTGGGTCACGAAACCCGCTTGATGCAGCGCTTCCTTTGCAAATCGCGGCTCGGTGAGGAAATCCGCTTCGAGAGTGGTCATCCACCGTTCCGCATTGTTATAGCGGAAGCGGCTTATGCTTCGGCCCTCTTTCGTCCGCTCCAGTGTTGCGGGTTCGTCTTCATACTGTTGGTGAAGCGCCCCCAGCGCGCCACCCCAGGGTGAGGCAATCGCCGACGCGGCAACCGGCGCGAAAGCCAATCCGCGCAGCATGGCGCGGCGGGATGTTCTGATCTGCGAATCACTCAAGCAAGAATCGGATGAAATCATGAACCTGCCTTCCTCAGTTCGCTGTCCCGGCCGCATTACGGATGCGGTCGGAGCATTAAGCGGCACCGCTTATAGCATAAATAGAAGGCAATGTTCAATAACCGGCACCGGTTATTCTGGTTCTGATTGAACGGGTGCCGCGTGCGGTTACGACGCAAGTATGGGAAGGCCGCCGCTCAACGTGAAATCGACGAACATCCGATTGCCCGAGGGTCTGGGTGAGCGGATTGACAAGTTGGTGGGGCGGCAGCGCCGCGCAGCCTTCATTCGGGAAGTGCTGGAACGGGAAGTCGAGCGGCGCGAGAACGAGCAGGGTAAGGCTGGCTAATTAGGCCACTTATCTCTGACCAAAATCCGAAACGGCCCTTGTCGGACACTCAGCGATGGCGAGTTCCCGTCGGAAAGATTTATTGGACCGCCGCGAACGTGTGAGGCTTATGGCCGAAACTTCTGCCCGGCGGCAATGCGCCAGCTTCAGTCATTCCAGACGTCGTTTGCAGTTCCCAGAACCGGACGAACCGGGTGCTTTGCCGCTCGCCTGAAAGTTCCAACTCGGCCGCCGCGGGCGCTTTTATTGATCAGTTTGCAAAATGGCACGCGCCGCTGCAATGATGACCTAAGTCGAAATAAAGGGGGCGAAAGATGTCTTGGGCCAAGCTCGAAAGCGAAGTTCGAGCCGTAGTAAATTTACGCTACGGGAAAGCTGCGGAAGCAATCCGATTAGATAACGGCGTAAATCACGATTGCGTTTGCAAGATATCGGAACGGAATTGGATCATTATTGAAATTACAAAAAATGATACTGTTGACAAAATAAGAGGTGATGTGAATCGCCTCGTTATGACTAGAACGCAAATGTTCTTACAAAATCACGTCATGTGTGAATGCATCATTGTTTTAGGTTTTGAACCAACGCCGTCTATGCGTGATGCCGCAGAGAAAAATGGCATACAAATTCTGAGTGCGCCTGGATTTATTTCGATATTTTTTGACCAAAGTCGCTACAACGGCGCTCGTAATGAGGTGAAGTTTGGCAGTGCCGTCGATATAATTTCGGGAAATCCCGACACTAGACCGTACATACCGGTTTCATACGATGACAAGACGCGTTCAAAATCATACGATATTAAAGAAATATCTCGTAAACTTACGTCGGGCCAAAACATTGTTCTAACGGGTTCCTTTGGTTCTGGCAAAAGCAGATGCTACAAAGAAATATTTTCTGCGGTATCAAATAAAGAAAATACTTATTGTGTATCGATAGACCTCAGAGAAATTGGGGCCTTGGCATCTGATCATCAGATAATACGTGCTCATTTCGAGCAAATCGGCCTAGACGATCTTGGTGAATCTGCGATTCGACTTCTAAATACCGGAAGGCTTATCATTTTGCTCGACGGATTTGATGAAATGGGTGGTGCACAATGGAGCGACGACCCTCAAAGATTGAAGGAAATTCGACGGCGAACCCTAGCGCCTGTGCGCAAGCTAGTCGAGAAATCAAAGTCGACCTTCATATCCGGTCGAGATCATTATTTTAATACTGATGAGGAGTTACTTGATGCGCTGGGGGTGGATGCTGAGAATAGCATTCATTTGGAGTGTCATGAAGAGTTTTCTCAGGAACAGATCGATCAATTTTGAAAAGCTATAAAATTGATACATCTCTTCCAGATTGGCTCCCTAAAAGGCCTCTTCTTTATCAAATTGTTGTTGAACTTACCGCTGCCGGTCAGCCTATTATGCTTGATAAAGCAAATGGCCATGCTGAACTGTGGAATCATATCGCAAGGCTAATCTGTCGCCGAGAGGCCCGCATAAATCTGAATTTTGAAGAAGATATGATTTACGCGCTTCTAAGGAGAATTGGTAGGCAAAGCAGAAAATTTCGGGATGATGTTGAACCTGTAACCTTGGAAGATCTAAAATCGGCATATAAATATGTTCGTGGCTACGAACCTGCGGATGAAGATGCTGTATTGCTACAAAAGCTTCCGGGGTTGGGTCGAATTTCTTACGATTCTAAGGATCGTCGGTTTGTAGACAAATATTTGGTAGACGGGTTTCGAGGCA
>NZ_DATKFP010000231.1:0-7164 GCF_035511395.1 Sphingobium sp.
TCCGCCAGCCCGCCGCCGAACTGCCGATCGGAACTGCTCGTCCACATCACCATGTCGCCCATCTGGCCTCCAGGTCCCTGCCTGCCGCCCGTCACGAAGGCCAGCCATGCCGTCGCCCCGGCGATACCTGTCCAGCTCAGCCGCGAGGCGCCGCTCGGCAGCGCCGAGGTGGTGGACGAGATCGGCGCCATGAAGTCCCGCGCGAGGGTGAAGGCGATCTCGGGCGCATAAGTGCTGACCACCTTGTGCGCGCCGACCAGCGAACTGTCGGCCTTCACGAACTTGCGGTCGTCCGCCGGCCAGCGCGCGAAGCTGCGCGAATTCGCCTGCGTCGGCCCCCAGTCGCGGACCACGGCGGAGCCCGGCATTCCCGGCGGCACCTGTCCCGCCGCCACCTTGGCGAAGTCGAGGACCACCGGCTGCCCCTTCGGCGCATGTTCGCCGCAGCCCCAGAAGATGAGCAGGCGCCCCTTCGGCTTTTCGGGCAGGAGGTCGGGCGTCTCTTCGGCGCGCGGCAGCGGCGCCAGTTCCACCGACTTGCCCAGTTTCGCGGCCGGCGGCATGAAATGGTCGGCCTTGACCTGGCCGCCCGTCGCCGCCTGCGACGAGCCGAGACGCAGGTAAAGTTCGTGCTGGACCTGGCTCGCGCCGCCGCCCATCATCATGCTCATCGCGGCGCCCATTCCGCCGCCCATGCCGCCGAAGCCGGTCACGGTGCCCGCCCGCATGTCGTAGCGCGCGACGGGCGCCGCGTCGCCCGCCGCAAGTACCGCGACAGGAACCGCCACCACCGTTACTGCCGCCAGAACCGGCCACGACTTGCCCGAGATGCGCATCTTCACAACTCCCTTCCCCGTCCTGGCGATCCTACCCAGTCGCGCCGCGCGCAACCAACGACAAATGCCGTCACGAAATAAGGGGATCGACGCGGGCCCGGCACTTCCCGTCGAAGCGCAGGTCGGGTAACGCCGCAGGATTATGGAATCACGATCCGCAAGTGTCTTCGGGATCGATCGCTCGCTTGCAGGCAAGGCCTGGCGCTGGCGTGGCGGCAACATGGACCTCAGCGAAGGGTTCAGCGCAGGCCCCGCCGGGCTCGAGGACGACATCGTCACCCAGCTCCTGCTGTCGCGCGGCGTCCCCCGCGACGACCTTGAGCGCCACCGCAACCCCAGCCTGCGCGCCTTCCTTCCCGACCCGTCGGCCTTCCGCGACATGGACGCCGCCGCCGAACGGCTCGCCCAGTCGGTCATGACCGGCGAGACGGTCACCGTCTATGGCGACTACGACGTGGACGGGGCGACCAGCGCCGCGCTGCTGATCCTGCTGCTGCGCGCCCTCGGCCACGACGCGCGCTACTACATCCCGGATCGCCTGCTCGAAGGCTACGGCCCCTCGGGCGAGGCGCTGGTGCGCATCGCCGGCGAGGGATCGAGCCTCATCGTCACGGTGGACTGCGGCGCGATGGCGCACGAGGCGCTCGAAATGGCGCATCAGGCGGGCGTCGACGTGATCGTGGTGGATCACCACAAGTGCTCCCCCGTGCTTCCGCGCGCCGCCGCGCTCGTCAATCCCAACCGGCTCGACGAGGACGAACTGGCGGCCGGCCACGGCCACCTCGCGGCCGTCGGCGTCGCCTTCCTGCTCGCCGTGGCGACCGTGCGCACCCTGCGCCGCCGCGGCTACTTCGAGACCCGCCGCGAACCCGACCTCTTCGCCCTCCTCGACCTCGTGGCGCTCGGCACCGTGGCCGACGTCGCAGCGCTCCACGGCCTCAACCGCGCGCTGGTGGCGCAGGGGCTCAAGGTGATGGCGAAGCGCGAGAACATCGGCACGTCCGCCCTGATCGACGCGAGCCGCCTCGGCCGCGCGCCGACCTGCAGCGACCTCGGCTTCGCGCTCGGCCCGCGCATCAACGCGGGCGGGCGCGTGGGCGAATCGACGCTCGGCGTGCGCCTGCTGACGACCACCGATGCCGACGAGGCCCGCGACATCGCCGCGCAGCTCTCGCGTCTCAACGACGAGCGCCGCGCCATCGAGCAGGCGGTGCAGGAAATGGCCGAGATGCAGATCGACCGGCAGCACAACCGCTCGGTCATCGTGGTGGCGGGCGAAGGCTGGCATCCCGGCGTCATCGGCATCGTCGCCGGGCGGCTCAAGGAGAAGACCGGCAAGCCCACCCTCGTCATCGCGCTCGGCGCGGACGATACGGGCAACGGCAAGGGATCCGGCCGTTCGATCGCGGGCGTCGACCTTGGAGCCGCGATCATCGCCGCGCGCGAGGCGGGGCTGCTGGTCGCAGGGGGCGGGCACGCCATGGCGGCGGGCCTGACGATCGCGCCCGACGGTCTGGACGCGCTGTCGGACTGGCTCGACGAACGCCTGGAGGCCGACGTCGCCCGCGCCAGCGCCAGCCAGTCGATGCAACTCGACCTCGCGCTGTCGCCCGGCGGCCTCACGCCCGGCCTCGTGGAGACGCTGGAGAGCGCCGGCCCCTACGGCATGGGCTGGCCCGGCCCGCGCGTCGCGGTGGGGCCCGTGCGCATCGTCAAGGCCGACGTGGTGGGCGCGGACCACCTGCGGCTGATCGTCAGCGGGCCGGATGGCGGGCGCTTCAAGGCGATGGCCTTCCGCTCGGCCGAGACCGAGATGGGCCAGGCGCTGCTGCACGCCGCGCAGGGCCGCCGCCTGTGGCTCGCCGGACGCGCGAAGATCGACGATTGGGGCAGCCGCCCGCAGGCGGAACTACACCTCGACGACGCCGCTTTCTGCGACTGAAAAGGCGATGTCATTTTTATAGCAGCTAGGGGGTTGACCCCCCCGCGGACCCCCGCTAGAGGGCCGGTCCTGCCTCCGGCGCAACCCGGTACGGCCCCTTCGTCTAGCGGTTAGGACGCGGCCCTTTCACGGCTGAAACACGGGTTCGATTCCCGTAGGGGTCACCAGCTAAGTAGTTGATATTGTTAGGGGGAATCGCGAAAATGCGGTTTCCGTGGCACTTTCGTGGCACATTTGGCGTTTTTCGAGGCCACCCCAGCCCCCGTTCCAGGCTCTTTTAGATCACCTCAATAGCTGCCCAGTAGACGAGGGATTCGTTCGCGGCAGCCGCCACCGACAGGCAAGCCCTCCCCACAGACCAGCCAGACATCCGCGTCAGGAACCGTAGATCTGATTGAGCTTGGCTGCTTCGCGGCCATAGTCCGCGTGATCGATCCATTTCGAGTAGTGCCGGAACAGCATTGCCGCGCTCTTGTGGCCAAGCTGGCGGGCGATATAGGCCGGGTTCACCCCGCCCATCAGCGCCGTCGTCGCGTAAGTGTGGCGCGTTTGATAGGCATCACGGCTGCGGATGCCGAGCGCACGCAGTGCGGGATGGAAATAGAGCTTCCGCTGATCCTGCACGTCCGGCCACGGCGTGTTTGTGACCGGGTTGATGAAGATCGGCGAATCGAGCCCCCGCATGAAGCTGTGCGCCTTCTGGCGTCTAAGCACGGCCATCATTCGCGGAGTAAGATCGACGTCGCGCACGGTCCTGGTCTTGGTCGATTTCTCCACGGCCCGGACGCGGGCACGCTCGACCCGGATGGACTGGCGCTTCCAGTCGACGTCGCGCCACTGGACGACGATCTGTTCGCTGGGACGCATGCCGGTCCCGAAGGCGAACTCATACCAGTTCCAGACCTGCTCGTCGTAACGCTCGTGCATATAGGTGAGGATGCGTTCGGTCTCTTCCCGGTCGAACGGGTCCGGCTCGCGTTTCTGATGCTTCTGGCTCTTGATCCGTTCCAGCGGCGAGCGGTCGATCAGCTCGTCGTCGAGAGCCATCTCGAAGATGCCGCGCAGCGGAATGACGTTGTTGTTGATCGTCTTGCCGCTGACCTGCTTCGCCCGGTCGGCGATGACCTTCTTGATCTCGCTCGGCTTGATGCTCTTGAGTTGCCGCTCACCGAAAGCCGGCGACCAGACATTATTGATCGCCGACACATAGTCGGACATCGTCGATTTCTCGACTACGAGCGTTGCGAGCCACTCTTTCGCATAAGTCTTGAAGCCCGCGTATTTGTTCCGGTCGGGTTTGGCATCACCCTTGGGAAACGTGCTTTCATAATCGAAGACGCCGAGATCGATTTCCTGATGGACACGGGCCATCAAGCGCTCGGCCGCCTTGATGTTAGCGGATGTGGGTTGGAGCTGGAGCGTTTCGCGATAGAGCCGCCCGTTCCAGCGGAAGCGGACGCGAATGCAGCTTTTCAGCGGCTCGACGCCAGTCCCTGGCCGTTTTCTACCCATTTGTGGAAGCCTTCGAGGTCGATGCAGATGCTGCCATCGGGAGCGCGGCGATATTCGCGGCCCTGAATCCACACGCCGTCGGCGATCTTTCGATAGACCGCTTTCTCGGTGTAGCCGGTCAGCTCGGCGAAGCGCTTGATGCGCACGTAGCGCGCGCCCGTCATGACAGTGCTCCGGTTGAGGAAAGGAAACCACGGACAGCCAACCGTCCGCTGCTTCCTCTCTCCTCCCGCTCCCTTCCCTTCCGGCCGATCTGCGATGACCGCATGGCCGGCCGACCAGGACGGGCAGGCGCTCGCGAACGTGGGTCTGGATAATCCTCGCAGAAATGGCGCATGGATCGCTGGCCTGTTGGGCAGCGCAAGCAGGCCATGACGCGACGTCAGTCTAGCATTTCGATCCTGGTCCTAAAAAGAGGCCAAGATCGCATATTTGGGCAACCCACTGCCTAATCTCGTGCTTTCGCCTGTCAGCCTATTGGCGTTGTCGCGCCTTGGAAGAGACTCGCAGCGTTCCACTCGCCGTTGTTGATGGCCTCGAAGAATGGGACAAATGATCGGGACGCATGGCGGCCTGCCGCGCGCGATCGCGGGCGCGCTGATTGACAGGAGGGGGTGGAGCCTCGATCGTCTCGGCGTCATCGTCAACATGACCGGTCCGCTCGCCGGCATGGCCTCCGCAATGCTCACCGGGTGGCTGGCCAACAGGCTCGGTCGGCGGCGGATACTTCTTGTCGCAGCGGCCGTTCAGCTTCTAGCCGTTTTCGCCGTGGCGGCAGCGGTCATGGCGACGGCAATCCCTGCCGCTGCCGTCGCCGCATGTGCAGTCGGTTATTTTCTCCTCTACACGCCCGCCGCAACCGCCCTCGCCGTCGTCATGATGGACCGCACCGCCGGTGAGGCGCCGGCCACGGACTATTGTCAGGATGTTTGCCGGGCGCGCGCCGCGATACGCTTGCGGGCCATGCCGATATGCTTAACCGGCGGAGCGTCGATGCCGCGTTCTTCGTTGGACCGATGATCGACGCGGACATCATAGCCGAGCGCCGCGAACTTATCGTTCAGCATCATCGCCCAGGCCGCGCGGATTTCGAGCAGCTTCACGCGGCTGTTCCATTCGCGCGGTTTCCGGCCGAACATGCCGTCGACAATCGGACGGGTCGGTATCAGCACATAGCCATGGTGGCGCTTGCCTCTGGGCGTATCGCCCATTTCGATCAGTGTCAGGTCGGCGGCAAAACCCGCGATGCAAAATATCTCGCTGGCGAAACGCTGCAGAACCGCGATCGACGCCGGCAGGTCCAGTTCATCGGGCAGCGCCACGTCGAACTGACGGCCAAGCTGCGCATCCTTGCGGATTTCGGCGGCTTCGAGCGCGTTCCAGAAACACTCGCGATCCTCCCACTGCGCGGGGCCCCCGGACGGCAGTATCAGCGCAGACCAGGCAACCGCCCGCTTGTTCACAAAATTGGAAAACCGGCCGTAGCGCTCATCGTACAGGCGGCAGCTGTTTTGCCATGCCGCGGCCGCGACGATACTGCGTCCGGCGCCGCGGCTGATGATATTCACATGGAAATGAAAGATCGCCATCTTTTCCGCCTGTCCCAGCGTCACGCCCGAACCGGACCGTCAATTTTCATGACTGGTCCTTCCCGCCGTCCCGCTACCATTCGGGTGAGAGGTCCTGTTTCAGCCCGGCGATCACCGCATCCGAGATCGCCTCAATGCATGTGCGTTCGATGCTGGCCAGGTCACCGTGGATCAGTTGCCGCGGGAACCGCATGCGTTGGCCCGCATAGAGGACAGGCAGCGCGATATGCGCGGTCGATGCACCGAGCCGGAGCAGTGCGATCAGATGATCCTCCAGCCTAATCCCCGGATCGCCGGACTCGATCGCGCGATACCAGCGCAGGCTTCCGCCCATTTCGGTGGCGACCTCCAGCTGCGTCAAACCGAGCGCCTTTCGCGCCTGCCTGATCTTCTCGCCGGAGAGCTTCTTGAGTTCCTTGAAGATCGACAGGTCGACGTCGGCGAATTTTCCATCGGATGCCATATGTCCTTCCTCCCCGGTTCGGCCCGTCGGGCTCTGTGGGTAATCCGGCAAAGGTAGGATCGTGGAGTAACCAGCATCAAGAATAGATGCCGATGATTTTAGAGGAATATCTCTGCCCATTTATAGCGGATGCGCGACCATATTTATGTTTCGACGCACAATGAGCAGTTAATTTCCATTTTCCTCCAAATCGGATCATTCAGGAACTTTATTGCCGAACCGGCACCAGATCAGTCCATGTGATCCCGAAAGCGAATTTATAAGGCTAAGTTCGCATATTTACGGCTAATATCGCCATTTCAGGCACCCCACTGCCGGGGCCTGTTGCAATCCTCTTCGTTTCAAATCACTCAGATCGTGTTGCGAGGGTTCAAGTCGAATCGGACCTGATACTTCGGACCATTAAGTATTCATCAACCATGGCGCGGGGCGCCAACATGGAGTCGTGCATGATGCCGATTGCCAAAGCGATGACGGCTGCCCTGGGCACACTGATCGTCACGACGACAGCCTGTGCCGGACCCGGCGGACATGGCCGACAGACAGTTATCGCGCCGGTGGCCGAGCAGCCGCGCATCGTGGTGGCGACGGTCGATGGGTTCGTTCTGCGCGCCGCCGTGACGAACCGGATGGAGTCGATGCCCGCACCCGTCACTGCCGAGCACATCCCGGTGGGGTCGGGCACGCATGTCGATGCGCGCCTGCTCTCCCGCCCTGCCAGCACTCTTCAGGAGAGATCGCATGCACATCCATAAGCCCACCCGCCTGTTTGGTGCGGCAGCCCTCGTCCTCCCCTTGTTGCTCGCTGCTCAAGGCGCAGCG
>NZ_DATKFP010000232.1:0-3417 GCF_035511395.1 Sphingobium sp.
GAACCTGATCGACCTGATCGGCCACATCCTCATAGACTTCGGACCAGACTTCACGAAAGGGGCGGCCCAACATGCTGGGATGCTTGACACCCAATGTGGGGATATAGGCGTCATTGTAAAAGAAACGCAGATCCGGACCCCAGCCGAGCCACATTTCGAACCGGGTGGTAAGCAGCATATTGATCGGTATTCGCAGGGCGCCGGGCCATTGCTCCACCGGGCCAAGCGGCGTCGAATTCCAATCATGGACGCGCATTGCCTTGGCCATATCGCTTGAACCGGGGAATATGTCGGCAAGCTCGGTCATCTACTCGAAACGTCCTTTTTCTCAGGCTTGACGGATAATGTTGCCATCCGGATTTGGATGCTCAATTAAAGACGGGCGATACAATTGACAGTAACTTAAATCAGTTCACGGCGCGACCGGGTAGGTTCAGCGAACCAACCGCCGACGGGCAGCAAGATCGTTGCGGATGGTCGTGGCGGCGACGCCCGCCTCGCCCATGGCGTGGCTGATCTGGTCCAGCCCTTTGGCGACATCGCCAGCGGCGTAGAGACCCGGCACGCTTGTCCGCTGATGGCTGTCGACCACAAGGCACCCATCGTCGGTCGCATCCGCGCCCAACATCGTAGCAAGTTCGGAACGGATGACCGATCCCAGGGCGGGATAGACGGTGTCGAAGCACACATCGCCTTCGGCAGCCGGAACGATTATCCGGTTCCCTTCGATGCGCATGGGGCCGCAAGGGCCGCTCAGGAGCGCGATATCCGCCTGCCGCAGCAATACCCGTTCTTCATCGTTCAGCGCATGGTCGCCGTCCGGCGCGATCAGGGTGATGGTGCGTGAGTACATGCGCAGGAAGATCGCTTCATTGCAGCCATGGCGGTTCGTGCCGATCACCGCGATCCGTTTGTCCGTCACCTCATAGCCGTCGCAGATCGGGCAATAGCGCAGCAGCCCCTTTTCCACCGCCGCGTCGTGAGCATCGGGCGCGATGTTGGGCGCGTTGTTGACCACCCCCGTCGCGAGCAGCACGCTGCGGGCCGACAGGCGTTCCTCTCCCAGATGCGCGACCAGCAACTCGCCTTCGCGGGTCAGCACATCGACCGTGCCGGTGCGGACGGATGCGCCGAAACCGGCGGCCTGCTGGCGCATCCGGGCGAGCAGCTCTTTACCGGGAATGCCGCCGGGGAAGCCGGCGTGATTGTGGGTGCGCGGGATCAGCGCGGCGCGGCTTTTCCCCGCATCGACGATGCCGATGGACAGCCTGAACCGCGCAAGGTAGATCGCCGCCGTCAGCCCGGCTGGCCCGGCGCCGACCACCAAACAGTCTAATGGATCGCAGGGCAAAGGCTCGGAAGCGTCGCGCTGCGCCATGATCAAGCCGCCGCCACCACCAGCGTTTCGAGCAGCGCCATCACCCGCGTGACACGCGCGTCATCCTCGGTCCTTTCCTGCAACAGCCAGCGGCCGTCCTTGGCTTCAAACCCCGCGCCATCAGGCGGCACGCCGTCCTGTCGCGGAGTCAGCGCGATCGCGGCGGGGCCTGCGTCGATCCGGGCGATGCCTGCAAGGCGCGCAAGGATGCCAATCCTCGCTGCGGCCGCCAACGCTTCAGCAGCTGGAGGCAGCGAGCCGAAGCGATCGGCCATTTCCTGTTCCAGAGCGCCCAGTTCCGTCTCATCGCGCACCCGCGCAAGCCGGATATAAAGCCCGAGACGAATGTCGGCATCGGGTATCCAGTCGGCGGGCAGAGCGCCCGTATCGCCGATGTTCAATTCAGGCAGCCAAAGCGCCGTGTCTTCGCCGCGCGCCTGCTTGAGCGCCGCTCCGAACAGATGCTGATAAAGGTCGACGCCAACCAGCTTCATATGACCGGCCTGCGTGTCGGTCAGAGGATCGCCGCTGCCACGCTGGTCGAGATCGGCCGCGCTGATCTCGAACCCCGCGCCGAGCCGGTCGTGGCTGGTCAGTGTGCGAAGCCGCCTCATGCTTCGTTCGGCTATCTTCTCGCCCTCGGTCAGCAGGATGACCTGCCCCCGTCGGTTGCCTCGACCGACGCGCCCGCGCAGTTGATGAAGCTGCGCCAACCCGAACCGATCGGCCCGCCATACGATCATCGTGTTGGCGCGGGGCACGTCGAGGCCAGCCTCGATGATATTGGTGGCCAGTAGCACGTCGCCATCGCCGCCTGCGAAGCGGACCATGGCCTCATCGATCTGCGCGACGGGCATCCTGCCGTGCGCCTCAATTAGGTCGAAGTCGGGAACGAGACGGCGCAGACGCTGCGAAAAAGGCGCGAGATCATCGATGCGCGGCACCACGACGAAGCTTTGCCCGCCCCGCGAACGCTCGCGCAACAGAGCGGTGCGGATCATGCCGTCGTCCAGAGCGACAAGGCTGGTGCGGATCGGCTGACGCCGCGCCGGGGGGGTAGCGATCACGGACATCTGCTGAAGCCCGATCATGGCGCGATGTAGCGTTCGGGGAATGGGCGTGGCGCTCATCGCCAGCAAGTGAATGTCGGGCCGGCCGCGCAGCCGGGCCTTGTCGGCGGCGCCGAAGCGCTGCTCCTCATCAATGATGACGAGTCCGACATTCACATAGCGCACATCCTTGTTCATGACCGCGCCCGTGCCGATCACGATCTGGATGGATCCGTCGGCAAGCCCGGCCTTCACCGTCTTCTTCTCAGCCGCGCCCGACAGACGCGACAAGGCGCCGATCGTCACCCCCGTCCCGGCGAAGCGCCGCTCGAACGTCTCGATATGCTGGCGCACCAACACGGTCGTGGGCGCGGCCAATATGACCTGATAACCGGCGAGCGCCGCCAGCGCGGCGGCGCGCAGCGCGACTTCCGTCTTGCCATAGCCTACGTCCCCGATCACCAGCCGGTCCATCGGCCGTCCGCTGGCCAGATCGTCGCGCACGGCGGCAATCGCCTTGGCCTGATCGGCGGTTTCGTTGAAGGGGAAGGTGGCGCTGAAACGCTCGTATTGGGCTGGGTCGGGATCGATGCGCGGCACCTGTAGCCCCCTGCGCTCGTGCGCCAGTGCCGTCAGTTCCCGCGCTGCGGCAGCGGTCGTTTCGTCGATGGAAGCGCGGCGTTTCTGCCAGCTGGACCCGTCGAGCCGGTCGAGCGGCACCCCGTCCGCATCCGCGCCATAGCGCCAGATGCGGCCCGCCTCCTGCACCGGCACCAGCCGCCGGTGCCCGTCCGCATATTCAAGGGCGATCGCCTCGCTCGCGGGCGCGACAGGGGCCGGTTCAAGGCCGACGACCTTGGCGACGCCATGATCCTCATGCACGACGATGTCGCCTGCGCGAATATCTCCGCCGCTGAGCGCCAGAGCCGCCGAACCCTGTCTCGGCGCCTCGCCGATCAGCGCGTGGCTGCCCAGAAGGTCGGCGGCTGC
>NZ_DATKFP010000233.1:0-39266 GCF_035511395.1 Sphingobium sp.
CGCGAAATGCGACGGCAAAGTTGATGGCAGACGAAACCATTTTATCGATCCGATCCATTCTCGATCGCCTGCGCGCGAATGAGGACAATCCGGTTATGCGCGCCCGCCGCATGGTCGAACATCATGTGCCGCCGGAACGGCGCGGTCCGGGTTGGGACCGACACTGGCGCGAACTGGACGCCTATCTCGATCTTCCCGGTCATTGGTCGCCAGCGAATCGGCAGGATCCGGAAGAGCAGGATAACAAGGGCTGAGCCAAGTCATTCTGACTGTTCCAATCGCGTAATGGCGCGGGTGACGACGGGATCAACTCGATACGCAGCGCGTCCTGTTCTCCGTCATCAACTCAATCAGACTGATCGCAGTCGCGAAACGAAAATTGCCCGGAGGCATAGGCCTCCGGGCCAAGGAGAAAGGCGCTCTACCAAGAGTCACCTTCGGGTCGCGGCGCAACCCTAGTCCAGGTCTGCAACTTCATGCCGTGATGAAGATCACGCCTCGTCCGTATCTTTTTTGCCAGAGCTATTTTCCTGACGGGACATTGGGTTATGCCGAGGTTAAGACCGAGAAAACGATGTCAGGGGCGCAAATCTTGAATCGGGAAGATCAGATTGAGGTGATTGGAGCGGTTTTCCGGTGCGACCGGGATGCCGCCGAGTCGCTTCGGCAGGTCTTTCACCCGCAGAATGTAGCTGCCAAACAGATATTGGCGCGACAGGGGGAGGCGTCCTTCCATTGCTGGCTTGTTGTAGAAGGACAGGTCGCGATGCAAATCTTCGGCCTTGAAGGACAGCGTCAGCAACTGGCGCGGCATGGGCCCGGCGAATTTTTCGGCGCCTACCCCAGCGCCACCACCTATCGAGCCGAGATAGAGGTGCAGGTCGACACACTTCTGCTTCGTGCAGATACGCTGGGGCTGGCTGCGCTGGTAGCCACCGATGCGCAGATTGGCGCAGGGATGGCGGGGCTGCTCGCCAGACAGCTTGATCGTGCGCTTGATCGGATGGCGACGCGATCGACATACAGCGCCGCCGGGCGCGTCTATAACGAATTGCTGGCGCTCGCGGACGGACGGGATCATATTCATCCCGCTCCGCAGATCACCACGCTGGCTATGAGCGCTGGCACCACGCGGGAGACCGCGTCGCGCGCGGTAACGGCCTTGACGCGCCGCGGCATCATAAGCCGCGAGGACGGAAGGCTGGTCATTCGCGCACCTCGCATGCTCCGCGACCTGATCGTCTGACCCTGTTCACTTCACTCCGCATCCGGCTGATTCTGCGGTGCCGCCCGGCGAAACGCCTCCAACGCCAGGCAGGCCTGCTCGATCTCCGCCAATCTTGGCCAGCGGAGATCAACGTGAAAGCGCCGTGCGTTGACCAGTTGCGCGACCAGACAGATATCCGCCAGCGTCACCTGATCACCGAAGCAATAAGGTCCGTCTTCCCCAGCGACCAGCCGGTCGAAGGCCTCCAGCCCCTCGTCGATCACTTGCCTTGCCCAGTCAGCCACCTGCTGTCCGTCCAGACCCAGCCCACGCAGGCGATCAAGGACTTTAAGATTCTGGACGGGATGGATATCGCAGGCGATAAGCTGTGCTGCGGCCCTCACCCTGGACCGACGCAGCGGATCATGGGGGAGCAATTGCCGCCTGCCGACCGTTTCATCCAGATATTCGCAGATCGCCAGACTTTGCGTCAGCACCGCACCATCAATCTCCAGCGCGGGCACGAAGCCCTGCGGATTGAGCGCCAGAAAATCGGGCGAATGCTGCTCCCCCTTGCGCAGATGATGGAAGGCGTCGGCATAGGCGATACCCTTCAGGTTCAGCGCGATCCGCACGCGATAGGAGGCGGTCGACCGAAAATACCCATGAAGTATCGGTTCAGCCGGAATGGTCACACATCATCTCCCCGTAACGAATATCATGTCGGAGCATAGGCCGGAAGGGGCGCTAAAATGAAGACCGGTTTGCACGAGAAGACTTGCCTGCGACGCGAACGATCGGCGCATGGCCAGAATTCGTCAATATGGTCCAAGCATCTGCACAAAGCTGTCGCCCGATGATATGGCCCGATCGCCGGATGGCTACAGAGGAGACAATGCTTCATGACGGCTGAACCGCTGCTGGCCGGGGTGGAATTGGGCGGGACAAAAATGTTTGTCCTGCGTGCGCGGGGTCGTCAGATTTTCCAGCGGGAAACCGTTGCGACCACGTCGCCCGCCGACACGCTGGGCGCAGCGGCTTCCATCCTCAAGGACTGGTGGGCGGAGGAGCCATTCGCTGCGCTGGGCATCGCATCCTTCGGTCCGATAAGGCTCGACCGTTCCGCGCTGGATTTCGGGCAGATGCTGCCCACGCCCAAGCCGGGCTGGAGTGGAGCCGATATTTTCGGCACCCTGACCCATGACCTGCCCTGTCCAGCCCTGATCGATACCGACGTCAATGGCGCCGCCCTTGCCGAATTGCGCTGGGGCGCCGGCGCCGAAACCAGCCCTTCATCCAATTGCCTTTGTTACCTGACGATCGGGACAGGCTTGGGTGGCGGCTTTGCCCTGGAGGGCCGCCCGCTACATGGCGCCATGCATCCCGAAGTCGGGCATATCCGGATTCGTCGTGCCCCCGGTGACGACTTCGAGGGCGTATGTCCTTTCCACGGCGATTGCATCGAAGGGCTGGTCAGCGGCCCCGCACTGGCCAGGCGCTTCGGTGTGCCCGGCGACCGGATCGCCGCTGACGATCCTCGCTGGGATCATGTCGCCCATGACATAGCGCAACTTGTAAGCACGCTGTTGTTGATGACGGCTGCGCGGCAGGTGCTGATCGGCGGAGGGGTCGGCATCGGACGTGCAGCGCTGCTTGAGCGGGTCCGGTCCAGGGTCGTCGAACAGTTGAACGGCTATCTGCCATTTGTCACGACGGACAGCATCGCCTCCATCGTCCGCCCGCCCGCCCTGGGCGATCAGGCCGGCCCGCTCGGCGCAATCGCGTTGGCGCTGGATGTACTGGCGACATGCTGACCGTCAGGCAAATCGAGATGTTTCGCGCGGTCATGATCACCAAGACGGTGAGCGGCGCCGCACGCATGCTGGGCACGTCGCAGCCGGGATTGAGCCGGATGCTGGCGCATATGGAGGACAGGCTGCATTTCCGCCTCTTCGACCGTACCCGTGGGCGGCTGGTCCCGACGCAGGAAGCGCGCATCCTGTTCGACGAGATCGAGCATATCTACAAGGGGTTCGACGACCTGTCCCATGTCATCCGGCGGCTGGCCAAGGGCGAGGACAGGTTGTTCCGGGTCGGTGCATCGCCATCGCTCGGTCATTCGATCGTACCGCCGATGCTGGCGCGCCTCACGGCCAATTATCCCGGCCTGACGATCCAGTTCGACATTCTTTCGGTCGAGCAGGCGACGGACTATCTGGCTTTGCAACGCGGCGATTATGCGCTGAGCGTCTTCCCCATCGACCATCCCAACATATTGTCGAGCCGGATCGGGACCGGCCGCATGGTCTGCGCCGTGCCAAGCGGCCATCCGCTGGCGGCCAGCGAACGAATCAGCGTCGCCGACATCGCCGATGAGCAATTGCAATCCTTCCGCCCCGATACACCGCATGGCCGTGCGATCGCCGACATGTTCGCGCGCGCCGGACGCACGCTGGAAATCGCGACCTATATCCGCTTCGCCGAAACGGCCGTAGCCTTCGTCGCCAATGGCATGGGCATCGCACTGGTCGACAGCTTCACGGCGATGCAGCCCCATGCCGACACCGTTCGCTTTCTGGAATTTGAAGACCCCGGCGTCCTTCCGGTATATATTAACCGCAATCTGGAATCGCCCCGCGCGATCATTGGCGAGACGTTCGAGGAGATTGCCCGGACCGCCCTGATCGGCCTGCCACGTGCGCCCAAGACATAACATAAGGGCATAGAGGATCGAGATTCCACTAGTGGAAATAACCTGTGGAAAGGAGGACTGAGGCACACCCGCAGAATAGAAGCCGACAGGCCGCCGGGCAGCTTTGTAGCACAAGGGCGATATGCCCCCGAGAGGATGAAAGGCGTCATTTCCATGGCCAGCTATTCCCCCACCGGCACGGTATCCGTGCGGCCCTATGTGACCGTGGATAACGCCGCGACGCCGGCTCGGATTCGACATGGACCGCGCGCCAGATTCTGGTCGTCGCCATCTGTTTCATCCTCAACATGCTCGACGGCATGGACGTACTGATCCTGTCCTATGTCGCCCCGGCCCTGTCAGCGGACTGGCAGGTCAGCCCCGAAAGCCTGGGCGTGGTGTTCAGCGCAGGGCTGGCCGGCATGGCGGCCGGCGGCCTGCTGATCGCGCCGCTCGCCGACCGCTTCGGCCGGCGCAAGCTCATCCTCGCCTCGCTCGTCATGATGGCTCTTGCCATGTTCGGGTCGAGCATCGCGACATCAATCTTCGAACTGATCGCGAGCCGCTTCGTCGTCGGCATCGGCATCGGTACGGTGCTGGCCAGCATGGCGGCGCTCACGGCCGAATACGCCCCAGCCAAACATCGCACCTTTGCCGTGGGCTTCCTTCAGGCCGGCTATCCGGTCGGTGCGACCATCACCGGCTTCGTCGTCGCCAGCCAGGTCGCGACTCATGGTTGGCAAGCGATGCTGTTCGGCGCAGCGATCCTGTGCGCTGCCGCCATTCCGCTGGTGTGGCTGCTGCTGCCCGAATCCATCGCCTTCCTCCTGAGCCGCCAGCCCGTGGGCGCGCTGGAAAAGGCGAACCGCCTGCTCGTTTCGGTCGGCCAGCCGCGCCTCGACACGCTGCCACCGCGCAATGTCAGCGCCGCCCAACATGCCGGTGTGCGCGGCCTTCTGAGCGATGGCCGCGCACCGAGCACCATCCTGCTGTGGCTGGCGATCATCTTCAGCTTCATGACGCTCTATTTCGTGATCAGCTGGATACCCAAGCTGGCGGTCGAGGCCGGCCTGCCGGCCAAGGACGCCATCTATGCCGGTGCGATCTACAATATCGGTGCCTTCTTCGGCACCTCCTCGATCGGGCTGGTCGCCATGCGCTTCGACCTGCGCAAGCTGATCCTGACCTATATGGCGCTGGCCGCGGTTGCGCTGGTGGTGTTCGGATCGGTCGCCATGCCGCTGGTTGCAACGCTGGCCACCGCCTTCCTGATCGGCGTGTTCGTGCAAGGTGGCTTCAATGGCTGCTACCCGCTGGCGGCCAGCCTCTATCCGCCCGAAGCACGTGGTACCGGCATTGGCTGGGCCATGGGCGTCGGCCGTATCGGCGCGGTGATCGGGCCGATGCTGGGCGGCTTCCTGCTGGCGGCAAAGGTGTCGCTGCCGGTAATCTTCGGCATCTTCGCGGTACCGGTAGTTCTCGCCGGAATCTGCGCCGCGATGATCCGCCTGCCCAGGGCCGACTGAAACAGTCTTTGTAAGGAAATAGTCCCCATGTTCCAGCATCCCGTGCGCAATACGGGCCGGTCCCGTGCGTCCATTCTCTGCGGACTGATCGGCATCGGCATCGCCGGATCGCGCAGTCCTGACATGCATGAGACGGAAGCCTGCGCGCTGGGCCTGACCATGGTCTATCGCATCCTCGACGGTGAGGTGATGGACTATGCCGCCGCCGACCTGCCCCGGCTGCTGCCGATGCTGCGGACGATGGGTTTCGACGGCCTCAACGTCACCCACCCCTTCAAGCAGGATGTGATCCCGCTGATGGACAGCCTGTCCGACGCAGCCAAGGCGCTGGGCGCAGTCAACACCATCCTGTTCCGCGATGGCAAAGCGCATGGCGACAACACCGACTGGTCGGGGTATCGCGCGCATTTCCTGGCTGGTCTGGGCAACCACCCCCGCACTCATGTCGCCCTGATCGGCGCAGGCGGCGCAGCCGCGGCGGTCGGCTATGCGCATCTCGATCTCGGTGCGACACGGCTTGTCATCTTCGACCCGGTGCGGGAACGGGCCAAGACTCTGGCCGATCGGCTTGGATGCCTCTTTCCCACCACGGATGTCAGCATTGCCTTCACCGCGGACGAAGCAATTGCGGGCGCAGACGGTGTGGTTCAGACGTCCCCGATCGGGATGCTGAGCCATCCCGGCCTGCCCTTCGATCCCGATCTGCTGACGCCCGATCAATGGGTGTCGGACATCATCTATTTCCCGCTCCAAACCACCTTGCTGGAGGCTGCGGCGGCCAAGGGCTGCGCGACGCTCAATGGCGGCGGCATGGCAGTGATGCAGGCGGCGCACGCCTTCGCCCTGTTCACCGGCTCCGAACCCGACAGCCAGCGCATGATCGCCGATTTCGATCGCGCCACACAGAGGAGCGTCGTTGCATGATCGCCGACGCCCCACCCGTTCCGCCGCCGGCCATCGTCCTGCCCGTGCAGGTCGCCGCCCGCGAAGCCCCGCAATTGCAAGGACCGCCTGCCGGCCCGCAGACGCCACCCCCGCCTCCGGCCACGAAACCAGGCTGGCGCACCAAGCTGAAGGACAAGGGCGTCACCCTCACTTTCTCCTATGTGTCGGAAAGCGCGGCCTCCATCAGCGGCGGGCGCGATCAGGGTGCGGCCTATACGCAGCAACTGCTCGCCTCAGCCGTGGTGGATACCGGCAAGACCTTCGGTCTCGACGGCGGCAAGATCATCGCCACCATCATCCATCGCAAGGGCCAGGATCTGACCGCCACTCGCCTTGGCAACCTGTTCGAGGTGCAGGAATTGTTCGGCGGCGGGCAGGATCTGCGTCCGGCCGAACTCAGCTACGAACAGCAGTTGAACGGCGGGAAGACCGCGCTCAAGATCGGCCTCTATCATACGGGCGACGACTTCGCGACCTTGCCTTCGGGCTGCCAGTTCCAGAATTTCGCCTTCTGCCCGCGCCCGACGACGCTGTTCTACAATAGCGGCTTTTCGGGCTTCCCTATCCCCCGCTGGGGCATCCGCGCCCGACAGGACATCGGCAGCGGCCTCAGCGTCACCGTCGCCGCGTTCGAAGTAAACAGCATCCGCGCCCAGACCGGCAATGGCTGGCAACTCGCGCCGCGTTTCGACAGCTTCGTCTTTCCGGTCGAACTGGGATGGAAATCGGGCCAGAAGGAAGGCGGCCTGCCGGGGCTGGTGCGCATCGGCGGCCTGATCGACACGACCGATCGGGCAGACGTGCGCGACGACATCAATGGCGACAGCTATGTCCTGTCCGGCCTGTCCCCCGCCATGCGGCAGGAACGCTGGAGCGCCTGGGTCATGGCGGAAAAGATGATCGCCCGCTTCGGTCCCGGCGATCGCGGCCTGTCGCTGTTCGGTACCGCCACCCTGTCGGACCGGCATACGGCGCGCGTACCCATCTTCCTGAGCGGCGGCTTCGTCGCACGCGGGCTGTGGGATAGCCGGCCCAAGGACAATTTCGGTCTGGGACTGGTCTATGCTCGCGTCAATCCGCGGATCTCCGATCGCCAGCGCGACCAGCAATCGCTGGGGCAGGCGATCGACGTGCAGACATGGGAAGCCAGCGGCGAGATCTTCTACGGCTGGCAGGCGACACGCGCACTGCTGCTGCGCCCCAACCTGCAATATATCCACCGCGTCGGCGCGACCAGCCGCTATGCCGATGCGGTCGTGGCCGGCCTGACGGTCAAGCTGATCCTGTGATGCCCCATGGTCGTGGATATCAATCCACGACCATATCGTCGCGGAAGCGATTCTGTGCCGCCAGCCGGACTCCGGCATTGGGCGCGCCATATCCGGCATAGCCGGGCGTCCGCTGCACGATCTCGAAGAAGAACAACTTGTCGAACGCGCGGCTGTAAAGCTGCCAGAAGCCGTTGCCGTCGCCATCCTCGTCATAGAGGATGCCGAGGTCCGCCATACGCGCGATCGTCGCATCGTCGAAGCCGAAGCGGGCCGCCAGATCCTCATGATAGTTGGCCGGGATCGTCAGCATGGCCGCACCGCTGTCGCGCAGCGCCTGCGCCGTGGCGAAAATATCATCGGTGCCGAGCGCGACATGCTGATAGCCGCCGCCGATACCCTGTTCCAGAAAGCGCGAGGACAGGGTTTCGCGTGCGTCCGAGGCGTTGAGCGTCACGCGGAAACCGCTGTCCAGGGATTGCAGCGCCTGACTAAGGACCAGCCCCGACGGGTCGATCACATCCTGCGCTGCCTTCGCCTCCAGCCCGAACAGGGCGCGCCAGTAAAGCTGCCAGGACAGGAACTCATCCTCATGCACGACCGCGGCCAGATGATCGAAGCCGCGCGTGTGGACTGGAGCGTCCGGTTCGACATCGAACGCCACGAACTCCCGCGCCCAAAGCCCTTCCACCTCATTGTCGTCGATCAGATAGACCAGGCTGCCGCCCACCCCGCGCAACGCAGGCATCGCCATGCGACCCGGACGCCCTTCGGGACTATAGGCCTTTATCCCCAACGCCGCCGCGCGCGTCAGCACGGCCGCCTTATCCTTCACCCGCACGCCGATCGCGCAGATGGAGGAGCCATGGGCGCTGCGATAGGCGCTGGCGAACCCCTTGGGTTCGGCATTGATGACGAAGTTCACGCCGCCCTGCCGCCAGCGCGTCACCTTCTTCTGCCGATGCTCACCCGCCAGCGTGAAGCCGAGTGATGCGAAGGTGCTGCCGAGCCGCGCCGAACTGGCGCCATCGGCGGTGAACTCCACAAACTCCGCGCCCAGCACCGGCTGCGGCGCGGGCATGTGCGTCTCCTGCCCCAGCTGCCGCTGCGCCGCGTCGCGCACATAGTCGAGCGAGCGATGTCCGTCCTCCGCCACCAGCGCCGCGCTGTTCGACCGGAAGCGGTCGTTGAAGATTTCCAGTGACAGCGGCCCGTCATAGCCGGTGCGCAATATCTCGGCGACATAGGCCTCGACATCCAGCCCGCCCTGCCCCGGCAGGTTGCGGAAATGGCGGCTCCAGTAGAGCAGATCCATGTCAAGCAAGGGCGCGTCGGCCAACTGGACGAAGACGATCTTGTCGCCGCGAATGTCGCGGATGCTCTCGCTCGGGATCCCGCGCGACAGCGAATGATAGCTGTCGAGGATGATGCCGATGTTCGGATGATCGACCTGCTCGACAATCGACCAGACATCGCGATGGTCGAATATATGGCGGCCCCAGGCCAGCGCCTCATAGCCCACGAGGACGCCGCGCTTCGCGGCACGATCGCCCAGTTCGCGGAAATCGTCGACGATGCGCTCACGCTCGCCCAGCGACACCGGCGAGCAGTTGGAGCAGACAAGAATGCGATCCGCGCCAAGTTCCCCCATCAGGTCGAACTTGCGTTCCGCCCGGTCCATGGCGCGCTGGCGAAGCGCGCCCGGCATCCCCTCGAAATCGCGGAAGGGCTGGTATAGCATACAGGCAAGGCCCAGATCATCCAGCATCCGCCGCACGTCGCGCGGGGACAGGGACGATCCGATCAGGTCATTCTCGAAAATCTCGACCCCGGCAAAGCCCGCCCCGGCCGCAGCGCGCAGCTTTTCCTCCAGCGTACCCCTGAGCGAAACGGTGGCGATGGCATTGGACATGACGGCTCCTTTGTCGAGCCGCCATCATCCTCCCATATGGCCATGACGATAAAGGGGGGGTGATGCACCCTCCCATGCCGTGACGTTATGGATGTTCCGTTTTTAGAACCTCCTCCGATCAGATCGAAGCGGAACAGGCTCTGTGTCTTTTGTTTTCCGTGATTTCCGAGCCGTGAAATGGTCCATTTCCCTCGAAATCACGCTAGCGATAACGACCCATCGTCACCTTGATCCAGACCGGCTTGTCGATCAGGTTCAGCCCATAATCCGTCTGGTCGCCATTCCAGACCCGGTCCATGACCCACGCGCCCCTGTCGAAATGGCCTTCCTCGACCTTGACCACCATGCCGCCCGGCGCGCTGCCTTCCTTCGCTGCGAAGTTCACGCGCACATGGTCGCCGGTAAAGAGAAATTCGTTGGCGGACAGTTGCGCCACCACCATGCCACCGGTCGGCGCCGTCGCCCATGCGGGCAGGTCGGCCTTGGGGAACCATTCGCGCTGGCCGAACTGCCATTGGCCGAAGCTGGCCGTGATGGTCCAGTCGCCCATGGTGGTGCTCGTCGGCGCGCCATCATCGGGCTTGGCCGTGCCCCAGACCGGATGCTCGAACGCGATCTTCGCCCATGGTGCCGTTGCTATCGCACGATATTTGTCGCCAAACGCGTCGAGCGTCGCGTCGTCGAAACTCTTGGCACCCAGCGGATAATTATAATAGCCGGTGCCATCCATGCCGAAGGGCGAGAAGCCGATCGCACCGCGCCCCAGCGTCGCCCAGAAATAGCGGGCATATTCGGCGGCATTGCCGATTTCCGGCACCATCAGCGCATTGTCGGGCCGGGTGTAGAGATCGAGATGCTTGAAGACGTTGCGGCTCGCCCGGTCGTAGATATCGGGCGCGGCAAAATCGAGCGACGGTGCGGCCGCTTTCCAGATGTCGATGACATCGCCCTGCGGCCCGCCGCTCGACAGCGCCATCGGATCGGGCTTGGCAAAGGGATCGCCCAGCGACGCGTTGACATACATGGGCAGGGACTTGATCGCCTTCCCCGCAGACGCCAGCGCCTCGATATAGCGGGCCGTGTGCCATGTGTTGAAAACGCGATCGGCCTGATCGCCGAAGACGGCCGTCCAGTTGCCGGCCGGCTTCTTCAGGGCGTTGGTGAGCGCCGCGGGCACCGGACCGTCGAACAACTTCTGCGCCGCTGTGCCATAATCGCGTGGGTTCTTGTAGCTGCCGACCTCATTTTCCGGCTGCACCATGATGACCGTATTCTGCGCGTCATGATCGCGGACATAGGTCATCAGCTTCAGGAAGGCGCGCTTGTCCGCTTCCAGCGTCGCAGCGCCATGAGGCGACAATACGCCATGATCCTGGCCATCCTTCGTCTTCATGCGCGGGAAACGCCGATTGTCGAGCTTCACCCAGTCTGGCGTGTAGGCAAGGCCGGTATTCTTCCAAGCGCCGAACCAGAGCAGGACGATACGCTTGTCATGCTTGCGCGCCTCGTTAAGCAGGGTCTGGACGAAGCCATAGTCGAACTTCCCCTCCTGCGGTTCCAGCTGCTCCCAGGCGATCGGAACCTCGACCGTATTGGCGCCGATCCGGTCCAGCACGGGCCAGACCTTTTCCAGCGGCGCGGCATAGTTGCTGCTGTTATTGACCTGCCCGCCCAGCATCAGGAAGGGCGCGCCGTCGACGATCAGCGCATGGCGGCCGGCCTTGGTCTCGATATGGGGAACGTCGCCCTGCGCCAGTGCAGGCGTGGCGGACAGGAGGGTGGCGGCGAGCAGAAGCCGGGCAAGGTTCATGATTGGGCCTTTCAGGGCTGTTCGTCGAGGGAGAAGATGCGGGTTGCTTCGGTCCATTTGGCATCCGGCACTGCCCAGGAAAGCGGTCGCTGGACGCCATCCATCTGCGCTTCCCAGATTTGCATCGCCGGATTGGCGGCATCGGCCGCCGCCTTGGCCGCCGGGTCGAAACCGGGACCGGTCTCCATCAGCATGACCAGGCGATTGCCGCTGCGGTAAATCTCCATGGCGGTGACGTCGGCAGCGCGGATGCTCGTGCCGATCGCCGGCGGCAGCGCGCCGGATGCGTGCCACTCCTCATATTGGGCGATGGCCTGCGCATCGTCGGCCAGATCGATCAGCAATATATGCCGCATCAGTTGACCCAGCCGCCGTCGATCACATGCACCGCGCCGGTGGTGAAGGCGGCCTCATCGCTGGCGAGATAGAGGACGAGCGCGGCAATCTCCTCCGCCCGGCCGAGGCGCCCCATGGGCTGGCGAGCGATGAAGGCGGCCTGTGCGGCTTCATAATCGCCGGTGTCGTGCAGGCGCTGCTGGAGCGAGGGCGTGTCGATCGTGCCGGGGCAGATGCAGTTGCAGCGGATGCCCTGCCCGACGAAATCGGCGGCCACCGCCTTGGTCAGGCCGATGACGCCCGCCTTGCTCGCGCCATAGGCGAAGCGGTTGGGGATGCCCTTCACGGAGCTGGCGATGGACGACATGTTGACGATCGCCCCCGCGCCCTTGTCCACCATGCCGGGCAGGAAGGCACGGATCGTGTGATACATGGCGGTCATGTTGAGCGAGAGGGCGAAGTCCCAATCCTCCTGGCTGCATTCGAGGATATTGCCGGCATGGACCACGCCCGCGATGTTGGCGAGGATGTCGATCGGACCGACCTCCGCCGCCAACGCCCGGACCGCCGCGCCATCGGTCGCATCGAGCGCGCGCAGGTCGCAGCCTTCCAGCCCCTCCAGCGCAGCCAGGTCCCGGTCGGTCGCGATCACGCGCGCGCCCTCAGCCACGAAACGCTGCGCCGTCGCCCGACCGATGCCCCGCGCCGCCGCGGTGATCAGCGCGACCTTGCCGTCGAGACGCCCGCTCATGCGCGCGTCCTGATGGGCAGACATTCGGGACCGATGGGATCGAAAGCCTTGTAGGTCAAAATAAACTCCTGATGGCCAAGGGATTCAGAAATGCTGCGCTCACCCGCCGCGATGGCGAGCACCTTGTCGTATATTTCCGTGCCCACCTGTTCCAGCGTCGCGTCGCCTTCCAGGATCCGGCCCGCATTGACGTCCATGTCGGCAGCGAGGCGGCGGCCGGTGTCGGGATTGGCGCAGATCTTGATGACCGGCGAAATGGCCGATCCGACCACCGATCCCCGTCCGGTGGTGAACAGGGTCAGATGCGCGCCGCAGGCGATCAGTTCGACGATCTCGGCATTGTCCGAAATATTGGGGAAGCCGAAGCGCGGCTCGCCATCGGGCACCACGTCCAGCAGATAGAGGCCGCCCGCCGGCGGCACGTCGCCTGGCTTCAATATGCCGTCGATGGTCGAGGAACCCGACTTGCTATAGGCTCCCATCGACTTTTCCTCCTGCGTGGTGAGGCCCCCTTCCGCATTGCCCGGCGCGAAGCTGCCGAAGCCCATGATGGTGTAGTAGCGCTCGGCCTTCTGCACGCATTGCTCGATCGCGACCGCCAGTTCGGGCGTACGCGCACGGTCGGCCATGATCGTCTCGCAACCGACCAGTTCGCCCGTCTCCTCGAAGATGCAGGCCGCGCCGTCCGCCACCAGCCGGTCGAAGGCGCGGCCGACCGCCGGATTGGCGGTGATACCGCTGGTCCCGTCCGATCCGCCGCATATGGTGCCGACGATCAGCTCCTCCACGCCCATCGGCACGCGCGGCGCATCGGCGACCGCGGCGCGCACCCGCTCTACCGCCTCCAGCCCAGCCGCGATGGTCGCGGCGGTGCCGCCGGTCTCCTGAATAACCAGCAGCTCGGCCGGACGGCCGCTCGCCCGCGCCACGGCCAGCAACCGCTCACGGTTGAAGCTCTCGCACCCCAGCGACACGATCACCAGCCCGCCGACATTGGGATGGGTAGCGATCGCCTCCATCACCTTGGCGGCATAGGCATTGGGATAGCAGCCGGGAAAGCCGATCAACTGGACGTCAGGATCGTCGGCCTTGTCGACGATCCGTCGCGCGACATGATGCGCGCATTCGACCAGATAGGCGACCGCGACGACATTGCGGATACCCTTGCGCCCATCCTGCCGGAGCCAGGCCTGGATCATGCCCCCTCCTCCAGCGCGGTGCGCGTATGGCTGCTGATATAGTCGCTCTTCATATTGTGCATGTGAACCCAGTCCCCCGTCCCGGCATCGGCGGTCATCGACCCGATCGGGGCGCCATATTTGACCACCTTGTCGCCGGCCTTCAGCGGCACGCGCGCGACCTTGTGACCGATCGCGATGCCCTCCCGCGCGGGAATGGTGCCACCCGAGGCGGGGAGGATATCGCCCGTCTCGATCGTACGGACGCAGATCAGCACATTATCGTCTGGATGCAGCAGGATCAGCCGCGCGTCGTCCTGCAACATGGCCGGACCTTTCAGGGGAGGATCGGGATCGAGCGCCGCGTCGAGTGCGGGCCAGAGCGGTTCGGGGAGCGGCGCGGCCATGCGCGCCATGGTGTCGGCGACCTGGTCCGTCCCGACCAGGCCCGGAATGACGCTCACGACCTGCGGATGGCGCAGCGGGAATTGCAGGGCTGCGGCAGGCAGGGCGACGGCGAAGTCGACACAGACCTGTGCCAGCCGCTGCGCCTTGTCCACAACCTCCGCACTGGGCGTGGCATAGTCGAAATGCAGCGGACCATCGAGGTCGCGCGCCAATATGCCGCTATTATAGGGACCACCGACGATCAGCCGGACGCCAAGTTCTGAGCAGCGCGCCAGCAGACGCTCGGCGCTCCGGTCCAGCAAGGTGTAGCGTCCTGCCAGCAGGATCATGTCCAGTTCGACATGATCGAGCAGTTCGTCGCAGATCGCGACTTCATTGACGCCGATGCCGATCGTCCCGACCGCGCCGCTGTCGCGCAAATCCCGCATCGCGCGATAGCCGCCATTCAGGAAGGCGCGCAGGTGATCCGAATGCGCATCGCCATGGGTCAGGCGGCCGAGGTCATGGGCGAGCAACAGGTCGATCCGGCTGCGGCGCAAGCGCCCGCAACTTCCCTCGAAAGATCGCAACACGGCGTCATGGCTGTAATCGAACAGCGGCTCGAACGGATCGGCATCGACGAAGCCGTGCCGCTGGCCGGTGGCATCGGTCGGCACCAGCAAACGGCCGACCTTGGTCGAGACGATCGCCTCGCCGGTCAGATCGCGCTCCGCCAGCATCGCGCCCAGCCGCCGTTCGCCGAGGCCGAAGCCATAATGCGGCGCCGTGTCATAATAGCGAATGCCCGCCTCCCAGGCGGCATCGAGCGTCGCCCGCGCCTCCGCCTCGCTCACGACGCGATAGAGGTTGCCGATGGGCGCCGTGCCCATGCCCAATGTCGGGATCATGCCGCGCCTCCCCGCCGCGCGGCGCGGGCGTAGATCATGACGACGGCGAAGCAGGCCGCCGGAACCAGCATGGCGGCGCGGATCGTCCCGGCGAGATCGGACACCAGCCCCATTGCCATGGTCAGCACCGCACCGCCGATGATGGCCATGACGATCATCGAAGCCCCTGCCTTGGTCAACGGGCCGAGGTCGCGCAGCGACAGGGCGAAGATGGTGGGATACATGATCGACATGAAGAAGCTGGTCGCCACCAGTGCCGCGAGGCCGACAATGCCCCCAGCGACAGCCACCACCGACAACCCGATGTTGATCATGGCAAAAAGCGCCATCAGCCGCGCGCCGTCGAACCGCGCCAGCAGCGCCGCGCCGACGAAGCGGCCGATCATGAAGAGCGCCAGCGACAGCGTCAGCAGCCAGGCCGCCTTCTGCGCCCCGATTCCCGGCAGCGCGCTTTCCGCATAACGGATCAGATAGCTCCAGATACCGACCTGTGCGCCGACATAGAAGAATTGCGCGGCAACGCCCGCCAGATAGCGGGGGCGCCGCAACAGCGCGCCATAGGCACCCGACGGCGCACCGTCGCCCGATCCCGCTTCGGTCGCGGACGACGGAAACCGAGTGAAAGCCAGCACCACCGCCCAGCTGAGAACGACCAGCGCAATGCCGAGATAGGGCAACTGGACGGCAACGGCGCCCGCAGCCCCCTGCCCCGGCCCGTCTGACAGGATGAAGGTCGCGCCCAGCGCGACGCCAGTGATAGAGCCGAGGGGATTGAAGGCCTGCGCCAGATTCAGTCGCTGCGCCGCGCTGTCCGGCGGCCCCATCACCGCGACCATGGGATTGGCCGCCGTCTCCAGGAAAGCAAGGCCGCTCGCAATAACGAAGAGGGCGAAGAGGAAGAAGCCGTAGCTCAGCTGCATCGATGCCGGCAGGAACAGCAACGCCCCCCCGCCGAAAGGGATCAGGCCGAGAATCACCGTCGCCTTGTACCCGAGCCGCTCCGCCGCCAGCGCGGCCGGAATGGCAAAGCAGAAATAGCCGAGGTAGAAGGCCGACTGGACCAGACCCGACTGGAAATCAGACAGGGCGAAGGTCTGCCGGAAATGCGCGATCAGCACATCATTGAGATTGTTCGCCATCCCCCACAGGAAGAAGAGTCCCGTGGTCAGGACCGTCGCCGCGCGGCTGCTGCGCTTGCCCCCGGCCCCTGGCACTACCCCTTGCATTTGCATCGGCCCATCCTCTCTTTTCCCTGAACGGGCAGACCGGCCCTTTTTTATGGGTCCGATCTGCCAGGGAGGGGACGCTAAGAACGCCCGCATGATGGATCAATAGGTGATCCGGGCGGTCAGGCTGATGCGACGGTCGTTCACCACCACGTCGCGCGGACGGGTATCGATGCCGAAATAGGTGCTGCGACGCGTGTTGGTCAGGTTTGTACCGTCGATCGCCAGCGCGAATTGCGGCGTCACATTATAGCTGATCGACGCGTCGAGCTGACCGAACGACTTGTTGAAGATCGGCAGGTTGCCCGTGCCGTTGCCCGCGGTCGTCACGACATATTTGCTGCGCCAGTTGTAGGCGACGCGCGCCGACAGACCGCCCAGCTCGTATATGCCGACCAGATTGTAATTATATTTGGACAGCAGTTCCAGCGGCACGTTCGTCACCGGGCCGGAAGTCGCGGGCGACGGCGCCTGCGAGTCGACATAGGTGAAGTTCGCCTGCATACCGAGGCCACTCAGCGGTCCGGGCAGGAAGTCGAAGAACTGCTGATAGGCCAGTTCGAAGCCCTTCACCTTGCCCTTGGCGACATTGTTGTAGGACGTCACTTCATAGTCATAGCTGTTGCCATTGCCGAAAGTGACGTTGCGGGTCGACACCGCCGTCTGAATGTAGTTCTTGATATTCTTGTAGAAGGCGGCCGCCGTCAGCGATCCAGTCCGCGAGAAATACCATTCCAGCGATGCGTCCAGATTGTCCGACTTCATCGGCTTGAGGTAGGGATTGCCGCCGCTGGTGGTATGCACCTGGTTCTGCTGCGCGCTGCCCGGCTCGGTGATGGTGAGGCTCGGGTTCAACTGAGTGAAGTTAGGCCGCGAGATATTCTTTGCCGCCGCCAGACGCAGTTGCAGATTGTCCATCAGATGAACGCGCAGGTTCAGGCTCGGCAGGACCGAGGTATAGCTGCGCGACACGGCGATCGGGTTGAACACGGTCGGTCCATTGGTCTCGGTTCCATCCGGGTTCTGGATGATCGGGGTCTGCTGATAATAGCCCGACACGTCCAGATCGGTACGGACGACGCGGACGCCGATATTGCCGTCGACAGGATCGGTCTTGAAGAAGGCGGTTGCGTAGCCCGTATAGGTCTTCTGCCGCTGTTCGTTGGTGCCGCTCTGGACATAGGCCGGCGCGCCGGCGATGCCCAGCGTGTCGAGCGTCTGCTGATAGTTGCGGATGATGCCACGGTTGAAGGCGATGATGTCGCCGAACAGATCGGCGTCGCCACGGAAAAAGTCGCTCAGGTCGACATTTTCCAATTCGGTCGGAATACCCGACAGATCGGTGTAGCGATAACCGGTATCGATCGTCCGGTTCTTGCGGTCGGCAAAGCGGATGCCGGCCTTGATCGACGACAATATACCAGCATCGAAGCGATATTCGGCGTCCAGACGGGCGGTCTTGTCCGACGCCTTCGACTCGTTGAGATTGTCGAGATAGAAGGCGCTGTTATAGGTCGCGGGATTGGTGAGGCCGGTAGCCGAACCGATATTCACGACCGGAATCGAACCCGAAATATCCTGGTACAGCGTATCGGCCGTGCCGTTGAGTCCGAAGATCGAACGCAAATTCTTGGTCTTCGCATCGACATATTGGCCGTCGGCGGTCACGGTCAGACGATCCGTCGGCTTCCACTTCAGGTTCAGCGAATAGTCGGTCGTCTTCGACCGGCGAGTCTGCGCGCTGGTATTGTTGCCGACCGGCAGGTCGATGAAGGTGCCGCTCTGGAAATCGCCATTGTCGGAATAGGTGAAGGGAGCCCCCGGCTGCGGCTGGATCGCGCTGGTCGAGGTGTAGGCGAAGAAGCTGTAGTCGTCGAAGCGGAACTTATAGTCCGAGCGGAAGACTTCGGCGGTCAGCTCCAACGTGTCGCTAGGGCGCCACTGGACCGACACGTCGGTGCCCAGACGGCGGCGATCGCCATAGACTTCGCCGATACCGGTTCCGTGCGGCAGGGTCGTCGTCTGGCCGGTGCGGCCCAGCGTTGTCAGCACGGCGGCGTCCGCGGCATTGGCGGGATCGAGCGTGTAGAAAGGCTCGGTCGAGATCGTATCCTGACGGAAGGCGGTCTTCTGGAAGGAAACGCTCGCAAGGATGCCGATCTCGCCGATGCTGGTGTCCCAGCGATCGCTGAGCATCAGCGAGGCCGACGGCTTGTATTTGTCGACCAGATCAAAATGGCTCTGCGTCAGCGTCGCCGCCGCCTTGAAGCCGTCAAAGTCGAACGGCTTGCGGGTGCGGAAATTGATCGTGCCGGACAGTTGGTCCTCGATCAGGTCGGCCGACGGGTTCTTGTAGACGTCGATGCCGGCGAGCAGTTCGGATGGAATATCTTCCAGGCTCAGCTGGTTCGCACCGCTGGCGGTGAAGATGTCGCGGCCATTGAGTTCGGTGCGGACCTGCGTCAGGCCGCGGATCGCGACCGAGCTGCCTTCACCATATTGGCGCTGGACCTGAATGCCAGGGATGCGCTGCAACGCTTCGGCGACGTTGCGGTCGGGCAGCTTGCCAATGTCTTCCGCGACGATGGAATCGACGATGACGTCGGAATTGCGCTTGATCGACTGGGCGCTGGAAAGGCTGGCGCGCACGCCGGTGACAACGATGTCTCCTTCATCCGCAGAAGCGGCCGCCTGATCCGGCGCCGTGGCGTCCTGTGCTTGGGCAGTGCAGCCAAGCGTGATGCTGGCGATGGAAATACCCGCCAAAAGCGCAGCGCGACGCGGCATGTGAATCTTCTTCATGGAACCTTCCTCTCCCTGGCCCCTGGGTCGGAGCGCTGATCGATTCGCCGCGCAAAGCGGCCGAAAACATTTCCCTTTCATGTCTCGACCCGCATTGGGAGCGGTACCAAGACGCCGCTCCATTACTCCCACATTTCAAATTATGAAATATAAAAATTGATTTCATATGTGGATAATGTGTAGGAGAGCGCTAACATGACGCCGTGCTTCGACGAGCCGAAGTGGCGCATTCGGGAGGGGAGAGACATGACCGGCAAGGCGCGCTATCAGGCACCCGCGCTCACCAAGGGTCTGGAAATATTGGAACTTCTCGCCAGCGCGAGCGAGCCTTTGATCATGTCCGATATTTCCGTGGCGCTCGGCCGGTCGGTTAGCGAAATCTTCCGCATGCTTCAGGTGCTGGAAGAGCATGGCTATATCGCGCGGGACGAGGAAGGCTATCGCCTGACCAATCGCCTCTTCGCGCTGGGCATGAGCCAGCCGCCGATTCGTGACCTTGCCTCCACCGCCCTGCCGGTAATGCAGGATCTGGCGCGCAAGGCGGGGCAGAGCTGCCACCTTGCCGTCGCATCGGGGGCGGAAATGGTCGTCATCATTGCGATCGAGGCACCCGGCTTGTCGGGCTTTGCCGTGCGCGTCGGCTACAAGCGGCCGCTGCATCGCTCCAACAGCGGCCGTATCCTGCTTGCCTTCCAGTCGCCCGATGCGCGCGCTGCGATGCTGGCGGACATTCGCGCGACCGACGAGGCGCTGGACGAAGCTGAATTGATCGCGCGGCTCGAAGCGACCGTTGGGACGGGCGGCGCGATCGCACCCAGCCCGATGCTGACGGGCATCACCGACCTTTCCGCGCCGATCCTGATCGGCGGCATCGCCCGCGCAGCGCTCACCATGCCGTTCGTCGACGGCGCCGCGAACCGGGCGACATTGGACGATTGTGGCGAGATGGTGCGCGACGCAGCCCATGCGATCGGCGCGGCCATGTCGCCGATCATGGCGATACCGACGCGCAGCCTCGGAGCAGACCAATGACCATGATCGACCGCCGTTCCGCCCTGATCGCCGCCGCCGGGCTTGCCGCCCTGCCCGGCGTGTCGTCCGCGCAGACATCGGCTAGCGACGAAATCATCCAACTGTGGCCCGGCACGCCGCCCGGCGACACCGGCGCGCGGATCGTCCGCAAGATCGACGACCAGTCCAAAGACCCGACCAAACCCGACCGCTGGGTGACGGGTATCGCCCGGCCGGTCCTGGTCGTGCGCCGTCCCGCCCGCCCCAATGGCGCGGCGATGCTGATAGTGCCGGGTGGCGGCTATGGCTTCCTGTCCTATGACAATGAGGGCACCAGCCAGGCCGCATGGCTCAATGCGCGCGGCATCACCGCCTTCATCCTGCTCTATCGCCTGCCGGGCGAAGGCTGGACGCGGCGCGAGGATGTGCCGTTGCAGGATGCCCAGCGCGCAATGCGAATCATACGCGCCGGAGCTGTCCAGTTCGGTGTCGACAAAAGCCATATCGGCGTCCTTGGCTTCTCGGCGGGCGGGCATCTGGCGGGATCGCTGGCCACCCGGCATGGCGTGACAGTTTACACCCCCATCGACGCCGCCGACCGGGAGGATGCCCGTCCCGATATCGCCGGTCTGATCTATCCGGTTGTCAGCCTTGACGCGCCCTTCACCCATGGCGGATCGCGCGACAATCTGCTGGGCGAGGGCGTGCCTACGGAAATGCGTCGCGCCCGGTCGGTCGAGATGGGCGTAGACGCCAGCACACCGCCCATCTTTCTCGTCCACGCGACCGACGACGGGCTGGTGCCGCCCGCCAACAGCATCGCCCTGTTCCAGGCGATGGAAGCGGCGAAGCGGCCAGTCGCGCTCCATATCTTCGAAGACGGCGGCCATGGTTTCGGCACGCGCCTGCCCAAGGCGATGCAGGCGTCCGCCTGGCCGGAGCTGTTTACGACCTTCGGCGCCCGGCATGGGCTGATCCCGGCATGATGCGTGCTTTGCCGCTCTTGCTCCTGCTGACGGCTGGTGCAGCACAGGCTGCGCCCGATCAGTATCAAAGTTCGCCTGAACGCCGCACCGTGGCGGAAAAGGATTGGGGACCATGGCTTGGCCCCTTCCGCGCCAAACTGGTGCCCAGCCTGATGCAGGATTTCGGCGAGCGCTATCTCTACGCGCCCGCCAATGCCGCCCTGCCCGCGCCCAAGCCCGGCGAGCAACGCGTGGTGTTTCTGGGCGATTCCATCACCGACCGCTGGAACCTCGCAGCCAGCTTCCCCGGCAAACCCTATGTCAATCGCGGCATCGGCAGTCAGGTGACGGCGCAGATGCTGCTGCGCTTCCATCAGGATGTGGTCGCGCTGAAGCCGAACGTCGTGGTGATCCTGGCGGGCATCAACGACATACAGGGGTTCCTGCAACAGGAAACGCCCGAACAGATCGAGGCCAATTGGGAAACCATGGCCGATCTGGCCGACGCCCATCATATCAAGGTCGTGTTTGGCTCGATCCTGCCGGTGAATAATTATACCGAGGCCGCACGGGACGTGGTGAAGGACCGAAAGCCCGCGCAACTGGTGGCGCTCAATGGCTGGCTGCGCGCTTTCTGTACCGAGCGGGGTTACGGCTTTGCCGACTATCATGCCGCACTGGTCGACCGGAACGGGCTGATGGCAGCCGCCTATACGCAGGACGGCGTGCATCCGCTCGATAACGGCTATGCCGTGATGGCGCCGATTGCCGATCGGGCGATCGAACAGGCGCTGAAGCAATAAGGGAGGGGAAGATGACGATGTTTCGCCTGACGGCTGCTCTTTGTGCGCTGGCTCTTGCCGGCGGCGCCCATGCCGAAACCAAAGTGCCGGGCGATCCCCATGCCGACGATCCGGTGGGCATCGTGGCCGATCCCTGCCCGGTCCACCCAAAGCCCGCAGGCGAAGCGGAATGGAAGATGTGGAACCTCCATATGCTGACCCGCGATTTCGGGCAGCTGTGCCGCTATGCCGCCGACAACAAGGCGCTGGAAGGAAGGCCGGTTCGCGCGGTTTTCATGGGCGATTCCATCACCGACAATTGGATCAATCTGGACCCGGAGATGTTCGCGGACGGACTGGTGGATCGCGGCATCAGCGGCCAGACCACGGCACAGATGCTGGTGCGCTTCCGCAATGACGTGATCGCGCTGAAGCCGCAGGTCGTCCACATCATGGCAATGACCAACGACGTCGCCGGCAACACCGGCGCGGCGACGATGGAAACGGTGCTGGGCAATATCCAGAGCATGGCCGAACTGGCCGAGGCGCATGGCATCAAGGTCGTCATCGCCTCGGTGCTGCCCGCGGGCGCCTTCCCCTGGAGTCCGGCGATGAAGCCCGCGCCGCAGATCGCGGCCATCAACACATGGCTGGCCGACTATGCCCGCAGCCGGGGCTTCGCCTATGTCGATTATCATGCCGCGATGGCGCAGCCCGACGGGGCGATGAAGCCCGGCCTGTCCACCGACGGCGTGCATCCAACGAAGGAAGGCTATGCGATCATGCGCCCGCTGGCGCGGCAGGCCATCGACAAGGCGCTGAGGGAAATCCAATGACTTTGCTGGGACGCCGCTCCTTTCTCGCCGGCACCGCCGCGCTGGGCCTCGCCCGCGCAGCCCGCGCCGCCAGCCCCATGGGCACCATGCGGGGGCCGGTACAGGCCAGTTGGCCCTCGCTCGTCGGCAATTACCGCTATCCCGACTGGTTCCGCGACGCGAAGCTGGGTATGTGGTCGCACTGGGGGCCGCAGTCGGTGCCGGCGCAGGGCGACTGGTATGGCCGCTTCATGTATATGCAGGGCCACCCCATGTACGAACATCACCTGAAGACCTACGGCCATCCGTCGGTCGCGGGGATGAAGGACATCCAGAATCTGTGGACCGCCGACAAGTGGGAACCCGATGCGCTGATGGCCCGCTACCAGAAGGCGGGCGCGAAATATTTCATGGCGCTGGCCTGCCATCACGACAATCTGGATTGCTACGACAGCCGCTATCATGCCTGGAACAGCCTGCGCGTCGGGCCGAAGAAGGACATTGTCGGCATCTGGGAAAAGGCGGCGCGCAAGGCCGGCATGAAGTTCGGCGTGTCCAACCATGCCGCCCATGCCTGGCACTGGTATCAGCCCGCTTATGGCTATGACCCGGTCGGCGCGCACAAGGGCGAGCGATACGACGCCTTCCGCCTGCGCAAGGAAGACGGCAAAGGCCAATGGTGGGACGGCCTCGATCCGCAGGAACTCTATACGGGGGGCCATGCCGTACTGCCCGACGGCATCGACACGATCGAGGCGATGGACAAGTGGCACGACGCGAATAACGGCCAGTGGATCGAGACGGGGCCGAAGGACGATCCTGCCTATGTCACCCGATGGCTGTTGCGCCAGACCGACCTGATCGCGAAATACAAGCCCGACATGGTCTATATGGACGATCATGAACTGCCCTTCGGCCCGGTCGGGCTGGAGGCGGCGGCGGACTATTATAACCGCTCGATCGAATGGCACGGCAAGATCGACGTGGTTCTGACCGGCAAGCAATTGAAACCCTATGCCCGCTTCGGCATCGTGCAGGATGTGGAGCGCGGCTTCACCGACCATCTGTGGGACGAGCCGTGGCAGACCGACACCTGCATCGGCGACTGGTTCTACAATGAAGCCCGGCTGCACGACAAAAGCTACAAGAGCGCCGAGGAGGTCATCCAGCGGCTGGCCGATGTCGTATCGAAGAACGGCAACCTCATGCTCTCCATCCCGCAGCCCGGCGACGGGTCGATCGATAGCGAGACGGAGAAGGTTCTGGACGGCATGGCGGCGTGGATGACCCATGGCGGCGAGTCGATCTTCGGATCGCGGCCCTGGCGCATCTATGGCGAAGGGCCGACGCAGCTGATCGCGGGGATGCAGAATGAGGAGAAGGCCAAGCCCTTCACCGCGCAGGACATCCGCTTCACCACCAACAAGGGCGCGCTCTACGCGCTGTTCCTGGGCCGGGCGCACGGGTCTACGACTATCCGCTCACTGGCGCGCGGGCGCGTTGACGGCAAGATCGGCCAAGTGACGCTGCTCGGCGGCGGTCCGCTGCCTTTCCGTCAGGATGGCGCGGGCCTCCATGTCGACATGCCGCATGGCAGCAATTTCGTTCCGGTCGTCCGCATCGACGGTCACGGCCTCGTATAAATGCAAATACAGGGAAACACAGGGATGATCGCAAAGGGCTTCAAGGCAAGGATGGCGGGAATCGCGCTCGGCGCATCCGTCCTCGCGATGGCGGCACCGGCGCTGGCCGAACCGATGGCATTGCTGGACCGCCATGGTAGCCGCGTTGCGGTGGAGCCTTATGCAGCCAATATCGTCCGGGTGACGATCGCGCTCGATCCCACGCTGGCATCGGCCGCTCCGGGCGAAGGGCCGAACGCCAAGGCGGATGCCACGGGCTGGACCCATCGCACCGACGCGACCGGCGACATCTTCTCCTCCTCGGCCATCAGCCTGACGATCGACGCCAAGGAATGGCCCGGCGCGCCGACGCAGATGCAGCGCTATTTCGCGCCGTCACTGCCGCCGGTCAGCCTGTCGGTCAAGGATGCGTCCGGCACGCTGCTGACGAAGATGACCGGCTGGGAAATGGCGCCTGTAACGGTGAATGGCGAGCAGACCTTCAAGGTCGGCGCCAGCTTCGATTCTCCCGCCGACGAACATTATTACGGCCTGGGCCAGAACCAGGAAGGCTATATGGATCTGCGCGGCAAGCAGATCGATTGCCAGCATTTCTACGACGCGCCGGCCGGCGAGACGGTCTGCGTACCCTTCATGGTCACAAACAAGGGCTATGGTATCGTCTGGGACAATCCGGCCCGCACGCTGATCCAGCCGGGGATGCACAGCAGCACCCACTGGCAGAGCCAGGTCGGCGAGCGCGTCTCCTTCTTCGTCATCACCGGCAAGACCACGGACGAACTTTATGCCGGCTATGCGAAGCTGACCGGCAAGACGCCGCTGCCGCCCAAGGCCGGTTTCGGCCTCATCCAGAGCAAGGCCCGCTATGAAAGCCAGCAGGAACTGCTCGACATCGCCAATGGCTATCGCCAGCGCGACCTGCCGCTCGACGTGATGGTGCTCGACTGGTTCTACTGGACCCGCATGGGGCAGCTCGACATCGACCGGACCTATTTCCCCGATCCCAAGGGCATGAACGACCAACTGAAGTCGATGGGGATGCACTCGATCATCAGCGTGTGGCCCCGTTTCGAGCGGGAATCGCGCTATTTCGACATGCTGGCGACCAAGGGCTGGTTCCTGAAGGACAAGGACGGCAATCCGGTCGACGGCCTGCCTTCCCGGTCCGATCGCGCCGGGGCGCTGATCGACAGCACTAATCCGGAAGCGCGCGAGTGGTTCTGGGGCAAGATCCGCGACAATATCGCGAGCCAGGGCTTCGACTGGTTCTGGCTGGACGAGACCGAGCCTGATCTGGTCCCCGACGGCTATTTCTATGCCAAGGGGTCGGGCGACCGCTACCACAACCTCTTTCCGCTGGTGCATACTACCGGCGTGGCGGAGGGGTCGGAGCGCGACCGTCCCGGTTTCCGCAACATGATCCTCGCCCGTGCAGCCTATCTGGGGTCGCAGCGCAATGGCGGCCTGTTCTGGTCGTCCGACATCAAGTCAACCTGGGAAGCGCTGCATCGGCAGGTGCCGACCGGCCTCAACTTCACCGCGTCGGGACTTGCCTATTGGGGCAGCGACATTGGCGGCTGGCAATGGCCGAAGGGGCCGAAAGCGGAAAACCCGATCCTGATCGATCCGGCGGGCGCGACTGCGATGGGCGCGGACTATCCCGACTATCCCGAACTGTTCGTGCGCTGGTTCCAGTATAGCGTCTTCACGCCGACGCTGCGCATCCATGGCCAGCGGCCGGGCAGCGCGCTGTGGGAATATGGCAAGGCGGCCGAGCCGATCCTGGCCGACTGGCTGCGCCTGCGCTACACGCTGATGCCCTATATCTATTCGCTCGGACGCAACACCTATGATACCGGCGCGCCGTTCATGCGCGCACTGTTCATGGACTTCCCGAACGATCCCAAAGTCTCCGACATCGGCGATCAATATATGTTCGGTCCCGCCTTCCTGGTCGCCCCGGTGACAAAGCAGGGGCAGACCAAGCGCCCGGTCTATCTGCCCGCAGGCACGGCATGGTATGACTACTGGACCAACCAGAAGTTCGAGGGCGGCCAGACGATCGAGGTCGAAGCGCCGATCAACCGTATGCCGCTGTTCGTGAAGGCCGGTTCGATCGTCCCGATGGGCGTGCAGGTGAAGAGCACCGCGCAAAAGCAGGCGATCGAGAGCATTCGCGTCTATCCCGGCGCCAACGCCCGCTTCACCCTTTATGATGACGACGGCACCACCAACGCCTATCGCAAGGGCGGCGCCAAGGCCGAACTGGTGTGGGACGATGCCGCGAAATCGCTGACGAGCAAGACGAAGCTGCCCACCGGCCAGGCCGTTACCGGCCTGGTACAGGTCGTCGGTCAATAAGGAGTTCTGGAACATGACGGGTATCAATCGTCGCGAATTGGGCATGGGTCTCGGCGCGGCAGCGCTGGGCGCCAGCCTCGTCGGTGGCACCACCGCCGCAACCGCACAGGCCGGATCGGCCGCCGCCGCGCAGGGCGCGCTGTCCTTCCCGCCCGACTTCCTCTGGGGCTGCGCCACCGCCGCCTACCAGATCGAGGGTGCGGCGAAGGAGGATGGCCGCGGCGCCACCAACTGGGACGTCTTTTCCCACACGCCGGGCAAGGTCGCCAATGGTGACACGGGCGATGTCGCCTGCGACAGCTATCACCGCTATCAGGACGATATCGCGCTGCTGAAGGCCTTGGGCGTGAAGGCCTATCGTTTCTCCATCGCCTGGTCGCGCATCTTCCCTGACGGCAAGGGCAAGCCGAACCAGAAGGGCGTGGACTATTATAACCGGCTGGTCGATGGGCTGCTGGCGGCGGGCATTACGCCGCACGTCACCCTGTTCCACTGGGATCTGCCCGCCGCCCTGCCTGGCGGCTGGCAGAACCGGGATACGGCCTATGCCTTCGCCGACTATGCGACCTACATGGCGCGCCGCCTGAACGATCGCGTGAAGCATTTCATGACGGTCAACGAACTGCGCTGCTTCACCGACCTCAGCTACATGACCGGCGGCAAGGCGCCGGGCCTGAAGCTGCCCATGGGCGAGGTGAACCAGATCCGCCACCATGGCGTGCTGGCCCATGGCCTTGGCGTGCAGGCGCTGCGCGCCGCGACGAAGAGCGGGACGCAGGTCGGCATCGCCGACAATCCCAACATCTACGTCCCCGCGATCGAGACGCCCGAGCATATCGAGGCCGTCAAGAAAGCGGTGCGCGAAGAAAACGCCATGTTCCTTACCGCCATCATGGAAGGGAAATATCTCGACACCTACCTGACCGCGCAGGGCAAGGACGCGCCCAAGGTCAAGGAAGGCGACATGAAGCTGATCGGCGCGCCGCTCGATTTCCTGTCGGTCAACGTCTATACCGGCACCACCGTGCGCGCGGATGCTTCGGCGCCTTCGGGCTACAAGATCCTGCCGCATCCGGGCCAGGCGCCGCGGATGCCCTCCCCCTGGCTCTATGTCACACCCGAAGTCATCTACTGGGGCATGCGTGCGATCACAGAGAACTGGAAGCCCAAAGGCCTCTATATCTCCGAAAATGGCTGTTCGGCCGACGACAAGGTGTCGGAAGACGGCAAGGTCTATGACACCGACCGCGTCATGTATCTGCGCAACTATATGACCCACCTCCAGCGCGCCACGCGCGAAGGCCTGCCGGTGAAGGGCTATTTCGTCTGGAGCCTGATGGACAATTTCGAGTGGGAGGATGGCTATACCAAGCTGTTCGGCATCCACCATGTCGACTTCAAGACGCAGAAGCGCACGCCCAAGCTCAGCGCCGACTGGTACCGCGAACTGGTGCGCACAAACAGGCTGGTCTGACGCCCGTTCAATCTGGTACTTCTGCCGGCGGCGATGGTTCATCGTCGCCGGCAGCCAATATCGTTTCCTTGAATGACTGTGAAGTCGGCGACAGATCTTCGCGGTGGATCAGCCACAGGCTGCTGCTGACGGGCGTCGCAAATGGCCGATAGGCCAGATTGTCGACATGCAGCCGGGTCAGCGACTGCGCCAGGATCGTCGCGCCGAAACCGGCGGCCACCAGCCCTAACAGTGTCGCCAGACTGCCCGCCTCCTGCGCGATAGTCGGCCGGAACCCGGCCTGTTCGCACAATGCGAAGAAATGCTCGTTGAAGCCCGCGCCGATGACGGACCCGTACAGGACCAGCGGTTCATCCTTCAAATCCTCGATAGTCGGATTGCCATCCTGCTGCGCAAGGTAATGATCCTGCCGGATCGCGAGGCACATCTCCTCCTCGATCAGCGGCAAGGATACCAGGCCTTCGGGCAGGAAAGGCGGCGCGAAACAGCGGACTATCGCCACGTCGAGTTGCCGCCGCTCGACTGCGCCGATCTGCTCATCGCGGCCCAGTTCCAACAGAGCCAGTTCAACATGAGGAAAAGATTGACGGAATTTGTAGAGAGCGCTCGCGACCCGTGGAACGAACGGGCCAGACGCCGTAAATCCCAGCGAAAGATGGCCGATCTGCCCCATCTGCGCCAGTCGCGCCGTCTGCGCCGCCCGTTCGGCCTGCACGAGGGTCGCCCGCGCTTCCGGCACGAACAGCCGCCCGACCTCGGTCAAGGCCACACGGCGGCTGGTCCGCTCGAACAAGGTCACGCCCAGTTCTTCTTCCAGCGCCCGTATCTGCTGGCTGAGTGGCGGCTGCGAAATGCCCAGCCGAAGTGCGGCTCGTCCGAAATGCATTTCCTCGGCCACGCACAGGAAATAGCGGAGATGTCGGAGGTCCATGAATCAAGTCGCCCAAGCTATCAATGTTGCTGTATTATATATTAGACGCGGAATATTCTAGGTTGCATGGCGAAACCGGATGTGGCGGTGGTTCGCTGTCGTTCCGAAAGCCGCGTGTGATTCGCCCCCCTGATGCCGCAGCCCTCCGGACCCGGACCATCGTCACATTCATGAATGACGTTCATCAGATCATGCCGTGACAAGCGGCTTTATCCGCCGGGATGGTTGCGGTAACGATAGGCATCCCATCAGGAGAGGCATCACTGTTTTCAACCCGGCGGTCCCGCCGGCGCGTCCCGGAGTCGTGGATGATCGGTATCGTCAAGGTTGCCCTCAACCGTCCTTTGACCTTCATTGTGATGGCGATCCTGATCGCGATCGTCGGCGTGCTCGCCGCCGTTCGCACGCCTGTCGACATGTTCCCCAACATCCGCATCCCGGTGGTCGCGGTCGCCTGGCAATATGCCGGCCTGTCGCCCGAGGACATGTCCAACCGGATCGTCGGCCCCTATGAGCGCGTGTTGACCACCACGGTCAACGATATCGAGCATATCGAAAGCCAGTCGCTTCAGGGCGTCGGCATCATCAAAATCTATTTCCAGCCCGGCGCCGACATCCGCACAGCGACCGCGCAGGTGACGTCGATCTCGCAGACCGTGCTGCGCCAGATGCCGCCCGGCATCACCCCGCCGCTGATCCTGAACTATAGCGCGTCGACCGTGCCGATCCTTCAGCTCGCCTTGTCGGGCAAGGGGCTGTCGGAACAGCAATTGTTCGACCTTGGCCAGAACCAGATCCGCCCGCAGCTCGTCACCATTCCCGGCCTCGCCATGCCCTTCCCTTCGGGCGGCAAGCAGCGTCAGGTGCAGATCGACCTCAACCCGCTGGCGCTCCAGTCCAAGGGACTGTCGGCCCAGGATGTCGGCAACGCCATCGCCGCGCAGAACCAGATCAACCCGGCCGGCTTCGTCAAGGTCGGCGCCACCCAATATAGCGTGCGCCTGAACAATGCCCCGACCTCGATCGAAGCGCTCAACGACCTGCCGGTGAAGGTGGTGAACGGTGCGACCATCTACATGCGCGACGTGGCCTATGTGCGCGACGGCAATGGACCGCAGCAGAATATCGTCCATGTCGAAGGCGGGCGCTCGGCCCTGCTGACCGTACTCAAAAATGGCTCGACCTCCACGCTGGCGATCGTCGACGGCGTGAAGCAGGCATTGCCCCGCATCGCCGCCACCCTGCCCGACAGCCTGAAGATCCTGCCGGTCGGCGACCAGTCGCTGTTCGTGAAAGCGGCGGTCGAGGGCGTCGTCCATGAAGGCGCGATCGCAGCGGCGCTGACGTCGCTGATGATCCTGCTGTTCCTTGGCAGCTGGCGCTCGACCGTCATCATCGCCCTGTCGATCCCGCTGGCGATCCTCGCGGCCATCGCGGCACTGTCCGCTTTCGGCCAGACGCTGAACGTCATGACGCTGGGCGGCCTTGCCCTCGCTGTCGGCATCCTCGTCGATGACGCCACTGTGACGATCGAGAATATCAACTGGCATCTGGAGCAGGGCAAGGGCGTGACCGAGGCGATCCTGGACGGCGCGGCGCAGATCGTGACCCCGGCCTTTGTCGCGCTGCTCTGCATCTGCATCGTGTTCGTGCCGATGTTCTTCCTGCCGGGCGTTGCTGGCTTCCTGTTCGTGCCGATGGCGCTGTCGGTGGTGTTCGCGATGATCGCCTCTTTCGTTCTATCGCGCACTCTGGTGCCGACGATGGCGATGTATCTGCTGAAACCCCATGTCGAACATGGCGACGGGCATCTCGCGGGCAACGCCACTTCGAAGAATCCGCTGGTCCGGTTCCAGCGCGGGTTCGAAGCGCGGTTCGAGAAGATCCGCACCGGTTATGTCGGCCTGCTTCACCGGGCGCTCAATGCACGCAAGCCGTTCCTGATCGGCTTCATGGGGATCGTGATCCTGTCCTTCGGCCTGTTGCCGATGTTGGGCAGCAACTTCTTCCCGTCGGTCGATTCCGGCCAGATCGCGATGCATATCCGCGTGCCGGTCGGTTCGCGTATCGAGGATACCGCCGCCCGCTTCGATCGCATCAGCCGCGAAGTGCGCAAGATCATTCCGGCCGCCGAACTGGCATCGATCACCGATAATATCGGCCTGCCGGTCAGTTCCATCAACACCGTCTACAATAATAGCGGCACCATCGGTCCGCAGGACGGCGACATGCTGATCGCGCTGAACCACGGTCATCGGCCGACGGATGAACTGGTGGCGGCACTGCGCCGCGAAATGCCGCGCCGCTTTCCCGGCACGACCTTCGCCTTCCTGCCGGCGGACATCACCAGCCAGATCCTGAACTTCGGCGCCCCCGCCCCGATCGACATCCAGATTGCGGGCAAGAATGCCGAAGCCAACCGCGCCTATGCGCAAAAGCTGCTGGCGCGGATCGCGACCATTCCCGGTCTTGCCGACCCGCGCATCCAGCAGCCGGGCCGATCACCGCAGCTGGACGTCGAAGTCGACCGGTCCCGCGTCGGCCAGTTCGGCCTGACCGAACGCGACGTCACCACCAGCCTTGCCAGCCAGCTTGCCGGCACATCGCAGACCGCGCCCGTCTTCTTCGTGAATCCGGAGAATGGCGTACAATATCCGGTCGTCGCGCAGGCGCCCGAATATCTGGTCGGGTCGCTGAGCGACCTGTCCAACGTCCCCGTCTCCGGCGTCAATGCGACCACGGTCCAGCCGCTGGGCGGGCTGGCCACCATCGTCCGGTCGAACACCGTGCCGGTCGTCTCCCACTACAATATCGCGCCGGTGCTCGACATCTTCGCTACAACGCAGGGCCGCGATCTCGGCGCAGTGGCGGGCGATATCGAGGACATCATCAAGTCGATGGAGAAGGAGCAGCCCAAGGGCGCAACAGTCACCATCCGCGGCCAATATGCGACGATGAACACCGCATTTTCCGGCTTGGGCTTCGGCCTCGCCGGGGCGATCGTCCTGATCTACCTGCTGATCGTCGTCAATTTCCAGAGCTGGATCGACCCGTTCGTCATCATCACCGCCCTGCCCGCCGCGCTGGCCGGCATCATCTGGATATTGTTCATGACAGGCACGACGCTGTCGGTGCCTGCCCTTACCGGCGCGATCATGTGCATGGGCGTTGCGACGGCCAACTCTATTCTAGTGGTCAGCTTCGCTCGCGAACGGCTCGCCGAACTGGGCGACGCGACCAAGGCCGCGCTGGAAGCGGGCATGGTCCGCTTCCGCCCGGTGCTGATGACCGCACTCGCAATGATCATCGGCATGGGTCCGATGGCCTTCGGCATGGGCGAAGGCGGGGAACAGAACGCCCCGCTCGGCCGCGCGGTCGTCGGCGGCCTGATCTGCGCCACCATCGCCACCCTCTTCTTCGTTCCCACCGTCTTCGCCCTCGTCCATCGCAAGCACGGGCAAAAGCCCTCCACCACGGAAATGCAGCCAAGCCATGTCTGAGCATGAAGCCCCCATCGATAACCCGGCCGACGCAGGACCGGACAGCCGCACCCTGAAGCGCGTCGGCATCGGCGCGGCCGTGATCGCGATCGCGGTCGTGGGCGTCGGTGTCGTTTCGCGCATCAATGCGACCGAGGAACTGCGCCAGACCGCCGTCGACGCGGCGCTGCCTACCGTCGCGGTCGTAACGCCCAAGGCCGATGCGGAGGGCAATGCGCTGGTCCTGCCGGGCAATGTCCAGGCCTATAACAGTGCAGCCATCAACGCGCGGACAAACGGCTATGTACGGCGTTGGCTGGCCGATATCGGCGATCAGGTGCGCGCGGGTCAGCCGCTGGCAATCCTTGATGCGCCCGACGTCGATCAGCAACTCGCCGCCGCGCAGGCCGACTATCAGACCGCGCTCGCCAACCAGCGGCTCGCCGAAACCACATCGAAGCGCTGGGCCTCGATGCTGAAGGAAGATGCCGTCTCGCAGCAGGAGACCGACGAGAAGGCGGGCGACCTCGCCGCGCGCATCGCCGTGTCGAACGCCGCGCTCGCCAATGTGAAACGGCTTAAGGCGTTGCAAGGCTTCACCCGGCTGTCCGCGCCGTTCGACGGCGTCGTAACCAGCCGATCGGCCCAGATTGGTGCGCTGGTGGTCGCAGGCAACGCGTCGGCCCAGCCGCTCTTCACTGTGTCCGATATTCATCGCGTGCGCATCTATGTCCGCGTGCCGCAAGGCTATTCGGCGGCGGTGAAGCCGGGCACCACGGCGACCCTGTCGTTGCCCGAATATCCGGGCCGCAGCTTCACCGCGACGATGACCAGCAGTGCCGGCGCGGTAGATCCGCAATCGGGCGCAGTGCTGGTGCAGTTGCAGGCGCCCAACCCCGATGCGGCGCTGAAACCCGGCGCTTTCGCGCAGGTGCGTTTCCAGGTTGCCGCCGGTCAGGGCAATGCGCTGAGCCTGCCGGGCAGCGCCATCCTCTATGGCAATGACGGCCCGACCGTCGCTGTCGTCGGCAATGACGGCCGTGTCACGGTGAAGCCGGTTACGATCGCGCGTGACGAGGGATCGACCGTCCAGCTCGCCGGCGGCATCACTCCGCAGGACCAGGTTGTCGACACCCCGCCTGACGCGATCCGCACCGGCGACCGGGTGCAGGTGCAGAAGGCCGCGGCCGGCGGAAAGGGCGCTGCGAATGGGCGTTGATCGCCGGATAACGGCGCTGCTCCCCATGATTCTGGCGGCCTGCTCCATGGCCCCGGACTATCATCCGCCCGAAACCACAGCGCCTGCCACCTTCAAGGAAGTGGCGGGCTGGACTGCGGCCCAGCCGATGGACGCCGCACCGCGCGGCGCTTGGTGGGAAGCGTTCGGCGATCCGGTGCTGGACGATCTGGAAGCGCGCGCCGAGAAGGCCAGCCCGACGCTGGCCGCCGCACTCGCCCGCTACGATCAGGCGAGCGCCGCCGCACGGGTGGAAGCATCGGACCTGATTCCGACGATCAGCGCCGGCGCCGATGCCAGCCGCCGTCGGGTGTCGGGCAACCGCTTCCAGGGCAATGGCAATGCCGTCACCTATAATGACTATGTGGTTGGCGGCTCGCTCGACTATGAACTCGACCTGTGGGGCCGCATCCGCAACAGCGTGACCGCCGCCCGCGCCGACGCGCAGGCGAGCGAGGCCGATCTGGCATCCGCGCGCCTCAGCCTTCAGGCGCTGGTCGCCGACGCCTATGCCCGGCTGCGGGGGCTGGACGCTCAGGCAGCCCTGCTGCGCCAGTCGGTCGAGGCGTTCGACCGCGCCTATAGTCTGACCGCCACACGGCGGAAAGGCGGCATCGCGTCCGGCATGGACGTCAACCGGGCCAGAACCACGCTCAGCAATGCCCGCGCGCAGATTTCCGCCGTCGCGAATGAACGCGCCGCGACCGAGCATGAGATTGCGGCACTGATCGGTGCGATGGCATCCGACTTCTCGATCGCGCCGCAAGACAGCTTGCCGCAGATGCCGACGATCCCGGCCGGCACGCCGTCGGAACTGCTCCAGCGCAGGCCCGACATCGCAGCGGCGGAACGGCGCATCTATGCCGCCAATGCGCGGATCGGCGTCGCCAAGGCGGCCTATTTTCCTTCACTTACGCTGGGCCTGACCGGCGGATGGGAAACGACGCGCGGCGACCTGATCAGCAGCCCCAACAGCTTCTGGGGACTGGGCCCATTGTCGGCGCTCGTCACATTGTTCGACGGCGGGCGGCGCAACGCGCAGGTAAAGATGTCGCGCGCGGAATATGACGAACTCGCCGCCGCCTATCGGGAGACGGTGCTGGGCGCCTTCCGGCAGGCGGAGGATGCGATCGCGGCCAATCGCCATCTCGCCACCCAATCGGTCGACCAGCGCGACGCCGCGCAGGCGGCCGAGCGGACCAGCAAGATCGCCTATAGCCGCTATCGCGACGGCGCTTCCGACTATCTGGAAGTCGTTACCGCCCAGACCGACGCGCTGGAAGCACAGCGCGCCTTCCTGGCGGTCGAAACCGATCGGATGCGCGCCAGCATCGCGCTGGTAAAGGCCATGGGCGGCACGACCAGCGGCGCCTGATTTCCGCCATTCTCCCAGAGAAAAGGCCAGTTGTCCGCAAGGAACAACTGGCCTTTGAAACGCGGCTGCGGGAAGGGAGGGGTCAGAAGCTGTTGCGCGCGCCGGACCTTTCGTCACGCGCAAACGGATCTCCATGCAACGACCGGCCCGCCGTCTCCGGCATGAAGCGGAGCGCCACCAGTCCGACGATACATGCCAGCATCATGTAGAAGGCGGGCATCAGGTCGTTGCCGGTCCAGCCGATCAGCGCGCTGCCGATCGCCGGCGCGGTCCCGCCGAACAGCGACGTCGACATGTTATAGGCGATGGCAAAGCCCGCGAAGCGCGCAGCGGTCGGGAACAGCGCCGGGAAGGTCGCGGAAATGGTCGCGAGTTGCGGCACATAGAGCAGGCCCAGCAGCACGAATGCGATGATCGCACCGGCCAGCCCCGTCGCCATCAGCATGTAGAGCGGCACCACCCCCACAAATAGGCCGATCAGCGACAGGCGCCACATCGGCCGGCGCCCGATCCGGTCCGACATATGCCCCGCGACTGGCAGGAAGATCATCATGAAGACCATGCCGATGATCGGCACCAGCAGCGCCTCGTCCGGGGACAGGCCGATACGCCGATGCAGATAGGTCGGCATGTAGCTGAGCAGCGTATAGTTGACGACGTTGAGTGCCACGACCAGCCCGGCCACGACCAGCATCGGCCTTTTATGGTCGCGCAGCAGCCGCGCGAGTGGCAGCGCCCCGCTGCCTTCGGCGACCTGTTCGCGGAAAACCGGCGTATCCTCCATCTTCGATCGCAGATACATGCCGATCAGCCCCATGGGCGCGGCCACCAGGAACGGAATGCGCCATCCCCAGTCGTGCATCACCGCGTCGCCCAGCAGCAGCGAAAAGCCGAGCATCAACGCTGCGCCGAAGGAAAAGCCGGCAAGCGTCCCGAACTCCAGAAAGCTGCCATAGAAACCGCGCCGGTCGTCCGGCGCATATTCAGCCATGAAGGTCGCCGCCCCGCCATATTCGCCGCCGGTGGAAAAACCCTGCACCATGCGCAACAGGATCAGAAGCGCCGGCGCGGCCCAGCCGATCTGCGCATAAGAGGGAATCAGGCCCACGGCGAGCGTCGCGCCGGACATCAGCAATATGGTGAGCGCCAACACCGACTTGCGCCCCAGCCGGTCGCCGAGCGGTCCCCAGAACAGGCCGCCCAAAGGCCGGACTAGGAAGGAAATGGCAAAGGTCGCCAGCGCGAACAGCACGGCGTCATCCACCTCGCCCGGAAAGAGCGCGGCAGAGATATAAGTCACGCCATAGGCATAGATGCCATAGTCGAACCATTCGGTGGCATTGCCCAGCGCCGACGCGGCAATGGCACGACGCAAGGTGGCGTCGTCGGCATCGGCTGAGCGAGCCGGTGCGCGGATGGCGGAAGCGGTCATATTGTCTGTCCGTCTACGGTATTGGGATCGAGCAGCGAGGCAACCGGTGTGGTGCGCGGCACGATCTGGAAATCCTGTTGGTCAGGTACGGGAACGGGCGGGGTCGCTGTCTGCCGCCAGAGACCGAAGGCCAGTGTCGCACCCGCACACAGCGCGATGAAGAGGAAAAGGCCGCTTGCCGGGGCAAGGCTCATCAGCATGGCCGCACCCAGCGGGCCAATTGCCGCACCCACCGAATAAAGCAGCACCAACCGCCCGCTTGCCGCAACCCTCTCGGTCGCGAGCAGCCGGTCGTTGCAGTGTGCGACGCAAAGCGGATAGAGAGCGAAGCTGAGGCCGCCGAACAGCGCACCCAGCGCCAACAGCAACGGTCCGTCCGATGCGAGCATCGCCAGAAGCACGCAAACTGCCAGCGTTGCGGCAAAGCAGCCGACGACCACCCGCCGCCGGTCAAGCCGGTCGGACAGGCGGCCCAGCGGCCATTGCAGCGCGACGCCGCCCAGAATGACGATCATCATGAAGCTGGCGGTCGCACCCAGATCCAGCCCCAGCCGCCGCACATGCACCGCCGCCATCCCATAGAAGGCGCCCAGCATCAGTCCCGTCGCGACCGATCCGACCGTGCCCAGCGGCGACGCGGCATAAAGGGCGCGGATGGTGAAGGCCTGCGCCTCGACCGGAGCAGGCGCACTGCTGCGGGTCAGGCAGAGAGGGATGATGGCGAGGGAAATGAGGATGGAGGCGATCTGGAACGGCACCGCCGGCAGCGCGCCGCTCGCGCCAAGCAACAATTGCCCGACCGCCTGTCCCGAATAGAGAGCGACCATATAGGCGGCCAGCACGCTGCCGCGCGTTTGCGCCTCGGACCTGTCGTTGAGCCAGCTTTCGAGGCAGATGAACACGCCAGCGACACAGATGCCGTCGATCAGGCGGAGGCAGGCCCAGAAGAGCGGATATTGCAGCAACGCATAGGCGAGCGTGCTTGCCGACAACAGGGAAACAAAGGCGGCGAAGGCGCGGATATGCCCGACCTGCCGCACGATGCCGCCGGCCCGCAATGCACCAACCACCAATCCGCCGAAATAGGCGGTAGCGACCGCACCGATCGCCATCGTCCCCGCCCCTGCCCGCTCCAGACGCAGGCCGATCAGCGTGGACAGGAAGCCGCTGCCCGCCATCAGCATGAAGATGGCGAGCAGCAAGCTTCGGACGGGCTGGATGGCGGTCAGCATAGGTGACGAGCGCGCGGATCAGGCCGCGCGCCGGCCCTCCGTCGCATCCGCGTCATCCTCCACCAGAGCATGGTGGAGAGCGACGACGGCGCGGTCATATTGATCGACATCGACGATGAACTGCACGTCGACGTTACGGATCTGGTGCTGCATCGCGATGATCGGCACATGCGCAGCCGCCAGTGCTTGCAGGGCATCGGGTACCAGCCCCGGCCGCGATATGTCACTGCCGATGACCGATACGATCGCGATCGGCTGCGCCGAGATGGCAGCGTCGGGATAGCGCGCCTGAAGTTCCGCGATCACCCGCTTCACCGTCGCCGCATCGGCGGACAGATAATGGGTGATGGTGTTGGCGTTGGACGCCTTGCTGACGATCCAGGCGCCATGGCGGGTCAGCGCTTCCAATATGGCCGCGTCATAACCTTTCACGCCCACCATATCCTGTTCGAAAAACTGGAGCGCCTGCGCATGACGCACGCCGGTCACGATCTCGACGCGCGGCGTGTCGGAGACATACGTACCGCAGATCAGCGTCCCGCCATCCTCGCGGTCGAAGGTGTTGCGCACCCGCAGCGGAATATCGGTCTGACGCAGCCCCCGACCCGCGCCGGGATGGATCGCCTCCATGCCGAGATTGGCCAACTGGTCCGCCACATCATAGTTGGTGCGGCCGATCTTGCATGCCTTGTCCGTGCCGACCAGGCGCGGGTCGGCGCTAGACAGGTGAAATTCCTTGTGAATGATCGCTTCGCGCGCTTGGGTCAGCACTGCGATGCGCGAGAAGGTCATTTCCGAATAGCCGCGCGCATAAAGGCGCACCATGCCCTCGCTGCACCCCGCATAGCCGGTGACGACCGGCAGGGTGGTGGCAAGGTCGATCGGCGCGAACGCTTCCATGATCCGTTCGTCCAGCTCGCGCATATCCTGCTGGTCCCACAGGGTGAGATCGACGAACTGCGCGTTGACGCCCCGGTCGCGCAGCAACAGCGCTGTCGAATGAGCGCTATGCGCCTCGCCCAATCCGGCAAGCAGTTCACGCACCGTCACCAGTTGCTCCTTGAGGCAGAAGCGGCCATGGCTACGCAGCCGCGCCAGATCGTCCAGACAGGCAGCAACCGCGTCGAGCCGCATGTCGACAAAGGCATTGGCTTCGGCCAACCGGTCGGCGCGGACAAACATCGCGGCATTGCGTTCCTGCATCGTGCGGCGCACCACCTCCATCGCCTGACGCCAGCCGTCGACATCATCGTCGGCGACGAAACGGGCATAGACGCCCGGCTCGCCGCTTTTCTTGTGCTCAAGCAGCAGGTCGGTCATGCCGGCATAGGCCGACACGACGAATATGCGATTGTAGAGGTCCGCGCCCTTGCGGCCCGCTATCAGCACATTGTCGAACAATGTCGCGGTCGCAGCCATGGAGGTGCCGCCGATCTTCTCGACACTATGGGGGTTGCTCATGCCAGCGCCTCCTCCATCAGCGACCCGGTGACGGGCGCGATCGCCTGAGGCTCGCCGCGTGCGGCGATGAAGGCAGGACGCGGCTTGTCTACGCCAAAGGGCGCGGCCAGCCGGTTCGAC
>NZ_DATKFP010000234.1:0-9210 GCF_035511395.1 Sphingobium sp.
GTTGCCCCGGCGGCAGGGCGGCGACGGCGGCCGCATAATCGACTCCAGCCGCGTTTCCGGCCGCATCCTTACTGGGTTCAGCCTTTTCCGCTGTCTCAGGATTGCCGCAACCGGCCAGGACCAGGCTTGCCATGATGGTTATCGGCAGAAAACGCATGATATCTCTCTTCTGAAAGGACCAATGGAACGCCGCGCGCATCCAAAGGTCACAGGAAACAGGGTCTGATTCATCATGCGCTGGAATGCGGATATTTCAAGCCTTTATGACTTCGCCGTTCAGCCCGCATATCGGAGCCTGCAACCGTTCGAGCAGGGGAAGGCTGCGCACGATATTGCCGGTCAGTTCATCGGCAGGACGGTGGCAAAGCTGAAACGCCGCTTCCGCCATCGCCTCGACAGGTTCGAGATGATCGCGCGTATCCCATCCGCCCACGGCCAAAGCCCCTTCGCTGGCGACCGCACCCACCGGCGCGAGCGCGTTGACCGCGATCTTCTCCCGCGACAATTCCAGCGCCCATCCGGCGGTCAACCGATCCAGCGCCGCCTTGCTGGTGCCGTAAAGCGTGGCATGACCGTCGCGATTGAAACGGACATAGCGATCGTCGGGATCATAGGGTGCGGGCGGCGGCATATCGGCCGTGGCGCTGGAGATATTAAGTATCCAGCCTTCGCCCTGCTTACGGAAAAACGGCAGCGCCTGCTGCGACAGTTCCTGCGGCGCGTGCAGGTTCATCTGAAAGGCCAGATGGACATGCCTTGGCTGCGCCTCCCAGACCGGCAGGAACCGCGACCAGGCGGCATTGTTGAGGAGGATGTCGAGCCTGCCGAAATGTGCGGTCGTTTCCGGCACGATGCGGGCGCGATCGGCCGGATCGGCGAGATTGGCGGCAATCGCCAGGCATTCCCCGCCCGCGGTGCGGATCAGTTCAGCGGTTTCCGCAAGCGATCCGGCGAGGCCTCCGCCCGGCTCGACAGTGCGCGCCACGATCGCGACCTTCGCGCCCTCTGCCGCGAAGCGTCGGGCGATGGCTGCGCCAATGCCCCGGCTGGCTCCGGTTATGATGGCGACACGCCCCGTCAATGGCTTCATGATCCGCTCCCCTCCTCCAGCAACAGATGCATCCGTCCGGTGGCTATCGGTTTTTCCCGATCCGCCTGCCAGCAGATGGCATCGATATTCACGACATTCCGTCCGATCCGGCTGAGCCGTGCCTGCGCGAAGCTGTCCACCATCAGCCCGCCGCGCAGAAAGTCGAAACCCATGTTGATCGGCTTGGGCCAGGGCGCGCCACGCTCCTGCGCAATGGCCTCCAGACAGGTCAGTTCCAGCAGGCTGGCGATCACGCCGCCATAAAGGAAGCCCGGACGCCCTTCCAGTTCCGGCCTTCCGGCCATCATCAGTGCGACCGTTCCCGGCTCGGACCGCATATCCTCAATCCCCAGCATCCGCGCATAGGGTGTGCGGGCGATCATGCGGCCTCCGTGAAGAAGAAGCTGGCGGTAGCAAAGGCGATCGGCTTGTCCGGATCGCCGTCATGCACGTCGCAGCGGGTGAAGGCGACACGGCGCGTCACATGGTGGCAGCAGGCCCGCGCATGCAGGCTTCGTCCCGCCCGCGCTGGCCGCAGATAGTCGATATGCAGGTCCAGCGTGGCCATGCCGCGCCATTGTCTCGTCCGGGCGATGATCGCCGCGCCCGCCGCCGCGTCGACCAGCGACAGGATCGGCCCCGACGCCACCAGCCCCGCTTGGGGATCCATCAGGAAACCGGGCGTAAAGGGGCAGGCCAGTTCCGCCCAATCGGGACCATGATCCACCGTGTAGATGCCCAGCAATGCATGATGCCCGCGCGGCGGCAGGTTGCTCAACCGCTCGAAGGCATCTTCCGCCATGTCACGCGGTTCCACGCGGTTCGCGCGGCAGGCCAAGACCACGCTCAGCTATCAGGTTGCGCTGAATCTGATTCGTACCGCCATAAATGGTATCGGAGCGTGAGAAGAGGAACAGATTGGGCAGCGTGTCCCACTCATAGTCCGGATGGTCGCTGATTTCGCCGCCCTGCCCCAGCACGTCCATCGCCAGTTCGCCCAGATTGCGCCGCCAACTCGCCCACTGGATCTTGTAGGTCAGCGCGGCGCCGTCGATCGAGCTATGGTCGGTCTGCGACAGCATCCGGAGCGCGCCATAGCGCATCAGCCGCAGCCCGATTTCCGCCTTGGCCAACCGCTGGCGGATCAACGGATCATTGGCCGCGCCATTCGCCCTGGCGGCCGCGATGATCTCATCCAGTTCGTTGCGGAACCCCATTTGCTGACCCAGCGTCGAGACGCCACGCTCGAACGCCAGCAGTCCCATGGCAATACGCCAGCCATCGCCCACCGCACCGATCAGGCTGTCCGCCGGGCAGCGCGCATCGGTAAAGAAGGTCTCGTTGAACTCGGCATCGCCATTGATCTGGCGAATGCCCCGTATCTCGATCCCCGGCTGGTCGATGGGCATCATCAGGAAGGTGAGGCCTTTCGGTCCCTGCGACCCTTCCCCGGTGCGGGTGATGACGAAGATCCAGTCGGAAATATGGGCAAGGCTGGTCCAGATCTTCTGACCATTGACCACCCACTCGCCATCCTCCAGTCGCGCCTTGGTGCGGACGCTGGCAAGGTCGGACCCAGCATTGGGTTCGGAAAAGCCCTGGCAGAAGATCGTCCTGCCCGCCGCGATATCGGGCAGAAATCGCTGCTTTTGCTCATCAGTCCCGAAGGTGAGGATGGTCGGGCCGGCCAGTTCGATGCCGATATGATTGACCCGTCCCGGCACGCCCGCGCGGGCATATTCCTCGGCAAAGATCACCTGTTGCGCCAGCGTCGCGTCGCGTCCGCCCCATTGCTCCGGCCAGCCGATGCAGGACCAGCGATGGGCGGCGAGTTGCTGCTCCCACTCCTTGCGCCGTTCGGGACTTCCGGTCAGCTTGGTGATGCCCTTGATGTCGCGAAATTCGCCGGCCATCTGGCCGTTCAGCCAGTCGGCGCATTCCTGCCGGAACAGTTCATCCTCATGGGAGAACCCAAGTTTCATGCTGCTTCTCCCAGGATCATCGTGGCGATTTTCTCGCGGTGCCAGTTGCCGCTACCGAGCATCGTCTGAAGCGAGCGGGCGCGCTTGAAGAAAAGGTGCGCATCATGCTCCCAGGTGAAACCGATGCCGCCGTGCAGCTGGATCATGTCTCCGGCGCAGCGGAAAAAGCTGTCGGCGGCAAAGCTTTTCGCGGCATGGAGCGCCAGTGCGGCTTCGCCCGCCCCTTCGTCCACGGCGCAGGCAGCCCAATAGACAGCCGACCGGGCCTGCTCAATTTCGACCATCATGTCGGCAAGCCGATGCTTGTAGGCCTGAAAGGAGCCGATCGGGCGGCCGAACTGGACGCGTTCTTTCGCATAGGTCACGGTTCGATCCAGACAGGCCTGCGCGCCGCCCAATGCCTCGGCAGCGACAGCGACAAAGGCCGCGCGATGGGCCGCCGCAAGCGCCGCAACCGGGTTAGGCAAACGCTCACCCACCGCACCGTTCAGTTCGACATGGGCGAAAGGCCGGGTCTGATCCATGCTCGTCTGCGCGGTAACGGTGACGCCCGGCGCGTCGGCGCGAACGGTCCACATCTGCTGCATGTCGGTCACGACAAATATGTCGGCGCTGGCGCCATGGGTGACGAAGCGGGACGATCCGGTCAGCCGGTCTCCGTCAGCCTGCATCCCCGCATCGTGAAAATAGCCGGCAATGCGTTCGCCCGCAATCAGCTTCGGCAGCCACTCCGCTTGCTGGGCGTCATTGCCGCCCGCCGCGATCGCCTGCGCTGCCTGAACCAGACTACCCAGCATCGGAAGCGCGGCGACCTGCGCGCCCGCCGCTTCAGCTATGATCGCCAGTTCGACCAGCCCCAATCCGGCACCGCCCGCATTTTCGGGCAGGCCGATACCGGACAGCGCGAGTTCCTGACAAAAGGCGTTCCATAACGCCCGGTCCATGCCATCGGCCGCCATCGCCTTGCGCGTGCGATCGCTCGTGGCATTTTCCGCGAAGAAGGCGCGCGCCGTCTCCGCGATCATCCGTTGTTCTTCGGTAAATGCGAATTCCATCTCTGGCCGCCCTCAAAATCCTCATGGAGTCTGCCCTGTCGGGCAAGGAGGACAAGCAGCCCATCGGCCTACGCATCCCCTCCCGCAGCTGGCGGCAGGAACGCTTACATGCGCACCATCAATCCGCCTGCAAATGTGCTATATGAGGTTTAAGACAGTTTCAAGCGTCGATTTGCGGAAATATAAAAATATCATTTCCCGCAAATATTATAATCAGGCCGGCGATACCTCGGTAATGCGCACCACCCGGTTGCTGAACTTCACCGTTCGGACTGCGAGCGACGTTTCGACATGGCTGACCCCCGACATCGCCAATATGTACCCCGCCGTCATCCGGTGGAGATTGTCCAGATCGTCGTAGAGGCATGTGGCCATGATGTTGCATGGCCCCAGCGTGATCATGACCGACTGGACCAGAGGAATATGCGCGATGTCCCGTGCAATCTGGCGGACATGCGCGACATCGGCCTGAACCGCGATGAAGGCGATATTGGTCGCCTTGTCCAGCTTGAAGCCCGTCAGCGCGGTGAAGGCGATCAGCTTATCCTGTTGCAGCCGCTTGATGCGGCCCCGGATCGTACCTTCATTCACGCCCAGATCGGCCGCGATCTTGCGGTTGGAAACGCGCGCGTCCTGCGCCAATATTGCGATCAACTGGTGATCCAGGTCGTCCAGGTCGGGCCGGCTCATACCAGCCTCCTGCTGTCTATCGGTGCTGTATCCAGGCCATATTTGACGATGTCGAGGCCGATGGCCGGGGTCATCGAACGAATGCCGGGCACTTTCGACAGGCTGTCGGTGATCAGCGGCGACAGTTCATCCATGTCGCGCAGCGTCAGAAGCAGGCTGATCTCATAACGACCGGTGACAAGATGTGCGGCAAAGACCTGCGGGAAGACCGCCAGTTCCTCTGCAACGTCCAGCGCCGGACGACCGCAGACCTCGACCGCCAGATGGATGAGGACATGATGGCCATGCACCGCAAAGTCGGACACGGCAACGACGCGCAACATGCCCGCATCTTCCATGCGTCGGATCCGGGTCGACACGGTCGAGGCGATCAGATTCAAGGACTCCGCGATCTGCTGATTGGTCGCCCGGCCGTTCAGTCGCAACTGTTCGACAATCTTGCGGTCCATCTCATCGAACGCGAAAGTCTCACTCATAAACCGGCCTCAAACCCTATCCCCTGAAACCCTTTCCGGCGCCGGTCTTGCCAGCAAAGGGTCGGCAGGTCGATCAGAAAGCGCATCATGCAACGCAGCGCGATCGCGCTCGACCCGGCCGCTCGCCGCCCAGCCAAGCAAGGCGGCGAGAAATCCGAAGGGAATGACACAGGTGAGCGCCATGCGCAGCGCGGCGGCGTCATGGCCCATCATTTCGCTCAACGCGCCCGTCGCCCAGGGACCGACGAAAAAGCCGAGCAAGGTGGTGACGGCCAGGAACAGGGCGGTGGACGCCGCCCGGATGCGCGGCGGCAGCATATATTGCAGCGTCGCGAGGAAACCGACCGACCAGCCGCCACCGAGCAGCCCGGCGGGAATCGCGGCCATGCGTGCCCAACCGAAGCTGCCGGCCCAACTGGACAGCAGGATCGCGCAAGTGGCGGCGGCGAGCGCCAGCGCAGAAAGGCGCGAGGGCCAGATCATGCTTCGCCGTGCCAGCCTGTCCGACAAGGCCCCGAACAAAAGCATGCCCACCAGCCCGGAAAGACCGAAATTGAGCGCAAAGGCGGACTTCACCGCCACCGGGTCGAGCGCAAAGGCGCGCGTGAACAGTTCCGGTCCCCAATAGCCGAAGGCAACGCCGGACAGCACGCCAAAACCAAAGGCGAACATCATGAACAGATAGGCAGGGCTGTGCGCCAGCCATCGCACCAGCAGGCCGAACGGCACGGCTTCGACCTGTGCCTCGACACGCCCGCGCCTTGGCTCGCGGATCAGCAGGAGGGCGCAGACGCCAAGGATCAATCCGATGGCGCCCATGCTGTGGAACGCCATGCGCCAGTCATGGTGCGCCGCAATCGCCGGGCCACCGGCCTGCCCGGCAATCTGGCCGACATAGGCGGCCAATCCCAATATCGCGAAGGCCAGCCCCCGCCGTTCGGGACGGAAATAATCCGACAGCAGCGAATAGGCCGGGGCGACGAAAGCCGCTTCCCCGATCCCCACGGCGACCCGCGCCAGGGTCAGGCTGAGCGGACCGGTCGCGAGGCCGGTCGCGATCGTCGCACCACTCCACAATACGCAGCCCGCGGCGATGATCTGTACCCGCGAGGTACGATCCGCGAGGCGCGCAAAGGGCACACCAAGGATCACATAAAGCAGTACAAACGCCGGGCCCATCAACATGCCGACCATTGCATCGCCAATGCCGAACTCGGCCTTGATCGGGCCGATCAGCCCGGTGATCAGATAGCGGTCAGCATAGTTGACGATGTAGATCGCCAGCAGCGTCACCAGTACGATCCAAGGATTGGAAGCAGCTTTCATTTCTCAGTCCCGTAGCAGCGAGCCGCCATTGACGTGCCACAGTTGTCCATTAACCCATTCACCATCATCCGACGCCAGAAAGGCGACCGCTCCGGCAATATCGTCGGGCTTGCCCAATCGCTGGTGGGGCAGGCTTTCAAGCATCGACTGAACATAATCCTGCGTCAGATGCTGGGCGACCGCTTCGGTGAGGACCACGCCGGGGCAGATGCCGTTGGCGCGAATACCCTGTTTGCCGAATTTCCGCGCGACATGGCGGACCAGCGCGTGCAGCGCATTCTTGGTCATCGGATAGGCGACCTGCAATGGATTGCCCGAAATCGCCGCGCCGGAGGAAGTGTAGATCATGGCGCCGCCGCCCCGTTCCATCATCACCGGCAGCGCCACCTGTGTCGCAAGGAAATGGCTCTTCGCGTTGATCGCGAAGCTGCGGTCAAGCACATCCTCGCTGCAATTCAGCACATCTATGTCGCCTTCGGTGCCGCCCGCCAGATTGCTGTGGTAGAAATCCAGCCGTCCGAACTCGGCCAGCGCGGCTTCGACGATGGCGGCTTGCGACGCAGCCTTGGTGCCGTCCAGTGGCACGCCGATCGCCCGACCGCCTTCTGCGCGGATAGCCTGCGCGGTTTCTTCTGCCCAGTCGCTGACGATATCGCCGATGACAACCGAAGCGCCCTCGGCCACCAGTCGCCGCGCCGTCGCTGCACCGATCCCTCGTCCACCGCCCGCGACGATGCCCGCCTTTCCTGCCAATCCTCTCATCTCATTCTCCACCTTATCTTTTAGATTGTCGGGCGCCGCTCCTTCCACGGCGCGGCCTTTTCGAGCTGTCCGGCGAGCCGGAGCAGGGTCGCCTCATCACCATAGCGACCCACGAACATGACCCCGATCGGCAGTCCGTTTTTCGCCATGGCGAGCGGCACAGACATGGCCGGCTGGCCGGTCATGTTCTCAATCTGGGTGAAGGGCGAAAAGGCGGCGGTCCGCTGCCCCCAATGCATGAAATCCGCATCGGGTGACAGGTTGATCCGCCCCAGTTCCAGCGGCGGCGCCGCCAATGTGGGCGAGAGGATCACGTCATAATTCGTCATGAACTGCGCCATTGTCAGAGCGGCTGCCTGGAGCGCGTTGTTCGCCCGGATGACGTCCATGCCCGTCACCTTCTGCCCATAGCCGACAAAGCCGAGGGTGATCGGTTCCAGAACATCGGGGCCGATGGCGACGCCGGTCGCTCTCGCGCGGTCGAGCATGTCCGCAGCCACGGACGAACCGATCAACGCAAAGCCTGCCGCGCCGATCGCGGCCATGTCCAGCTTCGGCGCGGCTTCCTCGACATGATGACCGAGCGTTTCGCAAAGCCTTGCCGCATTGCGGGCCGCTTCGACACATTCAGGGTCCACTGGCGATCCAGCCGGCGCATTCAGCATCAGCGCGATACGCAGGCGGCCAGGCGCCTTACCGACTTGCGACAGGAAAGTCTCCGCCGGCGTCGGGGCGGCGTAGCGGCTGCCCGGCTCCGGTCCCTGCGTCGCGTCGAGGATCGCGGCGGAATCGCGCACGCTGCGGGTGATCGCGTGATGCACCGACAGCCCGCCCCAGCCTTCGGTGCGCGGCGGCCCCATCGGCACGCGACCACGGCTCGGCTTCAGTCCGAACAGGCCGCAACAGGATGCGGGAATGCGGATGGACCCGCCGCCGTCCGTCGCATGGGCAGCGGGCAGCACGCCTGCGGCTACGGCCGCCGCCGCGCCTCCCGACGAGCCACCGGTAATATGGCCGGGATTCCACGGATTGCGCGTGTCACCCGTCAGCTTGTTCTCGGTCGTGCCGGTCAGGCCCAGTTCGGGCACCGTCGTCTTGCCGAAGATGACGAAGCCGGCCCTTTCGATCCGGCGGACCAGTTCCGACGTCACGTCGGGCCTGAAGCCCTTGAAGAAGCGACTGCCATTTTCCGTCGGCAAGCCAGCAATATAGGTGTTGAGATCCTTGAGCAGCCAAGGGACGCCGCTGAATGGCCCGGCGGGCAAGCCCTTCGCGATCGCTGCCCGGCCATAATCATAATGTTTCTGGGCGAGGAAGTTGAACCGGGGATTGAGCGCTTCCGCTCGGCGGATTGCCGCTTCGAGCAATTCACCGGGAGAAACCTGCTTCTTTCGGACCAGTTCGGCCAGCCCGATCGCATCATGGCTATCAAGCGGATCGCCGCGGGTCGCGGCAACGCCCCTAGATGCGCCTGCCATTCCCATCAGCGCCGCCGCTCCGGCAACGACCTCGCGGCGAGTGGCACCTGCTCCCTCTTCCATCACCAATCCCTCAATCCTGCACGTAATAGCGCTGATAATATTTGCGGAATTGCGGGATGGGACCATCCCCGTCGCAGATGATCGGGTTTGGCTCGAACTTCTGTCGATCCCACACCACCTTGTCCTGATCGAACTGCTTGCAGATGTCGCGGATGATCGCCTTGGCCACGCCCGCGCGCTCGCCCTCCGCCTGCGCCCTCGGCTGCGTGAAGCAGAAGCGGACATGGACATGATCCAGTTCGACCGGAGCCAGACAAGCCATCAACAGCGTTTCGGAAATGCCGGTGA
>NZ_DATKFP010000235.1:0-125019 GCF_035511395.1 Sphingobium sp.
CTACTTCGGCCCCAGCCAGTCCGACGAGCCGATCCTCGGCCTCGATGCCCGCGAACTGAGCATGGTGCTCGGCCTGGCGGTCCTGCTGGTCCTGCTCGGGGTCTACCCGCAGCCAGTGCTGGACATCTCCGCGGCCAGCATTTCGGTGCCATTTGCCGGGCTGGTGCCAGTGGCCGGGCACCGATTGGACGAGATTGAGCGCGACATCACGGCCCGGCTGCGCGGCAAGGCCCATCTGCCGCAAGTCGCGGTGCGCCTGCTTCGCAACCAGAGCGCCAATGTGGCTGTCGTGGGCGAAGTGGCCGAGAGCACCCGCATGCCGTTGACGCCGAAGGGCGAACGGGTTCTCGACGCGATTGCGGCAGCCGGCGGAACCAAAGCACCTTCCGACAAGGTCACCATCCAGGTCAGCCGCGGCGGGCAGGTCTATGCCATGCCCATGTCTGCGGTGATCCGCGACCCAAGCCAGAACGTCGTGTTGCAACAGGGGGACGTCGTCACGGCCCTGTTCCAGCCCTACAGCTTCACCGCGCTCGGCGCTTCAGGCAAGAATGAGGAAGTAAATTTCGAGGCTACCGGCATCACCCTCGCCCAGGCCATGGGCCGCGTGGGCGGCCTTCAGGATGGCCGCGCCGATGCCAAGGGCGTTTTCCTTTTCCGTTGGGAAGACCCGGCACTGGTCCCCAACCACGGCGCGGACGTCGCGCCAGGACCAGATGGCCGGATTCCGGTTATCTATCGGGTCGACCTGAAGGATCCAGCCACTTATTTTGCGATGCAGCAGTTCGCTGTCCACAACAAGGACGTGCTCTACGTATCCAACAATCCGGTTGCCGAAGTCCAGCGGATCATCGGCCTGTTCGCATCGACAGTCCTGCCCCTTGTCGCGATCGACAATGCGGTGAGTACAAACTGATCGGAGCATGAGGAGCAGCGGATTGGCCCGTGCCGTACGACAATTGCAGCCGCGCCTCGTGGAAAAGCCTTGGGGTCGCGAAGCCTTGCCACCCCTCTTCGGACCGACCGGCGGGACACCGATCGGCGAAATCTGGTTTGAGGACGAAGCCAGCCTGTCGCTGCTCGTCAAATATATCTTCACCAGCGAACGGCTTTCAATCCAAGTCCATCCCGACGATGCGGCCGCCCGCGCATCGGGTTTGCCCCGGGGCAAGGAGGAAATCTGGTATATTCTCGATTGCGAGCCGGGCGCGACTTTGGGAATCGGCCTCAAACGGCCGACGACGCCGCAGGATTTTCGTCTCGCCGCGCTGGACGGCTCGATCGAGGACATGATCGACTGGAAGGCTGTACAGCCGGGCGACTGTTATTTCATCCCGGCCGGAACCGTTCATGCCATTGGCGCCGGCATCGTGCTGGCCGAAATCCAGCAGAATGCCGATATCACCTATCGGCTATACGATTATGGGCGACCGCGCGAACTGCACCTCGACCAAGGACTATCGGTCAGCCTCCTCGAACCCTATCGGCGGCCGGTCATCCACGCGCCGATCGGAACGAAAGAAACGACGCTCACACCGGACGGTGCCCCATTTACACTGACGCTGTGCCATTGGGACATCGGCGCAATGACGTTGCCGGCAACTGATCAGCTATGGTTCACGCCGCTTGACGGACATGGTACCATCAATGGCGCAAACTGGAGCAAGGGTGAATGCTGGTTGCTCGATGGCCAATGCCTGATCGAAGCGCTGGCGCCCACATCCGCCTTGCTCGCAACATCGACCCGGATCTAGCGTCACCTGAAGGCCCCATCGCGCCAGCCTGAGAAGCCCCGCGCGATCTGCGGATCAGACAAGCGCGCCACCCCTGATCCTCTCCACCACGGTCTTCACATCCTGAGACCTGTCGCGTGGCATCACCAAGACGCCCTTTGCCGTCGACACGACCACGGAATCGCGCAGCCCGATCATCGCGACTGGCGGCCCGCCGTCAACATAGATCAGGTTGCCGACACCATCGACGCTGACCACGCCGCCCTTCATGCTGTTGCCATCGCCATCCCGGTCGCGGATCGCCCAGAGCGCATCCCAGGAGCCGACATCGGACCACCCCATATCGACCGGCACAACGGCGGCACGATCCGTTTTCTCCATCACTCCGACGTCGATCGATATGTCGGGGCTTGCGCCAAAAGCCGTTTCATCCGGAAGGATGAAGCCATCCTCCTGACGCGATGCTGCCATGGCGTGACCTGACGAAGCTGCCACCGCAGGCGCATAACGCTCCAGTTCGTCGAGCAACACCCCCGCGCTGAACAGGAAGATGCCACCATTCCAGTAGTGCCGCCCCCCGGCCAGATAGGCTTCAGCCTGGGCACGCGGCGGTTTTTCGACGAACTGGGCGACCGTATGAACCACGCCATCGGCGTCGAGAGCATCTCCCTTGGCAATATAGCCATAGCCGGTTTCAGGATAATGGGGCTGAATACCAAAAGTGACGAGACGTCCATCTCGCGCGGCCGGGGCAGCGGCAGCGATCGCTGCATGGAAAGCAGGCACGTCTGCAATGACATGGTCGGAAGGCATGACCAGCATCAGCGCTTGGCGATCTTGCTTGGCAATCCAGTTGGCGGCAAGAGCGATGGCTGGCGCGGTGTTGCGGCCCATCGGTTCCAATATGACGGCCGCAGGCATATGGTTCAGCGCGGCTACCTGTTCCCGAACCAGTGCCCCATGGCTAGCGCTCGAAACGACCAGCGCCGGCTCGAAACCGGGCACCCCCAAAGTGCGCAACAATGTTTCCTGCATCATGGAACGATCGGTCACAAGCGGGATGAACTGCTTGGGACACTCGGGCCGCGAAAGAGGCCATAAGCGCGTACCGGACCCACCCGACAAGATGACCGGATAGATGGGCCCATGAGAAGAGATGACGGAAATGGCTGATGGTCCCTGACAATTGACTGAGGCATTATCGGCATGTCGATGCGACCGGCAGTCGATACGACATGTCAACTCAACCATTTATGACTGTCTATTCGGGCAAATGATCCGATGCAATCCGATGTGGCAAGGCGCCGACTTTTTTGCGCCCCGCGCCAATCGACAAAAGGGGTTGTTCGCCCCCGGTCGCTGCGGATATGCCCCTGCGAGCATCGCCCGATCAAGGCATTGCGGACTTGGGGGTGTGAATGGATTGGTTACATGCGGTCGCCGGACTGTTCGTCGGCGTCATGGTGGGCATGACCGGCGTGGGCGGCGGATCGTTAATGGCGCCGATCCTGATCCTCCTTTTTGGCGTCTCACCGACTACCGCGGTTGGCACCGACCTTTGGTTCGCGGCCATCACCAAGTCGGTGGGCGGCTTCGTCCATCACAGGCATGGCGGCGCGCACGGCGGTCCCGACTATGAAGTGATTCGGCGTCTCTGCCTTGGCAGCCTGCCTGCCGCCATCATCGTTGTGATCCTGCTCGCCCAGATCGACGCCCACCAGATCAAAAGCGGCCTGATCATGTCGGCCCTGGGCATCGTGTTGATCCTGACCGCCTTCGCCACCCTCTTCCGCAACCGCTTTCACCATTGGGCCGTCCACGCCCGCACTGATACGGCAAGTAACTTTCTGCGCTATCAGACCGGGCTGACCGTGGCAGCCGGCGCCCTCCTGGGAACGATGGTGACGCTGACGTCCGTCGGGGCGGGCGCGTTGGGCGCAACCCTGTTGCTCGCGCTCTATCCGCTGCGGATGCGGCTGCAACGGTTGATCGCCACCGATATCGTCCATGCCGTGCCGCTGACATTGGTGGCGGGCATAGGGCATTTGTGGATCGGCAATTTCAACCTGATCCTGCTGCTCAACCTGCTGATCGGATCTGTCCCCGGCATCATATTGGGGTCGATGCTGGCATCGAAAGTGCCGGAACGCGTGTTGCAGCCCTTGCTCGCAACAGTGCTGCTCGTCGCAGGATGGCGCCTGATCGGCTGACCACGCGCTACCCGATGTCCCACTGGCCGCTGCCATATTGTCGGCGGCTCAACCCATCGCATGGCATTCGGCAATTAACCTCCCATATGGGAGGTTTTCGATCCATTGCTTGATGGCATGGGATTGCGCACAGAAATTGCGAGGATTGATTGGTGGACGCAAAGACTCTGACCCATTTGGAGCGACTCGAAGCCGAGAGCATCCACATCCTGCGGGAAGTGGTGTCGGAAGCGGAAAAGCCGGTGATGCTCTATTCCGTCGGCAAGGACAGCGCGGTGATGCTGCATCTCGCGCGGAAGGCCTTCTATCCCTCGCCGCCACCCTTCCCGCTTCTGCATGTCGACACGACCTGGAAGTTTCAGGAAATGTACAAGCTGCGCGACCGGATGGCGCAGGAAAGCGGCATGGAACTGCTGGTCTACCAGAATCCCGAGGCGCAAGAGCGCGGCATCAATCCGTTCGATCATGGCCCGCTGCACACTGACATGTGGAAGACGGAGGGCTTGAAGCAGGCACTCAACCTCTACGGTTTCGACGCGGCTTTCGGCGGTGCGCGCCGCGACGAGGAAAAGAGCCGGGCGAAGGAACGCATCTTTTCCTTCCGCACCGCCAGCCACGGCTGGGATCCCAAGAACCAGCGGCCCGAGCTGTGGAACCTCTACAATGCCCGCAAGAACAAGGGCGAAAGCATCCGCGTCTTCCCGATCAGCAACTGGACCGAGCTGGATATCTGGCAATATATTCACCTCAACAATGTTCCGATCGTGCCGCTCTATTTCGCCGACAAGCGTCCGACCGTGGAGCGGGACGGCATGTTGCTGATGGTCGATGACGAACGCTTTCCGCTGAAACCCGGCGAGGAGCCGGTGATGCGCTCGATCCGTTTCCGCACGCTGGGCTGCTATCCGCTGACCGGCGCGGTGGAGAGCGAGGCGAAGACGCTGCCGGAGGTGATCCAGGAAACGCTGCTCACCACCACGTCGGAACGCCAGGGCCGCGCCATCGACAAGGATGCGGGCGGCGCCGGCATGGAGAAGAAGAAGCAGGAAGGCTATTTTTGACGCGCCACGTCATCCGCGCAGCGGGTGACGAAGTGTCAACCCCAGCGCAGGCTGGGGCCTCGTGCCTCTCCGGCAGCCCCTCCCCAAGATCACAACGATCCCAGCCTTCGCTGGGATGACGGGACAGACAACATGACCGATATTGCTGAACCCATCTACAAGACCGATGCCTTGATCGCCGAAGATATCGACCAGTATCTCAAGGTGCATGAGCACAAGACGATGCTGCGCTTCATCACCTGCGGCAGCGTCGACGACGGCAAGTCCACGCTGATCGGCCGCCTGCTTTACGACAGCAAGATGATCTTCGAGGATCAACTCGCGGCGCTGGAGGCCGACAGCAAGAAGGTCGGCACGCAGGGGCAGGAAATCGACTTCGCCCTGCTGGTCGACGGCCTCGCCGCCGAGCGCGAACAGGGCATCACGATCGATGTCGCCTATCGCTTCTTCGCGACCGAAAAGCGCAAGTTCATAGTCGCCGACACGCCCGGCCATGAACAATATACGCGCAATATGGTGACGGGCGCGTCGACCGCCGACCTCGCCGTCATCCTGATCGATGCGCGCAAGGGCGTGCTGACGCAGACGCGGCGCCACTCCTATCTGGCTCACCTGATCGGCATCAAGAATATCGTGCTGGCCATCAACAAGATGGACCTCGTCGACTATGACCAGGCCGCCTATGACGCGATCCTCAAGGATTATAGCGAGTTCGCCCAGTCGATCGGCATCAAGGCCTTCACGCCGATCCCGATCTCCGGATTCAAGGGCGACAATATCACCGGCCCGTCGGCCAATACGCCCTGGTACAGGGGACCGGCGCTGATCGAGCATCTGGAGACGGTCGAGGTCAACAGCGCGACCGACGCGGAAAAGCCCTTCCGCATGCCTGTGCAGTGGGTCAATCGCCCCAATCTCGACTTCCGTGGCTTTTCGGGCCTGATCGCCACCGGCACGGTGAAGCCGGGCGACACCGTCCGCGTACTGCCTTCGGGCAAGACCAGCACGATCACGCGGATAGTGACGCTTGGTAGCGATCTGGAACAGGCGGTGGCCGGCCAGTCGGTGACGCTTTGCTTCGCCGACGAGATCGACTGTTCGCGCGGTGACGTCATCGCGCTCGCCGACAATCCGCCGCAGGCCGCTGACCAGTTCGAGGCGACCATCGTCTGGATGGCGGATGACGAAATGCTGCCTGGCCGCTCCTATTGGCTCAAGATCGGCACGCAGACCGTAACCGCCACCATCCAGCAGCCTAAATATCAGGTCAACGTCAACACGATGGAGCATCTGGCGGCGAAAACGCTGGAACTCAATGCCATCGGCGTCGCCAACCTGTCGACCGACAAACAGATCGTGTTCGAGCCCTATGAGCAGAACCGGGCACTCGGCGGCTTCATCCTGATCGACAAGATCACCAACGCTACCGTGGCGGCAGGCATGCTGCACTTCTCGCTGCGGCGCGCGCAGAATGTCCACTGGCAGGCGACCGACGTCAGCCGCGACTTCCATGCGGGCCTCAAGAACCAGAAGCCCGCTGTGCTATGGTTCACGGGCCTCTCGGGTGCGGGCAAATCGACCATCGCCAACCTTGTCGAGAAGAAGCTGGCGCGGATGAACCGCCACACCTTCCTGCTCGACGGTGACAATGTCCGGCATGGCCTGAACAAGGATCTGGGCTTCACCGACGCCGATCGGGTGGAGAATATCCGACGCGTGGGCGAGGTCGCCAAGCTGATGACCGATGCGGGCCTGATCGTCATCACCGCCTTCATATCGCCCTTCCGTTCGGAACGCGACATGGTGCGACAGATGATGCAGCCGGGCGAGTTCATCGAAGTGCATATCGACACGCCGCTGGCCGATGCGGAAGCGCGCGACGTCAAGGGTCTCTACAAGAAGGCGCGGTCGGGTGAGCTGAAGAATTTCACCGGCATCGATAGCCCTTATGAGGCGCCGCACGATCCCGAAATCCACATCGACACGACCAGCCTGACCGCCGAAGAAGCGGCAGACGCCATCGTCGCAAGGATCATCCCATGAGCGAAGCCCAGATAGACATCACGACGATGACCGACGCCGACCTCGCCGCCCATCTCGCCGAGGTGGCGGGGCGCTTACTGCTCGACGTCCGCGCATCCGGCCTGTTCAGCGCCAAGGCGCTGGGCAAGGCAGGCGACCAGACCGCCAACCAGTTCCTCTGCCACGCCCTGCGCGAAGTGCGACCGGAGGACGGGCTGCTCTCCGAGGAGGAGAAGGACAATCCCGCACGGCTCGACCAGAGCCGGGTATGGATCGTCGATCCGGTAGACGGCACGCGCGAATATGGCGAAGCACGCGCCGACTGGGCCGTCCATGTCGGCATGGCGATCGACGGAACGCCGGCGATCGGCGCGGTGGCGCTTCCGGGGCTGGAGGGCGGCACCGTGCTGCGCTCCGATCAGCTGCGCGCTGTGCCGCCCGCACCCGCAAAGCTGCGCATGGTGGTCAGCCGTACCCGTCCTGCCGCCGAGGCGGTCGCGGTGGCGGACGCGCTGGACGCCGAGCTGGTGCCCATGGGGTCGGCCGGCGCCAAGGCGATGGCCGTGATCCTGGGCCAGGCAGACATCTACCTCCATTCGGGCGGCCAATATGAGTGGGACAGCATGGCGCCGGCCGCCGTCGCACTCGCCCATGGCCTTCATGCGAGCCGGATCGACGGCAGTCCGCTGGTCTACAACCAGAGCGACGTCTACCTGCCCGACCTGCTCATCTGCCGGAAAGAGCATGCCGATCGCGTACTCGGCCTGATCGCCGGGCTGGCGAAGGACGCCGCCTGACAGTCATGCGGCCGGGGGATTTTCGATCACCCGGCCAGCAGGCGGCCGGCCAAATCCGCCCAACCCGCCGATACGCGGTCCATCCCGAAGCGATCGATCCGGTCGCCGGGACGGATGCGGGTGGCCGGATCGACCTGCGCGGCCATTGCCAGCGCTATCGCGCGCGGGTCCGCCGGATCGACCAGCAGGCCATGGCGCCCATCGTCCAGCAGTTGCGCCGCATTGCCCGCACTGATCGAGGCGATGCAGGGCGCATCGACCGCCATCGCCTCCAGCAGGACATTGGCCGACCCTTCCCACCAGGACGGCAGCACGAAAGCATCACACCGGGCAAGCCAGGGGAAGACATTGTCGACCGTGCCTGGCAAGGCCACATGCTGCGCCATGCCCAGCTGGTGGGCCTGTGCCATCAGCGCCGCGCGCGCGTTGTCCCGGCTTTCGCCCAATATGATGAGGCGCGCCGGCCTTTCCTGCCGCAACAGCGCGAAGGCGCGTAGCAGGGTACCGAAATTCTTCTGCGGCGCGAGCCGGCCGATGGCGAGCAGGACCGGCACATCATCGACGAACCAGGGATGCGGTATATCTGTACCGATCCGCTGTCGCGCGGCGGTCGCGTCGATCCCATTGGCGATGACGCTCACCCGCTCCGCCCGCGCCGCTCGGACGAAGGCAGGCGCGTCCGTCAGGGTCGGCGACACCAGCACCAGATGCGCGGCATCGGCTGCGATGACTCGCATCATGGCGCGGCGGATCGAGCGGGAGAGGCTAAGTGACGGTGCGCCGGGAATGCGTCGAACGATATCGTTGCTGATGCGATAGACCCGGTGCAATCCGGGCACGCCACGGCTGCCGGCCCAGACCACGCCATGACCGTGATTGCCGGCCGAGATCAGCATTGCGGGCTTCTGACGCCGCAGGTGGCGGCGAAGCGCCAGCGCGGCCTGCCCCTTTTCCAGCAGACGCGACCGGCGCGCATTGGGCAGCAATATATGATGTGAAACGCCCGACACGCCCTCCCCGCCGGGCAAGGCCGTGACCAGTTGCACCCGGTGCCCCTGCGCGGCGAGATCGGCTGCGATCAGCCGGGCATTGCGCACCACGCCCGTTGCAACCAGCGCATGGACATAGACGCAGATCAACGGCCGCGCCGGTCCCATTCCACCACCCGCGCCGTGCGCCAGCATTCGGTCGAAAGCCGGGCCAGATGATGCCGATAGAGCATGCCGAGCCGCATATCCGCCAGCCCCTGCCCGGTCACAAGCTGGAGGATGTCGGTGCCAGGGTTCCAGTTCCCCTCGATCAGCACCGGCCCGTCGCCGGTCAACCCCACGTCCCAGCCGATCACCGTGAACTCCGCAAAGGCCAGATGCGCGCGGGCCGCCAGCGCCAGCGCCTCGACCAGATCGGGTACGGGCGTTCCGACGATCGCCGCACCCGTTGCGGGATGGCGATCATTCGCCACCGGGCGTCCCCCGCCGCCCAGCCAGCCAGTCAGGCAACGCCCTTGGTCGTCCACCCCTAGCACCAGATTGCCGGCGTTGAAATTGTCGACCGGCCGCACCCCGCCCGCCGACAGGCGCAGCGCCAGACCGCAGGCTTCCGGAACACCCGCTTCATTCAGGCAGGTGACGACCCGCAAGGTCGGCAACGCGCCGGGCGACAATGACTCCAGCACATGGTGCGTCGGCAGCCGGCGCTGGATCACGCCGCCCGCCTGGCACAGCGCCCGCAACCGGGCCAGCAACCTCGCGTCGGCGATCGCACCGTCTATGCCGTACCAACCGGCCTCACCACGCTGGAACCGCTCCACACCCTGCCCCTTCGACCGGAAGCTGGGTTTGGCGATGATGTCGGTTTCTCCCGCCAGCCAGTGTTCCAGATCGTGGCGCGCCGGATCGCAGGACGCGGCGACCGGCAACCCGGCCGCTTGCGCCACCTCGGCAAAGAGCTGCTTGTTCTTGAGCGGATTGGCGGCGAAGGGGAAGGCGCCCTGATTGAGCAACCTGTGCATCCCCTTGCGATCGCGCATCGACAGGCCGGCCTGCCGCACGGCGTCGGGCAGCAATTGCCGTTCCGACGAAGACCATCCCCCCTGTCCCGTTCTGGCCAGCAATTGCGCCAACGCACGCGCGCCACACGGCCAGTGCCGCCGCAACCCGGCATGATAGGCGGCGAGCAGGCTGTTGTCGTCCCGGCGCGGGACTGCGCGGATGGTGAGCAAGCGCTACTCCGCGGCCTGCAACAGAGCGGCGCGCTGTTCGAGCACCTGCGTCGCGACACCGCGCGTGCGCGCATTGTCGACGTCGATCGCGATCGCGCCGTCCGACAGGATCACCGGCGCGATCGTCATGTGGAAACGGCGCGAGAAACGCTCGAACGTCGCCGCCAGCGTGCCGAGGCCAAAGCGGAAGCGGATGAGGTTGGTGAGGCCGAAGGCGCCGACGATGCGCAGCGGATGCTTCACGAACTGCCCGCCGGTACGAAAGGTTTCCGCCGTCGCCAGCGCCGCGCGGTCCTTCATCCAGTAGGTGTTGCAGTTGGAATAGCTGTCTTCGGAAAACCGGTAGAATTTCCGCTGCCCTTCAGAATGCGCCGCCAGCACGGATTCGCGCCGAGTGAAAGCCACGGCCGCGTCCGCACACTGCGCCATGCAGCCGTCCAGCATTTCGGCAATGGCGGACGGGGTCAGCAGCACATTGTCGGCGGTGGTGATGAGCAGCGGGAAGGCGGCGCCCTCCGCCGCTGCCAGCACCGAATCCACCAGATTGAGTCGGGCGGCGACCGGCACCAGCCGTCCGGTCGTTATCAACCCGCGCAGTTGCGCCAACCCCTCCAGCACCGCCGGTTCCTCGATCGCGACGCGGATTTCGCCGATCCGGTCGCTCGCCGCCAGCGCATCGATCACATGAACGAGCATCGGCTGGCCCGCGACCGGCACCAGGCATTTATGCGTGACGCCCGCCTCCAGCGCGAGCGGATCGGTGGCACCGTCGCGCTTGCCGGCCAGCACCAGCGCTGTCGTCAGAGCGCCCATGTCAGGCCGCGACCCGCAGCGGCGCCTCGGTCAACATTCCCTGCCGCTCCAGGCTGTGGCCGATGATGGTTTCGACCAGGGTCTGGTGATCGACGCCGATCGAGCGGGCCGAGCGCGAGATGGTCTTCTTCGACCAGAGGTTGCAGGACAGGTTTACTTCCATGAACTGCACCGCGCCGCTCACCGGGTCATAGCGAAACTCGAAGCGGCCATAATCGAACGGCCAGAGTTCGGGGAGCAGCCGGCGGGTCATGTCTTCCAGTTGCGTTAGCAGCGCGCGATCCTCGACCAGCACCAGCGGATCGTCGCCGGCGTCGATCAGGCCGCGCTTTTCCTCATGGCTGCGCGCGCGATGCGGATCGGCGGGCACATACATCATCGGCGGCAATATCCAGGGCTGGCCGCCGCTGCCTCCCACCACAGGGACGGCGATGTCGAGTAGCGGCGCCCAGGCCTCGACCAGCGCGTCATGCCCCTCGCCATGCAGATAGTCGATCTGCGCCTGCGCCTGCGCCCAGCTGTCGACCATGGCGAGGCCCCAGGAGGCGGAGGAGGCATTGGGCTTCACCACCAGCCGCTCGGCGCGGAAGGCGGGTTCGGCGGGCAAGCCGCCGCGGCGGAAAATCTGCGCGTCCATGGTCGGCACACCATGCGCGCGAGCGATCAGCTTGCTTAGATATTTGTCGTCCGACACGCCGCGCAGGATCGGGCTGGCGCCCATGTGCGGCACGTCGCGCCAGTTGAGCAGCAGCGGCGCCATCATCTCGCTATTCTGGAAGCCACCGCGATTGAGGAGCGTGACGACGAAATCGACGTCCGGCCGTTCGAACAACGATTCATAGCTGTTAGCGACCCGGATATTGAAGCCGATATCCTCCAGCGTCGTGCGCATCTCATGATGATAGATGGCATGATTGCCGTCCACCACGTCAGGCGCGCCCGTCGCCCGCGCATGTTTGGCAAGGAAGAGGACGCGCAGCCGGGCCTTGTCGGCCGGGGAGATGCGTACGCAGCGGTCGATATGGGTCAGCATGCGGGCCTTTTGCCCGATGCGCGTGACATGTCCTTGACCGGGGGATGACGCCGCCACGACGGGATGACGGCATCGTCATGACGATGCTGTTACGGGAAAATGTCAGCCGGCGGTGATCGCCAACGCCACGCCCTCCGCCACCTTGATGCCGTCGATCGCGGCGGACAATATGCCCCCGGCATAGCCGGCGCCCTCCCCGGCCGGATAAAGGCCCGCGACGTTGAGACTCTGGAAATCCTTGCCGCGCGTGATGCGCAGCGGGGAGGATGTGCGGGTTTCGACGCCTGTCATTACCGCATCTGGGTGGTCGTAATTGGCCAGTTGGCGACCGAAGACGGGCAGCGCCTCACGGAACGCCTCGATCACGAAGCCGGGCAGGCATTGCGACAGGTCGGTGGGCGCCACGCCCGGCTTGTAGGAGGGCGTGACGGAACCCAGCGCGGTGGAGGGACGACCGGCCAGGAAATCGCCAACTGTCTGACCTGGCGCCCAATAGGAGGAACCGCCCGCCATATAGGCCAGGCTTTCCCAGTGGCGCTGGAAGTCGATGCCGGCGAGCGGTCCGCCGGGATAGTCGCGCTCCGGGTCGATGCCGACCACCAGTCCGGAATTGGCGTTGAATTCGGCGCGGCTATATTGGCTCATGCCGTTGGTGACGACGCGGCCTTCCTCTGACGTGGCAGCGACCACGCGGCCGCCGGGGCACATGCAGAAGCTGTAGACGGTACGGCCATTGTCGCAATGATGGGCAAGGCTGTAGGCTGCCGCGCCGAGGTCCGGATGCCCCGCACAATTGCCGTAACGCGCGCGATCAACCCAGCTTTGCGGATGCTCGATCCGTACGCCGATCGAAAAGGGCTTGGCCTCCATATGGACGCCGCGACGATGGAGCATTTCGAAGGTCGGGCGGGCGCTGTGGCCGACCGCCAGGACGACATGGTCCGTCTCGATCACGCTGCCGTCATGGAGGAGGAGACCGCGCAACTGCTGCGTGCCGTCGCCCTGCCGATCCAGCACCAGATCGTCGACCCGGTGCTGCCAGCGATATTCGCCGCCCAGCGATTCGATCTGCCTGCGCATCGCCTCCACCATCGAGACGAGGCGGAAAGTGCCGATATGGGGATGCGCTTCCCACAGAATGTCATCGGGCGCGCCGGCAGCGACGAATTCCTCCAGAACCTTGCGGCCCAGGAAACGGGGATCCTTCACCCGGCAATAGAGCTTGCCATCGGAGAAGGTACCCGCCCCGCCCTCACCGAACTGGACGTTGGAATCGGGGTTGAGTTCGCCGCGCCGCCACAGGCCCCAGGTGTCCTTGGTCCGTTCGCGCACCACCTTGCCGCGATCGAGGATGATCGGCTTGAAGCCCATTTGCGCGAGGATGAGGCCGGCGAACAGGCCGCATGGCCCAGCGCCGATCACCACCGGCCGCTTGCCCTGCCAGCCTTCGGGAACATGGGCCACGAACTTGTAGCTGGTGTCCGGGGTCGGGCGGACATCATGATCGGCGGCGAAGCGATCCAACACGGCGGCTTCGTCGGTCACATCGACATCGACGGTATAGACCAGCTGGATCGCATTCTTGCGCCGCGCGTCGTTGCCGCGCCGGACGACGCTGTGGCTGCGCAGTTCCTGCGGTTCGAGGCCAAGGCGCTCGCAAATGGCGACGGGCATCGCCTCGGCCGGGTGGTCGAGGGGCAGTTTCAGGCCGGAAAGACGGATCATCGCCGCCCCATAGTCCTTCCCGGCCCGAAAGGGAACTATGCCCGCTTCAACCGCCCGACCAGCCATTCGCCCGCGAGCGCCGCAACCATGCTGAGGCCGGTCAGCGGGAAGAGCAGGCCCAGCGCCAGCATCAGTCCCGCGATCATGCGCTGCACGCCGGGCGGTGCGGGCGGCGGGCTGGCGAAGCGGCGTTTCCACCAGAGGATGGGCGCTGTGAGGCAGAGAGCCAGCAGGCACAGGCAGCCCGCCAGCATGAGCAGCCGGTTGGCTTCGCCATATTGCTGGCCCTGATGAGTGGCGACGCCCCATTCGACCGACTTCGCGCCGATGCCGAACTGACGCCAGTCCATGTCCTGCAAGACAGCGCCGGTGCCCGCGTCGATGGCGATGGCGCGGGCGGCGTCGGCACGGGTCGTGACGGCCGTAACCAGATAGGGCGCGCCGGGACTCGCAGGCAAAAACAGCTGGTAGCCGGAGGCAAAACCATGGCGCGCCGCGATGCGGGCGACGGCATCGACGCCGATGTCGCCGGGGCCGCCGGCGGGCGCGCCCTGCTCCCGCAAAGTCCAGGGCAGCGCCTGCTTCACAGGGGTCGCCCAGGGATTGACCTTCATCGGTGGGCGACCGACGCCCCTGGCCGCAACGACCGCACGCAGCCCACCGCCCCAGACGTTGGTCCAGGGCATGCCGGTGATGGCAAGGAACAGGATGACCCCGGCCGACAGGAAACCCAGCGTGCCATGGACATCGCGCCAGAACAGGCGTCCTCCTGCCCGGCCCCGGATAGCCAGCGCCGGCTGCCCGCGCCGGGGCCAGCGCAGGTAGAGGCCGGTGACGCAGAGCAGGATCGCCCAGCCCGCCACGACCTCCACCAGCCGGTTGCCGACCGGCCCGGTCAAGGCAAGACTGTGGAGGTCGCGCACCGTCTGCATCACGCCGCCGTCGGTCATGTGGCCGAGGATGAGACCGCTTTTCGCGTCAACGAAATAGACAATCTCGCGGCCGTTTCTCGTATCCGTGGTGACACGCCAACTTTCGTCGGGCGCTGATGGATGGAGGAGCTGGATCACCCTGGCCTTCGCAGATTGTTCCGTTATCGAAATGATATGCGCGGGCGCCAGTGTGGGCCGGTCCTCTGTCGACATGACGTGCACCGGATAGAGCAGCGCCTCGATCTCCGACTTGTAGAGATAGAGCGCGCCCGTCACCGCCATCAGCGCCAACACGGGAAGGACGATGAGGCCCGCGTAGAAATGCCAGCGCCACATCGCCCGATAGACATCGGCCTGTTTCATCGCCGTCTCCATCAGAAATGCGCGCGGACGCCGGCGTAGAAGGCGCGGCGTTCGACCGGGTAGAAGCTGGCGCTGCCTTCATCGGCGGCGGTGGCGGGGTTGTCGGGCGTGTAGCGGACCAGCGCGCTGATATCGCCGATCGCCCGCTTGCCGGTTAGGTTACGGGCATCGAGGAAGAGGGTAACACCGTCGCGCAATTGCGCCTGCGCGGCGAGGTTGAGCAGGGCGTAGCTACCGACGCGCTTTGTGTTGGCATAGTCGACCCATGCGCCCTGCGGCAGCCATTCGACTGCCGGGGAAATGCTGAACCGGTCCGTGCCGAGCGCCAGTTCGGCGCGGTAGAAATGGCGCGGGATGACCGGCAGGCGGTTGTCGCCGAACTGCACATCGTCGCGGAACCGGAAATCGCTATACTGATAGACCTGCCGCAGCATCGCCCAGGGCGCCAGGGTCAGGTCCAGACCTGCCTCGATACCCTGATGGCGCGTGCGGTCGGCGTTGAAGGTCGCGGCGGGGATGGTCCCGGCGACGACGCTATATTGCAGCATCTCACCCTCTATGCTGGCGCGATAGAGGCTGATGTCCCAGGCCGCGCTGCCCAGCCGGCCGCGCGTGCCGACTTCCGCCGTCCACGCCTTTTGCAGGCCGACGGGCGTGAAACCGGGGGAGCCGTCGGTAGGCGTCTGGCTGAGTTCGCCGAAACCGGGCATTTCGACCGAGCGGCTGTAATTGGCGTAGACTTGCAGCGTTTCGGCCGGTTGGTAGAGCAGACCGAATTTGGGCGCGAAGCTGTCAAAATCCGCGTCGCCGCTGCGGGCGGGAATGAAGCGGCTGGCGATCTTCCGCTCGCCATGGCTGTAGAGGCCGCCGCCGATCAGCCAGAGGTTCGGCACGGGCGCGATACGAAATTCGCCATAGCTGTTGATCGTCTGCGCCGTCTGGCGGGCGTTGGCGGTGATCGCTCCGCGACGGCCAGCGACATTGACGAATTGCCGCGCCTCGACCTCGCCGAAGCGCGCCTGACTGCCGATCGCCAGTTCGAACGGCATGCCGCCCAGATCGCCCGCCAGGTCGAGGCTGGCAAAAAGGCCGCGATCCTCCGACTTCTGGTCGATCACCTGATAGATGGGGTGGAAAAGGCTCTTGGCATTATAGAAGAGACCGAAGGCGAGGCTGCCTGAGCCAAGGTCCACGGTGGTGCGGTTCTGGAGGCGAAGCGAATCGATGTCGCGCGCCTGATCGCCGGTAAAGTTGCCTTTGGCTGGATTTTTGAGCGAGTCCTTTTCGCTCAGGGCACCCGCCAGATGCTGGCGGATCGTCTGCGCGCCGGCATAGAAGCGCGTTTCGACCCGGTCGGACAGGTGCAAACCGACATTGGCGTTGAAGCGCAGCGCCTTGCGGTCGCCATGCGCGCGATCGCCATCGGATCGATCGCCCGCGACAGCGACATAGGCATCTCCATCATCATCGGCATGGCCATAGGCGATTTTGCCGCGCTGGGTATCGAAGCTGCCGCCATCGACGCGCAATTCCAATCCTGGCGCGCTGCGCCCGGTCGGCGTCACGGCGTTGATCGCGCCGCCCAGGGTCGAGCCGCCGTAACGCAGGGCGTTGGCGCCGCGATACACCTCCAGATGCTGGAAGAACTGCGGGTCCAGCTCCTGGAAATCGCCATTGTCGTCGGCGGCGTTGATGGGGATGCCGTCCTGCAACAAGGTCAGGCCGCGCATATGATAGCCGCGCGACAGGCCCGAGCCGCGGATCGATATGCGGACCTCCTGACCGAAACGCGGCTGAGTGTAAACGCCAGGCGAGAAGGCCAGCGCGTCGCGAAGCGAAACAGCGAGCCTGTTCTCAAACTCGTCCGCCGCGACGACATCGACGCCACCGGGCGTTTTCTGGATGCGGGCAGCAACTTCCCCAACGACGGGGCTGGCGGTGACGATGATCGCGCTCTGTTCGCACTCGTCGGCGAAGGCTGGAGCGGCGGACAGGATGAGGGCGCACAGCGGCAGGCTGCGCACGGCATGAATGGGACGCATGAATCCGGTGACTTTCTGAAATAGCATAACGAAGCACGCGCCAATGAGGCACGGCCGGACGTTGAATTTCAGGAAATCGCGGGTGGCCCCAAGGCAGGCGGCGGCGGCGCGGCAAGGCGGGCGATCAAGCCTGTCTTGAGCGCGAAGGCGATGGGACCGAAGGCCAGTTGCCATGCGGGAAGCGGCAGGTCGGCCAGCACCAGTGGCGGTATGACCGGCTGGACCGAGGCGGCAAAGGGGCAATGCTGCTGCCCCGCCATCCCGTCATCGGTCCGGTGATCGCGCCGATCGGGCGCCATGCCGCGATCGACCACCACATTGACCGGCCCGGTCCCGGTGCAGAGCGTGACGACCACGCCCCGCTCGGTTCGCACCGGCATGAAACCTGATGGTGCGACAAGCTGGATGGCGAGGACGAGCAGCGCCAGCGCGGCCAGTAGACCGCGCGCGCCTTCATTCTGTCTGATCGCCCCCATCATGTCCTTGCCGTAGCGGCTTGGCCCCTGCCTGTCACTGAGGCAAAAGGACCATGGGAGCAGGCTGGGACTCTTCTTCCACTAACCTTGACGTAAACGTAAAGCAAGGCTACATTGGCAATATGGACAAGCGCAGCAGCATCGCCGGCATCGAACTGCCCGACCATAGCGAACGGCAGAGCTACACGATCACCGATCTTTCGGAGGAATTCGGCGTCACCGCGCGGGCGCTTCGCTTCTACGAGGATGAAGGCCTGATCTCGCCCGAGCGGCAAGGTCTGGCCCGCATCTATTCGCGCCGTGACCGCGCCCGCCTCGCCTGGATCCTGCGGGGCAAGCGAGTTGGCTTCAGCCTCACCGAAATCCGCGAGATGATCGATCTCTACGACGCGGACGAGGGCCATGAGGAACAGCGTCGCGTCACCGTCGACAAGTGCAAGGCGCGGATCGATCTGCTGACGCGGCAGAAGGACGATATCGACGCCGCCATCGCCGAACTGGCGAGCTTCGTCGCGACCATCGAAGCAAACTGAACCTTCCCCTTCCGGGGCCACAATATTTGTCAGGAGAAGATCATGCCCAGCTATGCCGCCCCCATTCGTGACACCCGTTTCGTGCTGGACCATGTCGTCGGGCTGGATCGCTATACCAACCTGCCCGGCTTCGAAAACGCGACCCCCGACCTTGTCGAGGCGATTCTGACCGAAGGTGGCAAGCTGGCGGCGGAAATACTTTTCCCGCTGAACGCTGTGGGCGACAAGGAAGGCTGCACCCGCAACCCGGACGGCAGCGTGACGACGCCGACGGGCTTCAAGCAGGCGTTCGACGCCTATGTCGAGGGCGGCTGGACAACGCTGCACGGCCCGACCGAATATGGTGGCCAGGGCCTGCCGAATGTCGTCGCTGCGGCGGTGGGCGAATATGTTCTGTCGTCCAACCACAGTTTCGAAATGTATCATGGCCTGACCAGCGGCGCCGTTTCCGCCCTGCTTGCCAAGGGTAGCGACGAGCTGAAGCAGAAATATGTCCCCAACATGGTGTCGGGCAAATGGACCGGCACGATGAACCTGACGGAGCCGCATGCAGGCACCGACCTCGGCCTCATCAAGACCAAGGCCACGCCCAATGCCGATGGCAGCTACGCCATCAGCGGCACCAAGATCTTCATTTCCGCTGGCGAACACGACCTGTCGGAAAACATCATTCACCTGGTCCTGGCCAAGACGCCAGGCGCGCCGGACAGCAGCAAGGGCATTTCGCTGTTCGTCGTGCCGAAGTTCCTCGTCAATGAGGACGACTCGCTGGGCGACCGCAATGCCGTGTCCTGCGGTTCGCTGGAGCACAAGATGGGCATTCACGGCAATGCGACCTGCGTCATGAACTATGACGGCGCGACCGGCTGGATCGTGGGCGAGGAGAATAAGGGCCTTGCCGCCATGTTCATCATGATGAACGCCGCACGCATGTGGGTCGGCATGCAGGGTCTGGGACAGGCCGAGATCGCCTATCAGAATGCGGTTCACTATGCCCATGACCGCCGCCAAGGCCGCGCCCTGACCGGCCCCAAGGAGCCGGACGAAAAGGCCGACACGCTGTTCGTCCATCCCGATGTGCGCCGCATGCTGATGGAGGCCAAGGCGTTGACCGAAGGACTGCGCGCGCTGATGCTGTGGGGCGCCTTGCAGGTCGACCTCGCCCATCAGGCCGCGACCGAGGAAGAGCGGCAGGCGGCCGACGATCTGGTCCAGTTGCTGACGCCGGTGCTCAAGGGCTATGGCACGGACAAGGGCTTCGACGTCGCGGTTATGGCGCAGCAGGTGTTTGGCGGCCATGGTTATATCTGGGAAAATGGCGTCGAGCAGTATGTCCGGGACGCGCGCATCGCGCAGATCTATGAAGGCACCAATGGCGTGCAGGCGATGGATCTGGTCGGCCGCAAGTTGCCGATGAACGGCGGCCGTGCACTTCAGGGCTTCCTGAAGATGGTCGGTGACGAAGTCGCCGCCGCGAAGGACAATGAGAAGCTGGCCGGCATTGCCGACGCGCTGGAAAAGGCCAGCGGCCAGCTCGGCGCAGCGACCATGTGGCTGATGCAGAATGCCATGAAGAACCCCGATCATGCCGGCGCCGGTGCGCATCACTACATGCACATCCTTGGCATCGTCGCGACGGGCCTGATGTGGCTGCGTATGGCGAAGGCCGCCACCGCGCTGATCGAGGCGGGCGACGGGGATGCCAAATATCTGGAAGCCAAGCTGGTGACGGCGCGCTTTTTCGCCGAACGGATCATGCCGGATGCGGGATCGCTGCGCCGCAAGATTGAGGGCGGCGCCGATGCGCTGATGGCGCTCGATCCGGATATGTTCCTGGCCGCCTGATCAGGCAACCGAAACGATCATGCAAGGGGCGGCCTCCGGAAGGATGGCCGCCCTTTCTGCATGTATCAGGCTGCGAGCGGCAGCTGTTCGTCGACCGGAACCAGAGCCGGGTCGATCGTCACGTCGTCGGCGACGGGCGCCTTTGTCTTGTTCAGCGCGGCGATGTAGCGCTCGGCCGAAACGACGTCACGGCGATAGGCGAAATAGAGCGACAGCAGGGAAAACATATTCAAGCCTCGACAGGAAATTTGCTGCGTTGCAGCATCGCAGCCCATCTGCGCTTCCTGGACCGACTTCGCAAATGCAATGAAATCAAACACGATTGCAGGAAATGTATCCTCCCTCTGAGCGCGCATGGTGCGGAGGGGCCAGGGCAACGTGCGGATGGCGGGATGGCGGGATGGCGGGATGGCGGGATGGCGACCGTCCTTTTCTTTCGAGCCTCATTTTGGAAGAGGAAATGCGCTTCGACAGGCTCAGGGCGAACGGAAGTTGCGGGCAGCCCGCCGCCAAACCACCTTGCCCAACCGCCCGATCCTCGCCGGATAAGCGCCCATAGCCTAGCAATCGATCGCCTCCGCCATTAGGCATCCTCATATGAGCAATCCGTCGAACGACGTCGGCATCCAGTCGGCATCCTCCCGCACCTTGGGCCTGGCCGCCTGCATCGCGCTCGTCATGGGCAACATGATCGGGTCGGGCGTGTTCCTGCTGCCCGCGTCGCTTGCGCCCTTCGGCTGGGATGCGGTTGCGGGATGGGTGTTCACCATCGCAGGATCGCTGGTGCTGGCCTTCGTCATCGCGCGACTGACGGTCGCGATGCCCGACGCAAACGCATCGCAGATGATCGCGCGCGCCTATGGGCCGTTGGCAGGCTTCGCGATCGGATGGATCTACTGGATTTCGATCATCATCACCAACGTCACCATCGCGGTGGCGGCGACGGCCAACCTCAGCAGCATCATACCGTCATTGGCGGAACCGGGGGTCGGCGCGATCTGCTCCATCGCCTTCCTCTGGGCAATGACCGGCATCAACCTGATTGGCGCACGGGCAGCGGGCATGACGCAGATCGCCACCACCTGCGTCAAGCTGATCCCGATCATCGTCGTGCTTGTACTGCTGGCGCTGATCCTGGGCAGCGGCCGGGCGGAGGTCGCACCCTTTCCCGCGCAGGGCCTGACCGGCGCGGGCATCACCGCGTCGGCGGCGCTTACCCTTTGGGCGCTGCTCGGCTTCGAATCCGCCAGCGTCGCTGCCGACAAGGTGCGCGATCCCGCCCGGACGATCCCGCGCGCGACACTGATCGGCACGGCGGCGACCGGGCTCGTCTATCTGATCGTCTGCTCCGGTATCGCGCTGACCCTGCCCGCGGCGGAAACCCAGACCGGATCGCCCTTCGGTGCCTTCGTCAGCCATTATTGGTCGTCCGGTCCCGCCGGCTTCATCGCGATCTTCGTGGTCGTAAGCTGCCTCGGCGCGCTCAATGGCTGGACGCTGCTCCAGGGCGAGGTGCCGCTGGCGATGGCGCGGGCAGGCGAGTTACCGCGCTGGCTGGCGACTACCGATGCCAGGGGAACGCCCTGGCGTGGGCTGATCCTGTCGACCGTGCTGGCCAGCCTGATGCTGGTGGCGAACAGTTTGCAAGGGCTGGTGTCGCTGTTCACGGCGATGGCGCTGCTGGCGACATCCGCAACGCTGTGGCTCTATGTCGGCTGTGCGCTGGCCAGCCTGCGATTCCGGCTGGTGATGCCGGCGGCAATCATCGGACTTGGCTATGCGCTCTGGACGCTGTGGGGCGCGGGCGTGGTGGCGAGCGGGTCTAGCATCCTGCTGATGCTGGCGGGCCTGCCCTTCTACTGGTGGGCGCGGCGGGGGCGAATGAATAACCCATGATCCGTTCGTTTCGAGCGCAGTCGAGAAACATGTCGTATTGCACTTGCGCTTCTCGACTTCGCTCGAAGCGAACGGAGGTTTGATTTGGGGAGGACTTAATCCCCCCACAATTCCTTGAGCTTGGAGAAGAAGCCCGTCGATTGCGGGCACTCCTCGCCGGTTTCCGTCTCGCGGAAGGCTTCCAGCAGTTCCTTCTGCTTGGCGCTGAGCTTGGTCGGGGTCTCGACATCGACCTGGATGACGAGGTCGCCCTGCCCGCGCCCGTTCAGCACCGGCATGCCGGCGCCGCGCTGGCGGATCTGCTTGCCCGACTGGATGCCGCTCGGGATCTTGATTTCATGCCGCGAGCCGTCGAGACCCGGCACTTCGATCACGCCGCCGAGCGCAGCCGTGGTGATGCTGACCGGTGCGCGGCAGAACAGCGTCGTGCCGTCGCGTTCGAAGATCGTGTGGCGCTTCACATGCAGGAAGATATAGAGGTCGCCCGCGGGCGCACCCCGCGCGCCGGCCTCGCCCTCGCCCGACAGGCGGATGCGGGTGCCTTCGTCAACGCCGGCCGGAATATTGACCGACAGCGTCTTGGGCTTGTCGACGCGGCCTTCGCCCCGGCAGGAGCGGCAGGGGCTTTCGATCACCTGGCCCGCGCCATGGCAGGACGGACAGGTGCGCTCGACCACGAAAAAGCCCTGCTGCGCACGGACCTGGCCATGGCCGCCGCAGGTGCCGCAGCTCTTGACCCCGGTGCCGGGCTGCGCGCCCGACCCGTCGCAGCTCTCGCAGGCGGCCGACACCTCGATCTGGATTTCGGTCTGTTTGCCATGATAGGCCTCGTCCAGCGAGATTTCCATATCATAGCGCAGGTCCGCGCCGCGGCGCTGTTGCTGGCGACCACCGCCGCCACCGCCGAACCCCGCCTGGCCGAAGATCGTCTCGAAAATATCGCCCAGGTCGGAAAAGCCGCCCGCGCCGCCACGGAAACCACCACCGCCGCCGCCGCCCGACTGGGCGTTGGTATAGGCCGCATGGCCATAACGGTCATAGGCCGCGCGCTTTTGCGGATCCTTCAGGCATTCATAGGCTTCGGATACGGCCTTGAACTTGGCTTCGCTGTCGGTGCAGCCCCCGGTCTTGTCCGGGTGATATTTCATCGCCAGTTTGCGATAGGCGCTCTTGATGGCCGAGCCATCGGCGGTGCGCTCGATTTCGAGCAGTTCGTAATAATCAACTTCGGTAGTCATATCGCCCCCGGCGCGCACGGTCCCCGGCTTCGCCCCGAACGGTCGCGCTGGTCAAGGACCATGCCGTCCGCGCGGAGCGAAGTCGAGAAGCGTTTCATCGGGCTTACGCCTTGTTGTCGTCCACTTCCGAGAATTCGGCATCGACGACATCGTCGTCGGCCTTGGGCGCGTCATCGCCCGGAGCAGCAGCCGAAGCCTGCTCCTTCTCGTAGATCGCCTGGCCGAGCTTCATCGCGACCGTGGCGAGTTCCTGCGCCTTGGTCTTCATCGCTTCGGCGTCGCCGCTTTCGATCGCGCTCTTGGTCGCGGCGATCGCGGTCTCGATCTCGCCCTTCAGCGATGCGTCGATCTTGTCGCCATGTTCGACCAGCTGCGCCTCGGTGGTGTGGACCAGGCTTTCGGCATTGTTCTTGGCTTCGGCCGCTTCACGACGCTTCTTGTCCTCTTCGGCGAAGCGCTCGGCATCCTTGACCATCTGGTCGATGTCGGAATCGCTGAGGCCGCCGGAGGCCTGGATGCGGATCTGCTGTTCCTTGCCGGTGCCCTTGTCCTTGGCGGACACGTTGACGAGGCCGTTGGCGTCGATGTCGAACGTGACTTCGATCTGCGGCACGCCGCGCGGTGCGGGCGGGATGCCGACGAGGTCGAACTGGCCGAGGATCTTGTTGTCCGCCGCCATTTCACGCTCGCCCTGGAACACGCGGATCGTCACCGCCTGCTGATTGTCGTCGGCGGTCGAATAGACCTGCGACTTCTTGGCGGGGATGGTCGTGTTACGGTCGATCATGCGGGTGAACACGCCGCCCAGCGTCTCGATGCCCAGCGACAGCGGGGTCACGTCGAGCAGCAGCACGTCCTTGACGTCGCCCTGCAACACGCCGGCCTGAATGGCGGCGCCCATGGCAACGACTTCGTCCGGGTTCACGCCGGTGTGCGGTTCCTTGCCGAAAAATTCCTTCACGGCTTCGCGCACCTTGGGCATGCGGGTCATGCCGCCGACGAGGACGACTTCGCTGATCTCGCTCGCCGAAACACCCGCGTCGGCCATCGCCTTCTTGCAGGGTTCCATCGTGCGCTTGATCAGGTCGGCGACCAGACGCTCCAGATCGGCGCGCGTGATCGTCTTCACCAGATGCTTGGGACCATTCTGGTCGGCGGTGATGAAGGGCAGGTTAACTTCGGTCGTCTGCGCGCTGGACAGCTCGATCTTCGCCTTTTCAGCGGCTTCCTTCAGACGCTGGAGCGCCAGCTTGTCCTTGGTGAGGTCGATGCTTTCCGCCTTCTTGAAGTCGGCCGCCAGATATTCCACCAGCTTGGCGTCGAAGTCTTCGCCGCCCAGGAAGGTGTCGCCGTTGGTCGACTTCACTTCGAACACGCCGTCGCCGATTTCGAGGATCGAAATGTCGAACGTGCCGCCGCCAAGGTCATAGACGGCAATGGTCTTGCCGTCCTGCTTGTCCAGCCCGTAAGCAAGGGCCGCCGCGGTCGGCTCGTTGATGATGCGCAGCACTTCGAGGCCCGCGATCTGGCCGGCGTCCTTGGTCGCCTGACGCTGGGCGTCGTTGAAGTAGGCGGGAACGGTGATGACCGCCTGCGTGACGGTTTCGCCGAGATAGCTTTCAGCCGTTTCCTTCATCTTCTGAAGGATGAAGGCGCTGATCTGCGACGGGCTGTAATCCTCGCCACCGGCCTTGACCCAGGCGTCGCCGTTGGGACCCTTTGAAATGTCATAGGGGACGAGTTCCATGTCCTTCTTGGTCATGGGATCGTCGAAGCGGCGGCCGATCAGGCGCTTCACCGCGAAGATCGTGTTGTCGGGGTTGGTCACCGCCTGGCGCTTGGCCGGCTGACCGATCAGACGTTCGCCATCCTTGGCGAAGGCGACGATCGACGGGGTGGTGCGGGCCCCTTCCGCATTCTCGATCACCTTGGGCTTGCCGCCGTCCATCACAGCGATGCAGCTGTTGGTGGTGCCAAGGTCAATACCGATTACTTTTGCCATCTCTTCCTCTTGTAACCCCAAAATACTCAGCGGTTGTCGGCCCCATACCTCACTAAAGCGCCAAGGCAAGGCCGGTTTGCAAGGGGGGATATAGGCGTGCTTTCGCTTGGCACAAGAAGGGCGCGCGATTACCTATGCTTGCAGACCAAAAACGAGACAGTCATGGAGTGTCGGATGCGTGCGCCTCTTGCCCTTTTCGCCCTCGCCGCGCCGCTGGCGCTCAGCGCCTGCGGCGATCCCGCACCCACTTATGTCGACCAGGCCTGGATTCGCCTTTCCCCCAACAAGGAAATGCCGTCGGCCGGTTATTTCGTCGCCCATGGCGGCGATGCGGGAACGCAGTTGCGCGGCGTCATCACCGACTATGCGCTCAAGGTCGAGATGCATGAAAGCCTGACCAAAGACGGGATGACGACGATGGAGCGGATCGACAGCGTCGACATTCCCGCGAAGGGCAAGGTCGCCTTCGCGCCGGGCGGCAAGCACCTGATGCTCTTCGGCATCAACGATACCGCGATCAGCCGGGGCAAGATGCAGCTGACCTTTCTGATGGCCAATGGCGACCGGTTGCTGGTCGACGCGGTGATCCGCAAGCCCGAGGCCGCCGCCGTGCCCGCGCCCAAGGCCGGCGACGCTTCCGAGCATTGAGCGGGCGCGCATTGAGCGGGCGGCCGCTTACCCGGCAGGAAGCCGCCCTCGCCCGCTCGATCTTCGGTCCGGCGATCGATTATGGGCGGGTGCGGGTCCATAATCGTAAATGGTGGCCGCTCCAACCCAGGGGCGTGACCATGGCGCCCGACGGCGACCTCTGGTTCCATCCCGACGGCGGCCTGTTCTGCGCCGACTTCTGCGACAGTCCGCTACATCTTCAGGGCCATTTCATCCACGAGATGACCCATGTCTGGCAGGCGCAGCGGTCGGGCAAATATTGGCTGCCGCTGATGCGTCACCCCTTTTGTCGTTACGCCTACGACATCGTGCCGGGCAAGCCGTTCGCGCGCTACGGCATAGAGCAGCAGGCCGAGATCGTCCGCCATGCCTTCCTGCTGCGGAGGGGTGCGGCGGTGCAGGGCAAGCCGGGGGGCGAGGTATATGAGGCGCTGCTGCCGTTTTAGGGTGAACGGGCTGATTTGGGGGGGTAGCGGACAGACGGCTTTTGGAAGAGAAATGCAGAATGCGGACGCTTCTTTCCCTTGGCTTGGTTTGTGCCTGCGCTACTGCCTCAGCTTCTATTCCGGTCGGCAAGAAGCATGGACCGTGGCATGTCAGTAGCATTTCTAGCTTGTCGGGAGCGGGAGGTAACGACGCTTCTGTGAGCCTTACGCAAGATAATGAGGAAAACTCTTTTGAAGTTCGATGGATCGACGGTGGTCCTGTCACAGTGTCGATCAGTATCGACAAGTGCGAACACGAGTATGAAGATCAATACGAGGATTTTTCAGTGTCTTACGCTGTGACCACGAAAAGGTGGTTAGAAATGTCAGACGGAGAAGTTCAGGGACGTCTGCGCGCTGACGCTAAAGCGTGGATCGATGAGAGGCAGTTTGTTTGCACCATGCCTTCGACGTTCAAAGTGGATTTGAAGGGTTTGGAAGCAGCCGTCAACGACTTCAACGATCGGCTGCGATACTTTGCTAAGGTGTCCAGTCCACAGGGTGATCGCTGAACGGCCCGTTTCGGCAACGCCAAAGCTTCATTCGAACGACCAACTTTGGTCCTTAGCTGACGCCGCGCTTACCACGCCGCCCCCAGCATCGCTTCCAGCAGGCGCGCGAAATCCCAGCCGTCGGCGCGGGCGGCGATTGCGGACAGGCAATCCTGATCGTCGCGGCCGGGGCGGCCGGGGCCGGTCATGTTGGGCTTCATGTTGAGGTCGAACAGCTTGAAATTCCCGCTGGCATCGGCCCGGCAATCGATGCGGATCGGCGCGCGTGCGCCGACCAGCGCCGCTGCCCGGACGCAGGCACCCAGCATCGCCTGTACAGTCGGCGACGCCAGTTCATGTTCGCTGATCGCTACGCTGTTGGCGGTCACTGCTACATCCCCATTATAGGGCGCTACGCCATCCTTCTGGTCGAAACGGCGTACCGGGCGCAGCGCCCGATGAGTGCGGCCGTCGCCAGCCGGCGGCATCACCGTTACCGTGACTTCCTCTCCGGCCAGATATTCCTCGATGATCAGCGTGTCGCCGAACTTCGCGTCCGCGATCAGGCCGGTCGCCGCCGCCCGAAGCGCCACAAGATCGGCGACTCGCGATACGCCCTGGCTACCACGCCCGCGCACCGGCTTCACGATCAGCGGGAAAGACAAGCCGGCCTCCGCCAGTGCCGCCTCGACCTCGGCCAGCGCCCAGACGCCCGCCCGCGCCGCCTGCGCCATCAGGAAGGAGCGCGCCACCGGCAGTCCGTCCTGCTCCAGCATCCGGTTGGTCGCGAACTTGTCGTCATAGCGCTGCATCAGTTCGGGCAATTGCCCGACGATCCGCACCTGACCCAGGACCGCCTCCAGCGGATGCCCCTCGAACAGCACGCTATTGGCCCAGAGGATGGTCGCACCCGCAGCGATCGCCGTGGCGATGCCGTCGACCGTGTCGGGGAAGACCCAGTCGAGCGGCCGGGTCGGGTCGGGATCGGCCGCCGGCGTCAGCACGCGATGCCCCTGCCCCCGCAGCACGAACGCGATGTCCGCGCCGCCATCCGAATAGCCGCCGGGCTTGGCATCCTTGCGCAGCCCGTCGATTACCGGCGGCGGCAGCGCCTGATAGAGGATGGCCACTGCGTCCTGCGTCATATCGTCATTCCCGGCAAATTGGTCGTGAAAGCAAAAAGGGGGCCAGCCTTTCGACTCGCCCCCTTCCGCATGTTTCGGCCTGTCGGCGCGGCGTTTAGTAAACGCGCGCCTTGGGCTTGATATATTCGGCTTCGTCCGTGAGCGTGTAGTCATGGACGGGACGATAATCGAGCGTCACCTTGCCGCCCTGACCACCCCAGCCTTCGAACCAGCTGATGGTATGCTTCATCCAGTTTTCGTCGTCGCGGTTCGGGAAATCCTCATGCGCATGAGCGCCGCGGCTTTCCTTGCGGTTTTCCGCGCTGACCATGGTGCAGACGGCCGACGACATCAGATTGTCGAGTTCCAGCGTCTCGATGAGGTCGGTATTCCAGATCAGCGAGCGGTCGGAGACGGCGACGTCTTCCAGGCGCTTGTTGACCTGCTCCATCTTCTTGACGCCCTCGCCCAGCAATTCGCTGTCACGGAACACGGCGGCATGCTTCTGCATGGTGTGCTGCATTTCCAGACGGATCTGCGCCGTGGGCGTGCCGCCCTTGGCATTGCGATACTTGTCCAGACGCGACAGCGCCAGATCGGCGGCATCGGCCGGCAGCGGCTTGTGCGACGCTCCGGGCTTGAGATTTTCCTTGAGGTGCAGGCCGGTGGCGCGGCCGAACACGACAAGGTCGATCAGCGAGTTGGAGCCGAGGCGGTTGGCACCATGGACCGACACGCAGGCCGCTTCGCCGACGGCATAAAGCCCCGGCACCACGACTTCCGGATCGTCGCCGACCTTCGTCACCACCTGACCATGATAGTTACAGGGGATGCCGCCCATATTGTAATGCACGGTCGGGGTCACGGGCAGCGGCTGGCGGGTCAGGTCGACGCCCGCGAAAATCTTGCCGCTTTCGGTGATGCCCGGCAGACGCTCCGCCAGCACCTTGGGATCGATATGGTCGAGGTGCAGGAAGATGTGATCCTTGTTCGGACCCACGCCGCGCCCTTCGCGCATTTCCATCGCCATCGAGCGCGACACGACGTCACGCGACGCCAGATCCTTCGCCGACGGGGCATAACGCTCCATGAAGCGCTCGCCTTCGGAATTGGTGAGGTAGCCGCCCTCGCCACGCGCACCTTCGGTGATGAGCACGCCCGCGCCGTAGATGCCGGTCGGGTGGAACTGCACGAACTCCAGATCCTGGAGCGGCAGGCCCGCGCGCAGCACCATGCCGCCGCCGTCGCCGGTGCAGCTGTGCGCCGAGGTGGCGGAGAAATAGGCGCGGCCATAGCCGCCCGTCGCCAGCACGACCGCATGGCTGCGGAAACGGTGAATGCTGCCGTCTTCCATGCAGATGGCGATGACGCCGCGGCACTCGCCATTTTCCATGATCAGGTCGATGGCGAAATATTCGATGTAGAAGTCGGCGTCATACTTCAGGCTCTGCTGATAGAGCGCGTGGAGCATGGCGTGGCCGGTGCGGTCGGCCGCGGCGCAGGTGCGCTGCACCGGCGGGCCGGCGCCCATATTCTGCATATGGCCGCCGAACGGACGCTGGTAGATCGTCCCATTCTCGTTACGGCTGAACGGCACGCCGGCATGCTCCAGCTCGATCACGGCCGCCGGCGCTTCGCGCACCATATATTCGATCGCGTCTTGGTCACCCAGCCAGTCGGACCCCTTGACGGTGTCGAACATGTGCCAGGTCCAGTGGTCGGGCGAGTTGTTGCCGAGCGAGGCGGCGATGCCGACCTGCGCCGCCACGGTGTGGCTGCGGGTCGGGAACAGCTTGGTGATGCAGGCAGTCTTGAGGCCCGCTTCGGCGCTGCCCATGGTGGCGCGCAGGCCCGAGCCGCCGGCACCCACGACGACGGTGTCGTAGCTGTGGTCGATGATCTTGTAGGCGTCGCTCATTACTTGACGATCCCGATGAAGGCGATCTTGGCGATCGCGAAGACGCCCGCGGCCGCGCCGCCAAAGGCATAGAAGTTCAGCACCAGCATGGAGAAGAAGGCCAGACCCTTGTCATGGACATAGTCCTCCAGCATCACCTGCATACCCAGGCGCAGGTGCATGAAGATGCTGACCACCATCAGCATCAGCGGCACCGCGACCAGCGGATTGTGAATCCAGTTCACCACGCTTTCATAGTCGAGGCCGGGCAGCGCGATCAGGCTGAAGAGCAGCCACAGGATCAGCAGCAGGTTGCCGACGGCGCTGTAGCGCTGCGCCAGCCAATGATGCGCGCCATGCTTGGCCGAACCAAGACCACGGACGCGACCGATTCCGGTTCCGGTTCCCATCAGAATTTCCCCAGGCAGATCGCGGCCCAGAAGGCGGCGGTGGCGAGAGTGGACAGGACGAAGGTCAGGACCGACCACATCTTGTTGTTCTTCAGCTCATAACCCGCGCCCATGTCGAGCACGAAGTGGCGAAGACCGGAGAAGAGATGCTGGAAGAAGAACCAGCTGAGGCCCGCCATCACCAGATAGCCGATCGGCGATGTCGCGCATTTGACGAAGGTCGCATAGGCTTCCGGCCCGCTTGCGGCAGCCATCAGCCACCAGACGAGGCCGAGCGCGCCGGCGGTCGCCAGACCGTTGCCCGTCACGCGGTGCATGATGGAGACGGCCATGGCCGGTCCCCATTTCCAGATCGTCAAATGCGGCGAGAGTGGCCGGCTGGTGGAACGCGCCATGTCTACCCTGGTCCTTGATACTTGTCCCTGTGTCCGGTCCCCTTAAGAGCGAAGTGCCAAGAGGGCAAGCCGCGTAGAAAAAGTGCGGCGACGGGTTGGAATAAGGATGAATTAACCAAAGGGCGCTATCCCTGCCGACCAAAGGTTCGCGCATTGTCGAGGGGCACCCGAATACCATGAATTTCGCCGAGTCATTCCGGATGGTGAACGCCAATAATATGGCCAACCCCGACCTGGCCGACAGTATCGCGCCCGAAGCGCTGGAAATTCACGCGATGATCCGGGATTCTCTGCCGCTCGTCACCCGTACCTTTTTCGACAGCTATGCCGCCGACGCCAATCTGCGCCTGCATCTGAGCGACACGGCGCTGCGCAAGATCGAAATGGAAACCGCCCGCTATATCGAGGAAAAGCTGGCGAATTTCGCCGCCGGTGCCTGGATCGAGATGGCGACCAACTGCGTCCGTCACGCCAGCAAGCACGGGTTTCCGGTGCAGGCGGTGCTGACGGCCGTGTCCCGTTCCAACGAGAAGATCGCCGATCTGGTGTGTGATCAGTGCTGGGATGATCGTCCCCGCTGCCAGCGGCTGCTGCGCGCGATCAACCGTCTGTCGGCGCTCGACATCGCGATCATGAGCAATGTGCTGGCGCAGGATGTCGCCGAAACCCAGAAGGCCGAGCGCCAGCGCTATGGATCGCTGTTCGAACAGCGCATCGTGGGTGAGATCGACGGCGCGTCGAAGCTGGGCGAATCGCTGCGCGAACAGGCCAAGGATGCGTCGGCCGCGACGCGCGGGATGCTGGGCAAGGCGTCCGAAGTCGCCGCCGCCGCCGAACAGTCTGCCCTCGCCATGCGCGAAGCAGCCCGCACCTCCGCCGGCCTGATCCGGGCGATCGAGGATGCCCGCACCGAAGTCGAGGGCGCCGCCGATGTCGCCCAGCGCGCCGCGCGCCAATCCGGAGATGCCGTCACCATGTCCGCCACCCTGTCCGAACATGCCAAGTCGATCGAATCGATCCTGGGCCTGATCCGCGACATTGCGGGCCAGACCAATCTGCTGGCGCTCAACGCCACGATCGAGGCCGCCCGTGCAGGCGATGCCGGTCGCGGCTTCGCGGTCGTCGCGCAGGAAGTGAAGAGCCTCGCCAACCAGACCGCGCGCGCCACCGACGAAATCGCCGGCAAGATCGCCGACATCCAGATGTCGACCCGCCAGTCGGTCGAAACCAACGAACGTATCCGCGATACGGTGGGCGAAGTGCAGGCCAGCGCCGAACGCATCCGCCACGCCATGGATGCGCAGGCGCAGACCGTCACCATGATCACCGCCGCCGTGGACGAGACCGCGCTGGCGGCCGATTCGATGTCGACCACCATTTCGGCAATCCGCCAGGATACCGAGGTCGTGGCATCGGAGATCGACCAGCTGGAACGCGGCTTCATGAGCGTCGAAGAGAAGCTGGCCAGCCTGCGCCATGCCTCGTCCGACTTTGGCCGTCAGGTCGCCTGACCCCGCCAAATACTTCCCCTCCTCCCTCCCCTCGTCTAAAGGCGCGGGATGAATGATGCCGTCACGACAGCGCAAAGCTGGAAAGTCACCCTGCCCTGCACCCGTGCCGAAGCGGAGGCGCTGGACGGGGATATCGCCGCTTTCGCCTTAATGGAGCATCCGCCGGTGCTGATGACCAGCGAAGCGGAGCCGGATGACGAGGACAAGTGGCAGCTCGACGCCTATTTCGAGGGCAAGCCCAGCGCCGCTGCGATCAAGCTGCTCAAGACTTTGGTGCCCAGCGCCACCGGGGTGAAACCGATCATCGAACAATTGCCCGACGAAGATTGGGTGACGCTGAGCCAGCAGGGGCTGGAAGCCGTCACCGCCGGGCGATTCCATGTCCGCAACCTTGCCAGCGACCCCGAACTGGCCGGCCACAAAAATCTGCTGATCGAGGCGAGTCGCGCCTTCGGCACCGGCCAGCATGAAACCACGGCCGGCTGCCTGATCATGCTCGACCGGATGCGCCGCGTCGGCATCCGGGCACGCAACGTCGCCGACATCGGCACCGGCACCGGGCTGCTCGCCTTTGCCGCGCTGCATCTGTGGCCTCATGCCCACGCGATCGCGTCGGACATCGATCCGGTCGCCGTGGAGATCAGCGCCGACAATGCACGCGCCAATGGCGTGGCGCTGGGCGACAGGGCGGGCCAGCTGGCGCTGGTCACGGCCGCCGGGGCGGATCATCCGGCGCTGGTCGGCCGGGCACCCTACGACCTGCTGATCGCCAATATCCTGGCCGGGCCGCTGATCGAGCTGGCTCCGGCGCTCTGCGCGCTGGTCGAGGATGGCGGGACGATCCTGCTGGCGGGTCTGCTCAAGGAGCAGGCCGACGCGGTGCTGGCCGCCTATCGCGCCGAAGGGATGCGCCTTGCCGAGCGCAGCGACCGGGGCGACTGGCCGACGCTGCGGCTGCGCAAACGCCCCAGCATCGGCTGGAAGCGCCCGCGGCGGCTGAGCGCCACGGCGCGCGGCGAAGCGCCCGGCTTCGGTAGCATCTGACCTATTTTACAGACAGCGAGGTAGACAGTCATGAGCATCGCCCGCAGCGCCATCGTTTCGAACATGGACGACCAAGCCTTTGAACATGTGGTCGTTTTCGACGAATCCGACATAGGGGCACGTCCCGGCATCCTGCTTTTCCCCAATGTTCTGGGCACCAAGGAAGCGGATTTCATCCGGGCGGAAATGGTGGCGGCGCTGGGCTATGTCGTGCTCGTCGTCGACATGTTCGGACAGGGCAAGCGCACCACCCGCGCCGATCCCGATCCGGCGCGCTACATGAATGAACTGAACTCCGATCGCGCGCTGCTGCGCGATCGGGCGAATGCGGCCCATGCGCTGCTCAAGGGGATGGACGGGGTCGATCCGGCACGGACGGCGGCGATCGGCTTCTGCTTTGGCGGGCGCTGCGTCCTCGATCTGGCGCGGAGCGGCGCGGACATCGCCGGGGCTGTCAGCTTCCACGGCGTCTATCAGGCGCCGCCCTTCCCCAACACGACCATCACCGCCAAGCTATTGATCTGCCATGGCTGGGACGATCCGATCGCCCCGCCCGACGCGACCGTTGCACTGGCGAAGGAACTGACCGAGGCGGGCTGCGACTGGCAGATCCATGCCTATGGCGCGACCGGCCACGCCTTCACCGACGAATCGGTGAACATGCCGGAAAAGGGCCTGGCCTACAGCGCCAACGCCGACCGACGCAGCTATAAGGCAATGGTGGATTTTCTGGCCGAATTGTTCGGTTGAGATGTAACTTCTGTTCGCGCCAGCATTCGACAAAGCCAGCGCGAACAGAGGTAAACAGCCTCAAATCTCGTCGATCATCTCCGCCAGCACGGCGAGGCAATCCTTGCCCAGTTGGATCGATCTCGCCGGCGACCAGCCATAATCGGCGTCGGGCAGGTCGTCATTGTCCTTGAACGGCATTTCCAAGGTCATCGCGACCGCGCCGAAGCGTTCGGCCACCTGATTGGTCGACATGGACAGGTTAGCCTTTCCCGCAGTCGCGACCGGATAGCCCAGCCGCGTCTGAAAATCGGGCGTGCGGCTGGCAAGCGTATCGCGATAGCGATGATAGAGCGCCGTCTGCTTCTCCGTAATCGACGGAATGCCGTCGAATCCCGCGATGAAGACGGCGGCGATCGCCTCATCCCCATGCACGTCCATCGCAAAGTCTACGCCCGTCGCGTCCATTGCGTTGCGGACCAGCAGCACTTCGGGACTCCTGTCGGCCGTCGGCTCATGCCATTCGCGATTCAGGTTCACGCCCGCCGCATTGGTGCGCAGATGGCCACGGCGGCTGCCGTCCGGGTTCATGTTCGGGACGAGGTGGATGGTGGCTTTCTGCCGCAACAGGCGGGCGACCGCGTCCTGCTCGTCGCAGAGCCGCTCCAGCGCGCCTTCCATCCACCATTCGGCCATCGATTCGCCCGGATGCTGGCGGGCATAGAGCCACACCTGCTTGGGACCATCGCCGATGGTCAGCAGATCGAGCGGCTGGCCGTCCAGCGTCAGGCCCAGCTCGCGATGCACGACGCCCGGCTGGCTCGCCGCCCAGGCGATCAGGTCATGGTGGCGTTCCATCGAATAGGGCGCGAAGTAGGCCAGCCAGACGGCATTGCTGTCGGGCGTCAGGCGGATCGTCAGCGTGCCGTTGGCATAGCTGGTGTCGGCCAGATACCAGTTCTCGCGATCCTCGCTCGCCCGCGCGCTATAGCCCGGCCAGCCGTCGGGATAGGCGGAACCTGCCCCGTTCACGATCGCCAGTTCCACCTCGCGCCCCGCCGCATTGGCGAGCCGGAAGTGGAACCATTGATAGAAGTCGCTCTGATGATCGTGCACGATCTCCAGCTCGGCGCGGACGCCGGCGGGCGTATCGGTGATGGAGAGGACGCGAATATTGCCGCTGTCGAAGCCGCTGGAAATGCTGATGGTCATTTGACGTTTATAGTGCGGCCCGATTCGCCCGGATAGCCCCCGATCAACGCGTTAGCGAGTTTCTGCGCCGCCGTGGCGGGCTGCGCGGCGGGCGAGCCCTGCTTTGCCTCGGTCGACGCACGCCCTTCCCAGATGGCAGTCGAATCGGACCGGCGGCGCACCTGCACATGCAATTGCGTCGTCACGATATCCTTGGGCTTGCCCGACAAGTTGATGCCGACGCCCACGCCCAGCCCACCGAAACTGCCACCGCGGCGACCACCGCCGCTGCCCAGCGCACCGCCCACGCCGACGCTGACCGGCTTGTCGCTGCTGCGGTCGATGCCGGACGGACGGAAGCTGCGGCTGAAGCTGACGAGCGCGACATAGTCGCTCTGCTTGCCGTCGTCCGGTGTGAAGCCGACCTGTTGGAACGCCTGCGACACGGCCGAGGCATAGGTGCGGAATTCAAGGCTGACGTCCGGGTTTCCGGGCATTTCCTCGACCGCGAGCGAACCCGATCGCGCAGGATTGTCGATATGGAAGCGCGTCACCTCCACCGGCGGCGCGGCAGTCGCACAGGCGGAAAGTGGCAGGGCGAGGCTGGCGGCAAAAAACAGGCGCTTCGACATGGGCTTACTCCAACGGGCATTTACCGATACACGGCGCGGAGGACATAATCCCCTCCAACGCGTGAAGCCATCTTCTTGCTGCATGAAGGATGAATGGAAGGATGCTGAGGGCCAAAAACCGGCGCACCACCCTTGACTTTGGCCCGCCACGCCCATAGGGGCTGCGCTTCGATTTTCCGATCAAACCAAGATTCATCAAAGGCCGATAGCCATGAAGATCCGCAACTCGCTCAAGTCGCTCAAGGGCCGCCACCGGGACAACCGCGTGATCCGTCGCCGCGGCCGCACCTACGTCATCAACAAGACCAACCGCCGCTTCAAGGCCCGCCAGGGCTAAGCGACGGCCGCCGCCTCCTTCGGGAGGCTGCGCCTCAAGGATCTTGTATCCCGATCAGCGCCCGGTTATCGACCGGGCGCTTTTCTGCGTTTCCATGATGCAGGTGGGCGAGGCGATTCGGCACCGGCCCCGCGCATAACACCATCCGTTCGCTTCGAGCGAAGCCGAGAAGCGGATAGAACTGCGCTTCCCGTTTCTCGACACGCTCGAAACGAACGGAGAGTTGGTGGCTTAACCCTCGTCGCGGCCCTTGAGTTCGTCGCCGCGCACAGCCGCGACATGGAGCACGTTGGTCGACCCCGGCGTGCCGAAGGGAACGCCGGCGAGGACCACGATCTTGCCGCCCTTCTCGGCCATGTCATGGCGCAGCGCCATGCGGCGGGCCTTGCCGATCATCTCCTCGAACGTCCCGATATCCTTGGTGCGGATCGCATGGACGCCCCAGGTCAGGCCCAGCTTGCGCGCGGTGTCGGCCCGCGGCGTCAGCGCCAGGATCGGCGCGGACGGCCGTTCGCGCGCGACGCGGCGCACGGTACTGCCCGACGAGGTGAAGCAGGTGATGGCGCTCGCCCCCACGACGGAGACGATGCCACCGGCCGCCTCGGCCAGCGCGTCGGCGGTGGTCGGGTCGGGCCGCGTCTCAGTATAATGAAGCCGGCCGAAATAGCCCGGATCGCGCTCAACGCTATGCGCGATACTGTCCATCATCGCGACCGCCTCGACCGGCCAGTCGCCCGCCGCCGTCTCGGCCGACAGCATGATTGCGTCGGCGCCGTCATAGACCGCCGTCGCGACGTCCGACACCTCTGCACGGGTCGGGGACGGCGACTTGATCATCGATTCGAGCATCTGGGTGGCGACCACCACAGGACGGCCCATGCGCCGCGCGGTGGCGACGATCTGCTTCTGGAGCGGCGGCACGGCCTGGGGCGGCAGTTCGACGCCCAGATCGCCGCGCGCGACCATCACGCCATCGGCCAGCTCGACGATCTCCTCCAGCCGCTGGACGGCGGAGGGCTTCTCGATCTTGGCCATCAGTGCGCCATGGCCACCCATCAGTTTGCGCGCCTCGGCCAGATCCTCCGGCCGCTGGACGAAGCTCAAGGCGATCCAGTCGCAGCCCTGCTCGACCGCGAAACTGAGGTCGCGGCGATCCTTGTCGGTCAGCGCCGGCACCGGCACCACCACGTCGGGCACATTCACCCCCTTGCGGTTGGACAGCGTGCCACCAACCTCGACGATCGTGTCGATCCTCTCGTCGCTGACCGCCTTCACCCGCAGCACCATCTTGCCGTCGTCCAGCAGCAGCCGGGTTTCGGGCACCAGCGCGGCATAGATTTCGGGATGGGGCAGATTGACGCGACGCGCATCGCCGGGGGTTTCATCCTTGTCGAGAATGAAGGACGCGCCAGTCTCCAAGATGGCCAGCCCCTTCTCGAATATGCCGACGCGCAGCTTTGGCCCCTGAAGGTCCCCAAGGATGGTCGTCGGGCGGTTGAATTCCCTTTCCAGCGCGCGGATGGACGCGATGCGCGCGGCATGATCCTCATGCGCGCCATGGCTCATATTGATGCGGAACGCGTCGGCCCCTGCGACGAAAAGAGCCCGGATCATCTCGGGCGTATCGCTCGCAGGACCGAGGGTCGCGAGGATGCGAACCTTGCGCGAACGGGGCGGTAGTCGTGTCATGTCTTCTCCTGGCCGTCATGATCGCTCCCGATCTTGTCAGGGCGTCGTTATGGGTTATCCGTGCTGCACGACAGGATGATGTAGATCAGCGAAAGGGATCGCCGATGGCCGACACCATACTCACAGATGCGGTTGCTGCAACCGCCTTCCGCCGTCTGGTTGCGCATTTGCAGCACAGGACCGACGTTCAGAATATCGACCTGATGGGCGGCGCGGGCTTCTGCCGGAACTGCCTCGCCGACTGGATCGCGGAGGCGGACGGCAATCTGACCAGGGATGAAGCACGCGAAATCATCCACGGCATGCCCTTTTCCGAATGGAAAGCGAAGCATCAGGGCGAAGCGACGCCACAGCAGATCGCAAAGATGCAGGAGAGTGTGGCGAAGAACGCGGACAATCATTAGAGGCGTCCGCCAACCTGATTCATTTCGGCCGATTCATCTCGACCGATTCACATTTTCACCCTCATATGGAGATTCCCATGAGCGAACCCAATGTCGCCGCCGATCAGCTACGCCTCTTCATCGAGCGCATCGAGCGCCTGGAAGAAGAAAAGAAGGGTATCGGCGACGATATCAAGGATGTCTATCTGGAAGCCAAGGCCAACGGCTATGACGGCAAGATCATGCGCCAGATCGTCCGCCTGCGGAAGATGCAGCCCCATGACCGCCAGGAAATGGAAGCCATCCTCCAGACCTACCTGTCCGCTCTGGGCATGGAATAAGGCCTGCCCCGAACGCGCCGCCCTTGTCGAAGGGCGGCGCGCGGGGTAGCCAGAAAAGGTTGTAGCGGAGAGGAGCATCCCCATGTCCGAGATCATCGTCAGCACCACCAGTCGCCTGGAAGGAAAGCCCGCGAAGGAATATCTCGGCATCGTCACCGGCGAGGTGATCGTGGGCGCCAACCTCTTCCGCGACCTGTTCGCCAGCGTGCGCGACATCGTCGGCGGTCGGTCGGGCGCCTATGAGGATGTGCTCCAGCGCGCCCGCGAACAGGCCATATCGGAAATGCGCACCCGCGCCGCGACCATGGGCGCCAATGCCGTGGTCGGCGTCGACCTCGACTATGAGGTGATCGGGTCGAACGGATCGATGCTGATGGTGTCGGCTTCGGGCACCGCGATCATTTACTGATCCTGCGCGGCCGACCTGGGCGCGGAGTTTCCTCTGACGGTTGCCCTTGGGGCAGGCGCTGGTGTAAGGGCGCCCATCATATTTCAACGGCAGATAAGAATTCAGGACCATGGCAGGCCATTCCAAATTCAAGAACATCATGCATCGCAAGGGCGCGCAGGACAAGAAGCGCTCGTCGATGTTCTCCAAGCTGAGCCGCGAAATCACCGTCGCGGCCAAGATGGGCATGCCCGATCCGGACATGAACCCGCGCCTGCGTCTGGCGATCAACGCCGCCAAGGCCCAGTCGATGCCCAAGGACAATATCCAGCGCGCCATCGACAAGGCCACGGGCGGCGACATGGAGAATTATGAGGAAGTGCGCTATGAGGGCTATGGCCCCGGCGGCACCGCCATCATCGTGGAAGCGCTGACCGACAACCGCAACCGCACCGCCACCAATGTCCGCACCGCCTTCGCCAAGAATGGCGGCAACCTGGGTTCTTCGGGCGCGGTGAGCCATGGCTTCGACCGTCTGGGCCTCATCACCTATCCGGCCAGCGCGGGCGACGCCGAAACGGTGTTCGAAGCGGCGCTGGAAGCGGGCGCGGACGATGTGACCTCGAACGAGGAAGAGCATGAGATCTGGACCGCGATGGACGCGCTCCACGAAGTCGCCAAGGCGCTGGAAGCAAAGCTCGGCGCGGCGGACGCCGCCAAGCTCGCCTGGCGGCCCACCACCACCGTCGAAGTCGACGAAAGCAACGCCGCGACCCTGCTGAAGCTGGTCGACGTGCTGGAAGATGACGACGACGTCCAGACCGTGTGGGGCAATTATGAAGTGTCCGACGAGGTGATGGAGAAGCTGGGCTAAGATGCCCGGCATCCGTTCGCTTCGAGCGGAGTCGAGAGGCGCTTGCGCTACCGTGCCTCGACTTCGCTCGGCACGAACGGAATTTGTTTCATGATCCTCCTTGGACTCGACCCCGGTCTCGGCACCACTGGCTGGGGACTTATCGCCGCCGACGGCAATCGGCTGACCCATATCGGCAACGGCCAGATCAAGACTGACAGCGCCATGTCGCTGGCGACGCGGCTGCTGGCGCTCGATCTGGCGCTGACCGACCTCATCCTCGAACATCGGCCTGATGGCGCGGCGGTCGAGGAGGTGTTCGTCAATGTGAACCCGCAATCGACGCTGAAACTGGGTCAGGCGCGCGGCGTCGTGCTGCTGGCCGCGTCGCGGTCGGGCATGGAAGTGGGCGAATATGCCGCCCGGCTCGTCAAGAAGTCGGTCGTCGGCGTCGGCAATGCGTCGAAGGATCAGGTCCACGCCATGGTGTCGCGCCTGCTGCCGGGCGCGAAGATCGCAGGGCCGGATGCGGCCGACGCGCTCGCCGTCGCCATCACCCATGCTCATCACCTGGCGAGCGCGCGGCGAATCCCGCACAAATGAAAAGGGGCGGATCGCTCCGCCCCTCTTTCCGCATTTGCAGTGGACCGATTATTTCCAGTCGAACGGCAGCGGCGCCTCGCGAAAGGCGAAGCGGTCGAGATGGTCGGCGACCACCTGCTTGAACTTTTCGACATCGGCTTCCGCGTTGGGTTCCAGCACGACGATTAGCGCCTCCGCAGTCGCCTCCATGCGGATCGGCCCCATTGGGAAGGCGATCTCGCCCTGTTGGGGGTCGAACGTCACCTCGAACTTGTGGCTCCAATGCTTGCAGAGCTGCTGGAGATAGCGGCTGCCGTTGGTGGTCGGAACGGTTGCGGTCAGGGTCATGGGTTACAGCCTTTCGATCTTGGCGACGGCTTCGTCGATCAGGGCGGCGACGTCGAACATGGTCTGGTTATCCGCCCCTTCCTTTTCAAGCCGTTGCTGGACGGCGAAGCGCAGATTGTGCATCGCGCGACGCACCGGGCCGCCATCGGCCCGCTCCGCCTTGCGGGCGAGATGGGACAGGCGCTCCAGCGCCATGTCGAGCGCGTCCTTGCGCTCTTCGATCTGCGCCTTGCCTGCATCGGTGATGGCGAAGCGCTTGCGGCTCCCCTCGGCGGGCTGCTCCGCGATCAGGTCCATTTCCGACAAAAGGGTCAGGGTCGGATAAACGACGCCAGGGCTGGGCGCATAGGCTTCGCCCGACAGTGCCTCGATCGCGCGGATCAGTTCGTAGCCGTGGCGTGGTTCGTCCGCGATCAGCTTGAGCAGGATAAGGCGCAGCGCGTCATTATCGAACAAGCGCCGACGGCCACCGCCGCCGCGCCCGCCCCGGCCTCCGCCACGCAGGCCGTCTTCGCCGAAGGGATCACCGCCGAAAGGACCGCCACGTCCACGGCCGAAACCATCAGGGGAAGCGAGGCGGCCGTGGTGGGGTCCATGGTGATGGCCGCCATGGCGGCCGTGGAAATTATGAGGGAAACGCATCATTTGCTCTTTCATATATGTCATGATGCTTTGTGATATATCTTATAAATTAACGACGTCAAGATTTACGATATATCTTTTTATATCGCATAACAGATGACGGGCTTTCTCTTGATGCTTACCACCTTCGTCTGATGACCGGAGATAGCGTAATTATCGTTGCAGGGCTGGGAGATGAGCTGATTCGATAATGGCGTGCCATTGCAAGGCCTGAGCGGAAGGCGGACCAGCATCGAGACCCGCCGCCTGGTCATCTCTCAATCGGACCGACGAGATCGGTTCCGTTGCACCACACCTCCCGGATTGGCTGGTGATAGCGTCGACACGCAAAAACCCGGCCTCCCCCGCCGATCTTCACCAGAAGCAGCTATAACGAATAGAAATGCCCCCAAGTGGGCGAGGACCAAATCCCGACAGCGTTGTCCCACCTTTACAGCGACCAGCGCGTCACAACCGACGAGAATGATCCATGACGCTCCTCTCCTCCTTCCTCGACGGTCGACAATTGTCGACCAAGGTCGCGTTGATGACGGTTTGCGCGCAGATACTGCTCTCAGCGATCACTCTGACGGGCGCGCGGATATTGCTGGTCGACAGCGCTCAGGTGCAAGGAATGGAGCGGCTCGACACGAACATGCGGGTCGCCTGGTCCATTCTTGACGGCCTTGGCAAGGAGCGTTCCGTCCGCGACGGCAACATGATTGCCGGCAATGTCATACTCAACGACAATGATGAGGCCGTTGACCGCATAACGACGCTGGTCGGCGGCAGCGCCACGATTTTCCAGGGCGATACGCGCATCGCGACCAATGTTAAAAAGGATGATGGACGCCGTGCAACCGGTACGCCGTTGGCCGCCGGTCCCGCGCGCGAGGCTGTGCTGGGCCGCGGCAAACCCTATCGCGGCGAAGCCGACATTCTGGGCAAACCCTATTTCACCGCCTATGACCCGATCAAGAATGCGCAGGGCGAGGTAATCGGCGTCCTCTATGTCGGCATTCCTGCCACCAGCTTTTACGCGCATGTCAATCGAGTCGGCTGGCAAGGATTATTGGTTACGGTGCTGGTGACGGCGCTTGCCGCCTTCATCTGCCTTCGCGTAGCCGCGCGCCTGTTCCGTCCGCTGGAAGGCGTCACCACGTCGATGAAGAGTCTGGCGGAAGGCAATAGCCGCATCGCCATTTCCGACACCGACCGCCCCGACGAGATCGGCAACATCGCCCGCGCGCTACTGATCTTCCGCGACGCCGCCGTCGCCAAGGAAAAGGCCGATAATGAACAGAAGATGGTCGTCGAAAGCCTCTCCAATGGCCTGGACAGGCTTTCCGCCGGCGACATGACCGCCGACATTCGCCAGGAATTCCCTGCCGGCTATGCAACCGTGCGGAGCAACTTCAACTCCGCCCTTACGAGCCTGCGCGACCTGATCGGCGCCGCTGGCGAAAGCGCAATTTCCATCCGCGGCGGATCGCAAGAGATTGCCCAGGCGTCGGAAGATCTTGCCCGCCGTACCGAGGCGAATGCCGCCAGCCTTGAGGAGAGCTCAGCCGCTTTGATCGAGATCGACAACCGACTAAAGGCCACAGCCGACGCCGCGGGGCGAACGGTCGCCAGCGCCGATCATGCGATCACAACTGTTTCGGGCGGACGCTCTGTCGCGAATGAGGTGGTGCAGGCCATGATCCGCGTATCGGAGAGCGCCAAGAACATCGACAGCGTCATCGAGGGAATGGACAAGATCGCTTTCCAGACGCGCGTGCTGGCCATGAACGCTGCCGTCGAGGCGGGACGCGCCGGCGAGGCAGGGCGCGGTTTCGCCGTGGTTGCTGACCTTGTCTCCGCACTCGCCATGCGGTCCGAGGAAGAGGCCAAGCTGGCCCGCGAACAACTCACCGTCACTCAGGCGGAGATTGTGATCGCCGTCAGCGCCGTGCAGAAGGTCGACGGCAGCTTCGCCGGTATCGCCGACGATGTGCAGCAGGTGCATGAACTGCTCGGTGACATGGCGGCAGACAATCTGGCCCAGTCGACCGCCATCAGCCAGATCACCGTCGCCATCGGCACGATGAACCTCTCCACCCAGCAGAACGCCGCCATGGTCGAGGAAACATCGGCAGCGGCGCGCAACCTGACGGCGGAGGTCAGCAAGCTGACCGGCCATACGGCACGGTTCAACACGGGCGAACCCAAACGCGCCTGGGCCATTGCGGCTTTATAGAGCCGAAAAATCGATCGGCGCGTGGCGGTCCAGGGTTCGGCTCTGATCCTCCAGCGGATATTTGAGGCCGCTGGCGCAGTTGAACAGCACTGCCCGCTCGTCCCGGCCGATCAGCCCTTCGTCGAGTGCGCGCTGGTAGGCGGCGAGCGTCGCCCCACCCTCCGGGCAAAGCAGCAGACCATCGTCGCGGGCGACATCCCGCACTGCCGCTCCGATCGCATCGTCGGACACGGCCAGCGCCGCGCCGCCGCTTTCCCGCACGGCGCGCAGGATCAGGAAGTCGCCCACCGCGCGCGGCACGCGGATGCCCATGGCGATGGTCTGCGCATCCTCCCAGCGTTCGGCGAACTCGACGCCCTGATCAAAGGCGCGGACCATCGGCGCACAGCCCTCGGCCTGCACAGCGAACATCTTGGGGCGCTTCGATCCGATGAAACCGATCTTCTCCAATTCGTCGAAGGCCTTCCACATGCCGATCAGGCCGGTGCCGCCGCCAGTGGGATAGAAGATCGCGTCGGGCAGTTCCCAGTCGAGCTGTTCGGCCAGTTCCAGGCCCATCGTCTTCTTGCCCTCGATCCGATAGGGTTCCTTGAGCGTCGAGAAGTCGAACCAGCCACGTTCCTTGACGCCCTGACCCACGATTGCGCCGCAATCGTCGATATAGCCGTTGACGCGATAGACGCGCGCGCCCTGCGCCGCGATTTCGCGCACATTCACTTCGGGCGTGTCGGCGGGGCAGAAGACGACCGATTCCATGCCCGCGACGGCGGCATAGGCGGCCAGCGCCGCACCTGCATTGCCGTTGGTGGGCATGGCGACCTGAGTCACGCCCAGTTCCTTGGCCATGGAGACGGCCATGACAAGGCCGCGCGCCTTGAAGGACGCGGTCGGCAAGCGGCCTTCATCCTTGGCCAGCAGATGCTTGGCCCCAAACCGGGCCGCCGTGCGCGGCAGCGGAATGAGCGGCGTCGTGTTCTCGCCGAGACTCACGATATTGGATGTCTGCCGAACCGGCAGCAATTCGCGCCAGCGCCACAGATCCATCGGCCGCTGCGCGAGCGCCTCCTTGTTCAGCGTGGCGCGCACGCCGTCAAGGTCATAGCGGACCAGCAGCGGCTTTCCCACTGCCGACAGCCCGTGCAACCGATCCGCCTCATAACGCTCGCCAGTCAGCGAACATTCGAGGTGCGTGACGAAGGTCGGGCGATCAGTGGTGAGGTTGAGGTCGTGGCGCATCTAGGCCTCCCTGAATCCAAATCATCCTCGCCTGTAAGGGGAGAGGTGGCAGGGCGTATCCCTGACGGAGGGGTGTCGCCCTATCGAGAGGAAGCACCCCTCCACCACTTCGTGGTCCCCCTCCCCTTGCAGGAAAGGATTTCAGGCAGATTATTCCGGCTTCTTTGCCACGCTCACCATGGCGGGGCGCAGCAGGCGGTCCTTGATCATGTAGCCGGCCTGCATCTCTACAAGAATGGTGCCCGGCTCGGCGTCGGCCGAGGGGACTTCCATCATCGCCTGATGCTTGTTGGGGTCGAGCGGCTGACCGACCGACTCCAGTTTGGCTATGCCGTTGCGGCCGAACACGCTTTCCAGCTCACGGCCGGTGGCTTCGAGGCCGACGACCAGGCTCTTGAATTTCTCATCCTCGCGCAGGTCGGCGGGAATCGAGGCGAGAGCGCGGCTCAGATTGTCGGCGACCGACAATATGTCGCGGGCGAAAGCGGTCGCGGCATAGGCGCGCGCGTCGGCCAGTTCCTTTTCCAGCCGGCGACGCACATTCTGCGTATCGGCATGGGCGTAGAGAATGTCCTGCTTCGCGGTGGCGAGTTCCCCCTCCAGCGCAGCGATCTTCTCTGCCGTGGCGTCTCCCGCAGGCGCAGCATCCTCGGGCAGCGCGTCCACGACTTCGGTATTTTCCAGATTCTGTTTGTCTTCGCTCATCTCATCAATCTCGACAGCGTCTGTGCAGTGAAGTCCACCATGGGGATCACCCGCGCATAGTTCAAGCGCGTCGGGCCGATCACGCCGACAACGCCGACGACCCGACCGTCCGCGCCACGGTAGGGGGCGGCTATGACCGAAGAACCCGACAGGGAAAAGAGCTTGTTTTCCGAGCCGATGAAGATTTTGGTCGCGCTGCCCGCCAAAGCGCCGCGCAACAGGTCCAATATTTCCTGCTTGCCTTCCAGCTGCTCCAGCAATTGCCGCGCCCGTTCCAGGTCGGCGGCGGCCCCGTCATCCAGCAGATGCGACTGCCCGCGCACGATCAGCACCGGCCGGTCGTCGGCGTCATGCGACCAGATCGCCAGGCCCCGCGCCACCAGATCGCGCGCGCTCTGGTCGAGCGCGCTGCGTTCCGCCTCCATCTCGCGTGCCAGCGCCTCACCTGCCTCGCGCAGGGTCAGGCCGCCGAAACGCGCCGACATGAAATTGGCGGCCTCGTTCAACATGACCGGGCTGACACCGTCGGGCAGGTCGAGTACGCGATTCTCGACCGATCCGTCCTGCCCGACCAGCACCGCCAGCGCCTGCCGTGCATTGAGCGGCACGAAACCGAACTGGCGCAGGACCGGCTCGCGCTTGGGCACCATGACGATGCCGGCGCAGGCCGAAAGCCCGGACAGCGTCGCGGTCGCGGCGGACAGCGCCTCCTCGATTGGGCCACTTTCGGAAATACCCGCCTCGATCGCACGGCGTTCCTCGGGCGAAGGCTCCGCCGCCTGCATCATGCCGTCGACGAACAGCCGCAATCCCGTTTCGGTCGGCATCCGCCCAGCCGAAGTATGGGGCGCGGCGAGCAGGCCCACCTCCTCCAGATCCTGCATGACGTTGCGGATCGAGGCGGGCGAGAGGCTCAGCGATGCCATCTTGCTGATGGTGCGCGATCCCACGGGCAGACCCGTCCCCAGATAGCTTTCCACCACCAGGCGAAACACGTCGCGCGCGCGATCGTTGAGTTCGGAGATCGGAGTGACCGACATGCGCCTTATCTAAGCGAGAGGACGAGGGTGCTCAAGGCGCGACCGCCTTGGGATTGAGCATATGTTGCATGTCCAATATCTTGGGTACGGACGATATGGCGACGCGCAGCTTGCCATATTGCGGGTCCATGCAGCCGGACTGATAGTCCAGCCGCGTCGGCGCCTGCCCCGGCCTGCTCCATTCGATCGTGTAGCTCGGCATGTCGGTAGCGAAACGCTGGCAGCTCTTCTGATCGATCTTCTGCGTGGTGCCCGCCGCCGGACGGTGCGGGGCCAGGGTTGCCAGCAATTTGCGATATTGCGCGCGCGTGACGGTGAAGCGCGTCGCCCCCGGCACCGAGGTGAAGCGCTCCGGCGTCAGCAGGCCTGCCCCATCGGGCGACACCTGAACCGTATAGGTCGGACAGGCGCCGAAACAGCGTCCGGCGGTGAAGCGGATCACGTCACCCGGCGCCTTGGGCGGCTCCAGCCCTTCCTGCTCAGCCATACACCCCGCCAGCGCCAACAGCCCGGCCAGACCCAAGATTTTTATCTTCATAACCCCTCATATCGTCCAATTCGCGCTCTGGACACTGGCAAGTCGTGCCTGCCGACGCTAAGCGGCGTCTTAAGTGCGCTTCTCGGCGCATCGGCGGCTTGTGCTGCCTTTCGAACGCTTCGGAGAAGTATATTATGCGTCCTTCCGGCCGCGCGCCCGACCAGATGCGCGACATCACCATGGAACCCGGCTTCACCATCCATGCCGAAGGCAGCTGCCTCGTCAGCTTCGGCGATACGCGCGTGCTCTGCACCGCCTCGGTCGAAGAGAAGGTGCCGCCCTTCCTGCGCGGCAAGGGGGCGGGCTGGGTCACGGCCGAATATGGCATGCTGCCCCGCGCCACCCACACCCGCGGCAGCCGTGAGGCAGCCAAGGGCAAGCAGTCGGGCCGCACCCAGGAAATCCAGCGCCTGATCGGACGTTCGCTGCGCACGGTCGTAGACCTCAAGAAGCTGGGCGAGCGCCAGATCGTGATCGACTGCGACGTGATCCAGGCCGATGGCGGCACCCGCACCGCCGCCATTTCGGGCAGCTGGGTCGCCCTGCGCATCGCCGTCGACAAGCTGCTGGCGTCCGGCGCCCTTGCCGACGACCCGATCATCCAGAAGGTCGCGGCGATCAGCTGCGGCATCTATGAAGGCACGCCGGTACTCGACCTCGACTATGCCGAGGACAGCAACGCCGAGACCGACGCCAACCTGATCCTGACCGGTGACGGCAAGTTCGCCGAAGTTCAGGCCACGGCGGAAGGCGCTGCCTATGACGAGGAGGAGCTGCTCCGCCTGCTCCGCCTCGCCCGCATCGGCTGCGCGAAGATCTTCGCCGCGCAGGATGTGGCGACGGGGCGGTAATCCGCTCGAACCATTGCAACCCCGCCGTGCTCCTGCGAAAGCAGGAGCCTAGGGTTTCGGGCGCTGCGCATGGTGCCCTGGGTTCCTGCTTTCGCAGGAACACGAATTTATGCAGGGTAGAATGACATGAGCGACGAATTCGGACAGGAACAGGCGATCCGCAAGCTGACGCCGGGCAAGCTGGTGATTGCCAGCCACAACCCTGGCAAGGTGCGGGAAATCGCCGCTTTGCTTGGCCCCTATGGAATCGAGCCAATTTCCGCCGCGTCGCTCGACCTGCCTGAGCCGGAGGAAACCGGCACGACCTTCATCGCCAATGCGGAACTGAAGGCGATGCAGGCAGCCGACCTTTCCGGCCTGCCCGCGCTGGCCGACGACAGCGGCCTGTGCGTCGATGCGCTGGGCGGCGACCCGGGCCTGTTTTCCGCACGCTGGGCGGGGCCAGACAAGGATTTCGACTTCGCCATGCGGACGGTATGGGAAGGTGTCGAGGCGAAAGGGCCGGACGCCGGCCATGACGCCCATTTCATCTGCGCCCTCGCCCTCGCCTGGCCCGACGGTCATGTAGAGGCGTTCGAAGGCCGCGTCGACGGCACGCTGGTCTGGCCGCCGCGTGGACCGCACGGTTTCGGCTACGACCCGATGTTCCAGCCGATCGGCTACGACATCAGCTTCGGCGAGATGGACCCGGACAAGAAACACGCCATGAGCCACCGTGCCGATGCCTTCGCACAATTGGTGAAGGCGGTTTTCTGAGGGCTGCTACGGCGGCCTGAGATGGCCAGGAACAGGCATTCTTCCGACGTCATCCCGGCCTATTCCGCCGGCACCGCCTTCAGCTTCGCCGCGCCGATGTGCCAGCGCAGTTGCGACGACGACGCGCCGTCCACGCCATTCACCCGGCGCACCACATAGTCGCCGATGAAGCGCTGGCGCTTGCCGTCCCGTAATTGCGAATCCACCGTCACCGGCACCGTTTGGTAGATTGACCCTGCCCCGGCATCGCCTGGCTCCAGCTTGCCGATCGTCACACGCGTCGATCGGGTGCTGGCGAAGCCGGCTTGAAAACCATCCATCGTCTGGTCCGGCGGCCCATTCTCGCCCCATTGCGACCAGGCGGTGCCAAAGTCGCGCGCGTCGATCGCGGCATAATAGAGCTTCACGACATTGGCCGCCGCCGCCATGCTTCCGGGCGAGGGGCTGCATCCGGGCGTCGGTTTCCCCTCTTCGCCAAAGCCGTCGATCAGGGCGCAACTGCGTGCAATCTCATCCTCGATCATCGCGCAACTGTTCGCGGCATTGCAGGGCGGACGGGTTGCGGGCGAAACCTGCCGACACAGCCTGACCCGCTTTTCCGCCGCGGCGGCGCCGATCTCCGCCGCGCAGGAGAGCGGTCCCGTTTCCGCCGTCTCGGCAAGCGGGGACGCAGCCGGCGCTTCCCCTGTCCCATTCAATGCCGCGTTCAATGTCTCTGTTGGACTGGATGCGGCGGCATTGGCCGCATTGGCGGCAGGCTCGCCTTGCCGGTCAGGCGGGGAGCCACAGGCCGCCAGCGCCAGAAGCGAACAGGCCATGAGGATGGATGACAGCTTTGGGCGGCGCATGATCTTCTCTCCCGGTCGGCGCGACATGGCTATCCAATGTTCGCGCCTCCGGAAATATCCGCGCGACGCTATTTCGTGCCGTGCGCCATCACGCCAGCGCCGCTCGCCAGCACGCTCGGCTCGGCATCCAGCGGACCCTGCCCGAAGACATTGCCGGCGGGATAATAGCGGCAGACCAGATAGTCATATTGCGCGCTTTCGCCCAATGCACAGCCGACCTTGCGCGTGCTGCGCCAGATGATCTGGCTGTAGTGGCCGACATCCTGCCAGCGGCCCGTCATGCTGAGGTCTGGCATCCGCCCACCGCGCCGCATCATCCGCTTTTCATCGAGGAAGCTGGCGATCATCGCTTCATAGTCGAAGGCGCCATGCGTCCCCATCCACAGATTCTCGCCGCTCGGCACCGAGCGGCTGGCGCGATTTGAATGGGCGAAGACGCCTGTCCGCGCCATCGACCGCGCATAGCTGCGCGCATCCGCCGCGAGCGCCGCGTCCCACTCCAGCGGCGCAAGGCCGAGCGATTCGCGCTCCTCATTCTGCATGCCCATAATAACGTCCTGCATCAGGTGGTCGCCGCGCTCGACCTCGGTCGTCTCTTCATAATAATATTGCTGCGCCTCACCGGCGCTCGCCGCCATCATCAGCACCGCCGCGCCTGCCCGTAGCAGCGCGCGGCAAATCGGTCTAAAGCCCGCCCTATCCATGTCGATCAACCAGTCCAGCAACCCGTCGGCTCCTGCCGCTCCCTTAGCCTTATATGTGCATTGGCCCTTTTGCGTCTCCAAATGTCCTTACTGCGATTTTAACAGCCATGTGCGTGACCGGATCGACACAGAGGCATGGCGCACGGCCCTGCTCGCCGACATGGCGCATGAAGCGGCGCTGACCGGCGGAAGGCCGCTTTCGTCGATCTTCTTCGGGGGCGGCACGCCCTCGCTGATGCCGCCTGCGCTGGTCGCGGAGCTGATCGCGGCGGCCGATCGCCATTGGGGGCTGGCAGATGACGTGGAGATCACGCTGGAGGCCAATCCGAATTCGGTCGAGGCGGCGCGCTTCGCCGATCTCGCCGCGGCCGGGGTCAACCGCGTGTCGCTCGGCCTTCAGGCGCTGGACAATGAGGCGCTGCATTTCCTTGGCCGCGCGCATGATGTGGACGAAGGGCTGGCGGCGCTCGATACCGCACAACGCGTGTTCAACCGGGTGAGCTTCGACCTCATCTACGCCCGGCCGGACCAGAGCGAGGCCGACTGGCAGGCGGAACTGGAGCGCGCCCTCGGTTTTGGCACCGGGCATCTCTCGCTCTACCAGCTGACGATCGAACCGGGCACGCGCTTCGCGACGCTGGTGGCGCAAGGCAAGCTGACGCCCGCCGATCCCGATCAGGGCGCGACGCTCTATGAACTGACGCAGGCGATGACCGGTGCGGCGGGCATCCCCGCCTATGAGATCAGCAACCATGCCCGCGCGGGCCAGGAAAGCCGGCATAACCTTACCTATTGGCGCTATGGCGACTATATCGGCATCGGTCCCGGCGCGCATGGCCGCCGCACCGGCGCGGCAACGCTGCGCCACAAGAAGCCGGAAAACTGGATGGGCGCGGTGGAGCGCAACGGCCATGGCACGCAGAGCGAGGAGCCGCTCGCCGGCGAGGATCGCGCGCGCGAGGCGCTGCTGATGGGATTGCGTCTGGCCGAAGGCGTTGATCTCGACCGGATCGCCGCCCTGTCCGGCATCGGAATCGCCCAACTGGTGGACGAGCGCACCATCGATCAGCTGATCGACATCGGCCTGCTGCATCGCAAGGGCGCGAAACTCCAGGTCGCGGCAGCGGGAATGCTGCTGCTCGACGCGATCCTGCCGGAAATCGTGAGGGTTTAGTTGAAAGCCCGGATCAAGGCTGCTCGGTCGTCTTGCCCTGAGTGCCCTGCGGCGAAGGCACGGCGTCCTTGCTGGTCATGGCGACGGCCGGCGGCCCCTTCTGGATCGCGGCGGTCAGCTTGCCGACTGGCGCGCAATCGCCCTTGCACAGCTTCTGCGCCTCGGCGAGCACTTCCTTGGCGCGCGCGACAGCGCCTTTCTCCACCATTGCCTCGCCCTGCCCGGCCAGCGCCGCGACATCAGTCGGGTCGAGCAGCAGCGCTTCCTTATAGAGGCGAATCGCCTTGCCTTGCAGGCCCTGCGCACGGGCGACCTCGGCCAGTTCGATGAAGGCGGCGCGGTTGCGCGGGTCGACCGCCAGAGCGCTTTCCAGCGCGTCATTGGCGCTTTGCAAATTGCCGGCCTTGCGCGCTTCCTCGCCGGCCTTTTGCCATTCGATCGACCTGGGGCTGATCTGGTTGTCCGGCTTCTGGCTCAACCCCATGCTGGAAACGGTGGTCAGAACGGCAGCAAGGGCAATCGAGGCAGGGGTGAAACGCATTATAGTCTCCAGCCATGTTTCAGGCGCTGATTCATGCCAAGTGTCGCGATTTTGCGCGGCCTTGTCCATGCTCTGTTTCAAGCCCCCCGCTTGAGCCGCGCGAAATAGAAGCCGTCGCTGCCGTCATGTCCGGGCGTCAGCAGCAGCCCCGCGCCATGGCGCCGGCCCACCGGAAGGTCGATCGACTCCGCCGTCCAGCCGGCATGGCGGCTGAGGAAGGCATCGACCTGATCGCGCCCTTCCCGGTCGGTCAGTGCACAGGTTGCATAGACTAGCACGCCATCCGGCGCGAGCAAGGGCGCCGCAAAATCGAGGATTCGGGCCTGTTCCGCGGCGAGCCGGTCCAGCCGCGCCTGTGTCAGCCGCCAGCGCGCCTCGGGATTGCGCCGCCAGGTGCCGGTGCCCGAACAGGGCGCATCGACCAGCACGACGTCCGCCTGCCCCTGCAAGGGCTCCAGCCCGCGCGCTTCATGGGCCTGATCCAGCAACAAGGTTTCGATGAAGGTTGCCCCGGCGCGCCCGGCGCGCGGCTCCAGCCGGGCGAGGCGCGATCGGATGGTATCGGCGGCCAGCAACCGCCCCTGCCCCGCCATGGCAGCGGCAAGCGCCAGCGTCTTGCCGCCCGCACCGGCGCACAGGTCGACCACGGTCATGCCAGGCTGCGCGCCGCAGGCGACGGCGATCCACTGGCTGCCGGCATCCTGCACCTCGACCAGCCCGGCCTTCCAGGCCTCATTCTGCTCGACCGGCGATCCTTCGGGCAGGCGCAGCGCATCGGGCAGGCCCGCGATCGGCGCCGCATCGGGCAACAGCGGCGCGACATCGGCCGGCACCGCCTTCAGCCGGTTGATGCGGAGGTCCACAGGCGCGCGGCCCAGCAGTGCATCCTGCTCGACCGGCGCGGCGAACAACGGTTGCAGCCAGCCAGGCACCGCGCCCGCCAGCGCCCCGACCTCGCCCGGCTCGATCGGCAGAGGCGCATGGGGGGAACCGTCGAACAGGGTAGCGATCTCGGGCCGTTCCTGCACCAGTCCGATCATCGCGGCACGGCCCGTCTCCGGGCGCTCGGCAACGCGGCGAATCGCATCATAGACATGGTCGCGCACCGCCCGCCGATCGCGCGACCCGGCATAGCGCCGCTCCTTGAAATAGCGGGCAATCAGCGTATCAGCCGCCGGCCCGCCATCGCGCGCCGATGCGATGATGGCGTCGAGAAGGTCGATCGCGGCCTGGATGCGGGCGGATGGGGTCATGCGTTACTCCACCCTGCCCGCCTGCGAGAGGGGTCGGAGATGCTCGCTACGCTCGCGACCCACCCCTAACCCCTCCCTTGGAAGGGAGGGGAATGGAAAAAAGATCAGCGCGTCGGATAGTTCGGCGCTTCGCGGGTAATGGTGACGTCATGCACATGGCTTTCCGAAAGGCCGGCATTGGTGATCTGGACGAAGCGCGCGCGCTCCTGAAGATCCTTGATCGTGCGGCTGCCGGTATAGCCCATCGCCGCCTTCACACCGCCGACCAGCTGGTGGATGACATCCTTGGCCGGCCCCTTGAACGGCACCTGACCCTCGATGCCTTCAGGCACCAGCTTCATCTGGTCCTTGATGTCCGCCTGGAAATAGCGGTCGGCCGAGCCGCGCGCCATGGCGCCGACGCTGCCCATGCCGCGATAGCTCTTATAGGCGCGCCCCTGATAGAGGAAGGTTTCGCCCGGCGCTTCGGCCGTACCCGCCAGCAGCGACCCGACCATGACGCAGCCCGCGCCCGCCGCCAATGCCTTGGCAACGTCGCCCGACGTGCGCAGGCCGCCATCGGCGATCACCGGCACGCCATGCCTGGCGGCTTCATTGGCCGAATCCATGACGGCGGTCAGCTGCGGCACGCCAACGCCGGCGACGACGCGGGTGGTGCAGATGGAACCGGGACCGATGCCGACCTTCACGCAGTCAGCGCCCGCGTCGATCAGCGCCTTGGTCGCTTCGGCGGTGGCGACGTTGCCGGCGACGACCTGGACATGGTTGGACAGCTTCTTCACCGCCTCGACCGCGACCGCGACCTGCTTGCTGTGGCCATGAGCGGTGTCGATGACGATCAGGTCGCATTCCGCATCGATCAGCGCCTTGCTGCGCTCCAGCCCCTTGTCGCCTACGGTGGAGGCGGCGGCAACGCGCAGGCGGCCCGATGCATCCTTGGTCGCCTGCGGATAGGTGACGGCCTTCTCGATATCCTTGACGGTGATGAGGCCCACGCAATGATAGCTGTCATCGACCACCAGCAGCTTCTCGATCCGGCGCTGGTGCAGCAGCCGCTGCGCCTCATCCTGACTGACGCCGGTCTTGACCGTGGCGAGATTATCCCTGGTCATCAACTCGCTGACCGGCTGGTTCGGGTTTTCGGCAAAGCGGGTGTCGCGGTGGGTCAGGATGCCGACCAGCTTGCCGCTGGCCTCGACAACCGGAATGCCGCTGATCTTGTGGCGCTGCATCAGCATCTGCGCGTCGGCCAGCGTGGCGGTCGGCAGGATAGTGATCGGATTAACGACCATGCCGCTTTCGAACCGCTTGACCGCGCGCACCGCATCGGCCTGTTCCTCGACGGTCAGGTTGCGGTGCAGCACGCCGATGCCGCCAAGCTGCGCCATGACGATCGCCATGTCGGCTTCCGTTACGGTATCCATGGCGGACGACAGGATCGGGATGTTGAGCTTGATCGCCTTCGTCACATGGGTGGATGTGTCTGCCTGACTGGGCAGCACATCGGATTCGGCGGGCTGCAACAGCACGTCGTCAAAGGTGAGGCCGAGGCGGATATCCATGTGAAAGCCACTTTCTGCTGCGGGACGGAGGGGCGCGTCCCATGGGGATTCGTGGCGGCCCATGTAACCACTTCACCCCGAAACGGCCAGACCCTTCGCATCATTTTGTTGCGTGGCGAAAACCGGCGGTGACGCTCATGCCGCGCGGCCATCAGCAAGGTGCCGCCGGCATCTACAAAAAGGCGCAAGCCATAAGGTTATCATCCAAAAGCGCGCTCTGCGCAGGTCCGGCCGGCCGCCTATCATCGTCCGATGGAAACGAACCCGATACGATTGGCCATGAAAAGCCCCGCCCTGCTCGCCCGCCGGATGTCTGCCGCGCGAAGCTTGCGGCTGGCGTCATGCGCCGCCAGCGCGCTGCTTGCTTCCTATCCCAAATCCGGCAGGACATGGCTCCGCTTCATCCTGGCGCAATATTTCCTGGCGTCCCGCGAGGTGTCGCCGATCACCACGCGCACCATGTTCGATTTCGCGCCCAATTTCGATCTCGACCCAGTGCGGGGCATTCCGGCCTTCATCCGCCGGTCAGAGGAAGCGGCCCTGCCGCTCGTGCCGTCCACGCACCTGCGCTACAGTCCGATGCTGCCCAGCCACCTGCCAGTCATCTTCCTGATCCGTGATCCGCGTGGCGCGCTCAATTCCCACTATCACCATGTCACCCGGCACAAGAAATCCTTCACCGGCGGGATGGACGATTTCCTGACCGATGCGCACGTTGGCATCCCGCATTATGCCAGATATATGAACAGCTGGGGCTGGGGCCTGTCCCGCCACCGGCACCATATCCTTTTCTACGAGGATTTGATCGCCGATACCGCAGCGGAGATGCGCAAGCTGCTCCATTTCCTCGGCGAGCAGGTCGATGAGCAGGCATTGGCGATCGCAGTCGAACGCTCCTCCTTCGACCGGATGCGCGCGCTCGAAATCGCGGAAGGGATTCCGGGACACAGCTATGACCGGTCGGATGCCGACGCGCTGCGAATGCGGAAGGGGCAGGCGGACAGTTTCCGGAAGGAAATGACCCGCGCGCAGCAGATATGCGTGGAAGAAGGCTGCCGCACGGCGCTGAACCGGCGCATCCTGCCGAAAATGGCGCACTATGATTTCGCAAGGCCGCATCGGGCACCTACGATAGGGGCAGATGGCCGATCCACTTCGCCAGCCCGGCGCAGCATGGGCAATGGCCATGCCAATCTCGCGATTCAGCTGCTCGCAGAGGCGCTGGTCGTCTTCGGGCTTGCCGCGATGCTGATCGCACCGCCGATCCTGGCGATCGAGGTCGGCGAATGGCTGTTCCAGCGCGAATGGGAATGGGGTGGCCGATCAGTCGAGGACGGGCTGGCGCTGTTCGGCATCGACCGGCCCGGCACCATCGAAACGCCGACCGATCGGATCGTCGACGTGTTGCTCGCGCTGCCACTTACCATGACGCTGTTCATGACCGGGCTGATGATCCTGCTGGTCGGGGTGCATATGGGCGATTGGGGTGTGCAGGGCGTCCGGCTGAAGAACAGCCTGGCCATCCGTCGTCGCAAATCGCGCCATCGCAGATCAGTATAAAGCGCAGGATTGTCCTAACCCAGCGCGCAGGCGCGATTCCGCCATCCCATGGGACATGAAAAAAGGGGGCGCGACCGTTGCGGTCACGCCCCCTTTTTTCAATCACCGTCGATTCGTTCAGACGCCCGCGGGCGTAGGGTCGCCGAAAGGCCCCTTGCGCTTGCGCGTGCGGGGGATGGATGATCCCGCCGCGGGGATCACCGAAGGCTTGATCGTCGTGCCGTCGTCGCGGGTGATCTCGCCCTTGTCGAGCAGCGTCTTGATCTCCTCGCCGGACAGCGTCTCATATTCGAGCATTGCGTTGGCGAGCAGGTGCAGCTGGTCCTCATGACCCTTCAGCACTTCCTGCGCGCGGGTGTAGCCCTGCTCCACCAGTCCGCGAATCTCCTTGTCGATCAGCTTCGCCGTCTCGTCCGACATATGGACGCGCTGGCTCTGCGAATAACCAAGGAAGGTTTCGCCCTGCTGCTCCTCATATTGCAGCGGCCCCAGCTTGTCGGACATGCCCCATTGCGTGACCATGTCGCGCGCCAGCTTGGTGGCGTACTGGATGTCGCCCGACGCGCCGCTCGACACCTTGTCATAGCCGAAGATGATCTCTTCGGCGACGCGGCCGCCCATGGCGACGGCCATGTTCGCGTGCATCTTGTCGCGGTGATAGCTGTAGCTGTCACGCTCCGGCAGGCGCATCACCATGCCCAGCGCGCGGCCGCGCGGGATGATCGTCGCCTTGTGGATCGGGTCGGACGCCGGTTCATGGACCGCGACGATGGCATGGCCCGCCTCATGATAGGCGGTCATCTTCTTCTCGTCATCGGTCATGACCATGGAGCGGCGCTCGCTGCCCATCATGACCTTGTCCTTGGCCGCCTCGAACTCGTCCATGGCCACCAAACGCTTGCCGCGACGGGCCGCCATCAGCGCGGCTTCGTTGACGAGGTTGGCAAGGTCAGCGCCGGAAAAGCCCGGCGTGCCGCGCGCGATGGTGCGCGGATTGACGTCGGGGGCCAGCGGCACCTTCTTCATGTGGACGGCCAGGATCTTCTCGCGGCCATCGATATCGGGGCGCGGAACTACGACCTGACGGTCGAAGCGACCAGGACGAAGCAGCGCAGGGTCCAGCACGTCGGGGCGGTTGGTCGCCGCGACGATGATGATGCCTTCATTCGCCTCGAAACCGTCCATCTCGACGAGAAGCTGGTTCAGCGTCTGCTCGCGCTCGTCATTGCCATTGCCCAGGCCCGCGCCGCGATGACGGCCGACCGCATCGATTTCGTCGATGAAAACGATGCAGGGCGCGTTCTTCTTGGCCTGTTCGAACATGTCGCGGACGCGGCTTGCGCCGACGCCGACGAACATCTCGACAAAATCCGAACCCGAAATGGTGAAGAAGGGCACGCCCGCCTCACCCGCGATCGCACGGGCGAGCAGCGTCTTGCCTGTACCTGGCGAACCAACAAGCAGCGCGCCCTTGGGGATTTTGCCGCCCAGACGCGCAAACTTGGTGGGATCTTTCAGAAACTCGACGATTTCCTGCAATTCCTCACGCGCTTCGTCGATGCCGGCAACGTCGTCGAACGTCACCTTGCCATGCTTTTCGGTCAGCAGCTTGGCCTTGGACTTGCCGAAGCCCATGGCACCGCCCGCTCCGCCGCCCTTTTGCATCTGGCGCAGCACGAAGAAGGCAATGCCCAGGATCAGCAGGAACGGCAGCGACTGGTAGATCAGGATCATCCAGAAGCTCGGCTGTGCTTCAGCCTGGCCCGAATATTTGACGTTATAATCGTCCAGCAGGCCGGTCAGACCCGGATCGGCGACAGGCAGGGTCGAGAATTTCTGGCCGCTCGACAGCGTGCCGGAAATCTTGTCCGGTGCGATGGCGACGTCCTTCACCTGCCCTTCCTGCACCTTGGCGCGGAATTCGGAATAGGCGATCTCGCTGCCCGTCGCGCCCACCGGGCGGTCGAACATGGATACGAACAGCAACAAGGCGACGATGACGCCGGCCCAGATCATCGCGCTCTTTATCCAGGGATTGCCCTGCGGCTCTTTCTCGTCGTTCATCATCACTCTCTTTCACCCGCCAAGATAGGGAACGCCCATGAAATCGCAAGCGGATGCGCGCAGCTGTCAGCTGCCAAAAATCGTCCTGATCGCCAAATAGCCGAGCGCGATCGCCGCACCGCCCGACAGGCCGCACAAAAGATAGCCCATATACAGCAGCAGCGGCGGATGCGGCTGCATCAACCGATGGTTCCGTTTGGCTGCCGAAAGGATCACACTTGCCAGCAGGCCGTAGGTCAAAGCCGCAAATTCCACCATATTCGTCACTATCCCCGCAAAAATCGCGAGCGATTAACCATGGCAGGCGTTAAGAAAACATCATTGCACTGCAACAAAGCGCCCAGCCGTGAGAGTCGCGCGCCCGGCCGTGGAACCTTTCCGTAACGATCAGCGACGCGGCGGCGCGGGCAGCAAGGTCCAGGCCGCCCCGCCCTTCAGCAACCATGCGCCGAGACTCGCCTGCTCGCCTTTCGCCGCGGCGGCGATGGCGCGATCGAGCGAATCGCCGCGCGGCGGCCAGGCGTCGGGCGCCGCCCGCTCCAGCATCAGCAAAACCAGCCGCCGCAGATATTCGCGCGGCAGGTCGGTCCGGTTGAGTGCATAGCCCCCGCCCTCAACCCGCACATGGCGTGCGGCGAAATCAGCGACACTCCATTCCAGTGCATCCTCCGCCTCCGCCAACGCCGCCGCGCTTCGCGCGCTCGCCTCGGCATTCAGCCAGTCCGCGCCCGCGAGAACCGACCGGATCGACGCCCGATCGTATCGCGGGTCGGCATTGGACGGGTCATGGACATGGGGCAGGCCTTCTGCCTCGGCCAGCGCCAGCAACGCCGCCTTGCGCACGCCCAGCAGCGGCCGGATCACTCGCCCGGCCCGCACCCGCACGCCCGCCAGTCCGCCGACGCCAGATCCCCGATTGAGCCGCATCACCATGGTTTCGAGCTGGTCGTCGGCATGATGGGCGGTCATGATCCAGTCGATGTCGTGGTCGGCGCGCCATGCCTCGATCCGGGCATAGCGCTGCCCCCGCGCCCAGGCCTGGACATTGCCGGCCACCGGCGCATCGGGCGTCAGGATGCTGTGATCGATGTCATGATCAGCGCACCAACGCCCGACCATCGCCGCCTCTGCCGCCGACTCCGCGCGCAACCCATGGTCCAGCGTGACCGCGGACACCCGCCCCGGAAAAACACAAGCGGCCAGATATAGGAGGGCCATGCTGTCCGGCCCGCCCGACACGGCGATACCGAAACGCGCGGCCGGGTTAGCCCCGACCAGCGCCTCCACCGCCGCGATCAGCCGGGCTTCCAGCGCTGCCCGGCCTGGAGGTTCGATCAGCTGCACTTCGCCTTGGTGCGGCCCTTGTCCATCATGCCGCGCTGGCTGGCCGACAGGCTCGATCCATAGACCTGCTCCAGTTCCTGATAGACCTTGCAGGCGTCGGCCGGCTTCTTGAGCTGTATCAGTGCTTCGCCCAGATAGGTCAGACTGTCGGCGGCGCGGTCGCCCCGCGGGCGCTTCTGGTAATTCTCGTAGAAGGCGACCGACGCCAGTGCCGGCTTGCCATCGTCCAGATAGGCGCGGCCCAACAGGTTGGCGGCTCGGCTACCCACGGATGCGTCGCCATATTTGTCGACCGTCGCCTTCAGCTGCCCCTGCGCCTCGGGATAGAATTTCGCATCCCACAGGCGGAAGCCATAGCTATAGGCGTCCTCTGCCGCATTGCCGCTATTGGGTCGCTCGATCGCGGCGACGGCGGCCTTGCGCTCCTCGCTCGCGGCAGCTGGTGCTGTGGGCCTGGGCGCAGCCGGACGCGGGGCGGCAGCCCCAGGCTCGGCGGGTACGTTCACCATCGGGCGCGTCGCGGACACGGCCGGTTCGGGCTGAGCCAGACGCGCGTCGGTTTCCACCTTATATTTGTTGAATGCCTCCTCCAGCTGGCGAAGCTTGTAGCTATTCTCCTCGACCTGCCCGGTCACGGAGGCGAGCTGCGATTCCAGCGCGCCCACCCGCGCGGTCAGGTCCGCGATCGGTGCGCTGGCAGGCGTACCCGGCGCGACGCTGGGCGTGGTCGGGCGGGTGATTTCGGCTTCGAGCGGTGCGCCGGCGGGAAAGACTTTGCGCTGCACCGCGCGCATTTCCTTCTCCAGCCGATCGACCCGCAACTCGACCCCACCGCTCTGGGCGCCAACCGGCGGTGCGATCGAAAGCAGCGCGGCCCCTACCAGAGCAGAGGTCGCGAAAAAGGCGTGACGCATGATAATCCCCGACAAATTAGGTGCCTTAACCATAGGCCGTTATTCCGCGCGGTAAAGCGCGTCCTTCAACCGGCCGCTGGCGGCCATGTCAGTTGGCGGCCGCCGCATCGGTCTGTGGCACGGCAGGTGTGGGCTGCGCCGGGGCAGGCACCGGCGTGCCGCCGGCGGGTTGCGCAGCGGCGGGCTGTCCGGGCGCAGGCACGGCTGCGCCGGCAGCGGCGCCCCGCGCCAGCAGCGCCTCGGCGCTCACCGGCACATCGGAAATGGTGCGATCGGCCGCGCCAAGCGGCGGGATCGGCTTGCCACCGACGGTGACGTTCAGCGCCTGCGGACGGCCGGTCACGATCATCGGGTTGCGGGCATTGGCCGGCAGGGTGAAGCTTTCCCCCTTCTTCATCAGGCCATCCTTCAGCCGCTCGCCAGCCTCATCGGTGATGCGCAGCCAGACGTCGTCCACAGCGGTGAAGACCACCGTCTGCACCACAGGTGCCGCCGGCGCGGCACCGGCCGGACGGGCGGCGGCGGGCTTCGCCTCTTCCTGCGCGGCAATTTCCTCGCCGGTGGGCGGGGTAAACATCTGCGTGCGCCAGATCATGAAGCCGGCGATCAGCAGGATGACGATAACGGCCGCCGTCCAGGCCAGGGCGCGCGACGGCACGCGCGCCGGATCGACCGGCTCGAACGCTTCATAGCGGCTGGCCCCCAGATCGGACCCATGCACGCCGTTGCGCACTTCGGCCGCGATCATCACCTCGTCGACGCCAACGGTGCGGGCATAGGCGCGCGCGAAGCCGACCGCATAGGGAATGCCGGGCAACGCGGCATAATCGTCACGCTCCACCGCCTCCAGCTGACGCTGGGCGATGCGCGTACGGGTCGCGACATCCTGGATAGACAGGCCCTGCGCTTCCCGCGCCGCACGCAACTTCGCGCCCGGCGTCATGGATTGCTGATCCTGCGCCTCTGCCGCGCCGGTTTCGACTTCGGGTTCTTCTGCCATGCTGCTCCGCGACCTGTACTGGCCGGCCTTGTCTCATTGCGGGACGTGCGTTGTCAACGCCGCACTGGTCTTCCAAAACCGAAGTTCGTCAGACCTTTGCCAATAGGTTGAACGAACTTCGGATCCATCAGAGCCACCAGCAACCGCAGGACTCCGATGTGGCTCAATTCAGTTCTATGTCCCGTTCCACCGCCCATGCGGTGAGCCGTTCGCGAATGTCGCGCGCGCCGGCATCCAGCCATTCGCGCATCATCCCCTCCAGCTCGCTCGCATCGACCGCTCGGATCATCGCCTTGACCGGACCGACCGATGCCGGAGTGATCGACAGGCGACGAATACCCAGGCCGATCAGCGCCATCGCCTCCAGCGTGCGCCCGCCCATCTCGCCACACACCCCGACCGGCACCTGATAGGTCTGGCACGCCCGCACCACCCGGTCGAGGAAGCGCAGGATCGCGATGCTCAGCCAGTCATACCGCTCCGCCAGCTTGGGATGCGCCCGATCGGCGGCGAAAAGGAACTGGGTCAGGTCGTTGGTACCGATCGAGAGGAAATCGATCCGGGGCAGCAATATATCCAGCACCTCGGCCAGCGCGGGCACTTCCAGCATAGCGCCATATTTTACCGCGATCGGCAGCTTCTTCTTCTGCCCGTGAAGCCATTCGCGCTGACGCTCGACCAGGGCTCGCGCCTCCTCATACTCCCACGGTTCCGACACCATCGGGAACATGACGTTCAGCACCTTGCCCGCGCTCGCCTCCAGCAGCGCCCGCGCCTGCGCTTTCATCAGGCCATCGCGATCCAGCGCCAGCCGCAACGCGCGCCAGCCCATCGCCGGATTGTCCTCCAGCTCTTCGTCCCCGTCGCGCGTCATGTATGGCAGCGCCTTGTCGCCGCCGATGTCGACGGTGCGGAAGATGACCGGCCGGTCGCCCGCCGCATCCAGCACATCCTTGTACAGCCGCTGCTGCTTCTCGCGTTGCGGCAGGGTGGCCGACACGAGGAACTGGAATTCGGTACGGAACAGGCCGATCCCGTCCGCGCCCACCAGGTCGAGCTGCTGCGCATCTTCGCGAAGGCCCGCATTGACCATCAGCTCGACCCGCTGCCCATCGGTCGAGACCGACGGCAGGTCGCGCATCGCGGCAAATTCTGCGCGGCGTTTCTGGGTGACATGCAGCTTGCTCTCGAACGCCTCCTCCATGTCCGCGTTGGGGCGGATCAGCAGGTTGTTCTCGCCCACGTCCATCAGGATGAGGTCGCCTTCATTGAGCTGATGGCGTACGTCGCGCACACGCCCGAGCACGGGCACGCCCATCGCGCGCGCGACGATGGTGACGTGGGCGGTCAGTGACCCTTCTTCGAGAATAACGCCCTTCAACCGCCGCCGGTCATATTCCAGCAGTTCCGCCGGTCCCAGGTTGCGCGCGATCAGGATCGCGTCCTGCCGCAGGCCCATCGTCGCCGCCGTACCCAGTTGCCCCGACACGATACGGAGCAGGCGATTGGCCATATCCTCCAGATCGTGCATCCGATCCTGTAGCAGCGCGTCGTCGATCTGACGCATCCGCATCCGGGTGCGCTGCTGCACCCGTTCGATGGCAGCCTCGGCGGTCAGGCCGCTGTCGATCGCCTCGTTGATGCGCCGGATCCAGCCTTCGTCATAGGCGAACATCTTGTAGGTTTCGAGCACCTCCTGATGTTCGCCCTCAGTGCCGAACTCGGCCGCGCCGGTCATGCGGTCGATCTGCTCGCGCATCTTGGTAAAGGCCGAAATCACGCGCGCGCGCTCAGCCTCGGTATCCTCCGCGACAGTATGTTCGACATGGATGCGCGGCTGGTGAAACACCGCATGACCGCGCGCCATGCCCATTACCAGCTGCAATCCGTGCAACATGGTCGTGCCGGTGTCGGCCACGCGGGCATCGGCCGGGCCGTCATCGGCCAGTTCGGCATTGGCGATCAGTTCGGACAGCACCATGGCGACCGTCTGCAATGCCTCGATCTCGACCTCTTCATATTTGCGCGGCTCCACATGCTGCACGCACAGGACGCCGATGGCGCGCTCGCGCCGTACGATCGGCACGCCGGCAAAGCTGTGGAACAGCTCCTCACCCGTTTCCGGGCGATAGCTGTAATCGGGATGCGCCGCCGCCTCGTCCAGGTTCAGCGTCTCGACATTGGTGGCGATCAGGCCGACCAGCCCCTCACCCATCGCCATACGGGTAACATGAACCGCTTCCTGCTTCAGGCCGCGCGTGGCAAACAGTTCCAGCACGCCTTCGCGCACCAGATAGATGGAGCATACCTCGCTCGACAGCGACTCGCCGATAATCTCCACCACCTTGTTCAGCTTGGCCTGTGCGCTGGTGCGCGACGCCATCACTTCCTGAAGGCGGATGAGTATCTGACGGGCGGCGGCGGCGGGGGTGCTGGGCATATCAATGCGCTAACAGATACAGGGGCTGTTTTCCAAGGTTCATCCGCAAAATAGTTGCGCGAAAAAGCGCGGATTCCGATGCTGACAGGCATTTGCATGGCGGAAACATTCTGTACATTCGTCCAGCACGGCGAAGAGTCTTTGGGAAAGGCTCGGCAGGGAGACAAGCGACCATGGCGACGCAGACCGACAGCGCATTCGAACAGGATCTACTCGACCGCGGCTATTCGCGCCGCCAGATGGCGAAAGTGGCCGCCCTGATGGGTGCGGGCGCCGCCGCCCTCCACATCGGCGGCGCAGCGGCGCAGCAGGCGGCAAAGGCCGTCGCCGGCGCGGTGCGCATCGGTGCCAACGAATGCTGGACCGGTCCCTTCCCCGTCGCGGCCGACGCCGCCTTCAAACTGGTGACGGAAGGCAATCGCTACGAACCCGACAATGAGCATCAGAAGCTGTTCGACGCCGTCGCCTCGGTCGAGGGCATCCCGGCCGACCGCGTCACCGCCTGGCCAGGATCGTCCGACCCGCTGAATCGCGTCGCGGTCAGCTTCGCCTCGCCCACGCGCGGCATCGTCACCGCCGACCCGACCTACGAAGCCATCTGGCGCACAGGCGCCTGGATCGGCGCCAAGGTGACGAAGGTGCCGCTGACCGCCGACTATCGCCATGACGTGAAGGCGATGCTGGCGGCCGATCCCAACGCGGGCGTCTATTATATCTGCTCGCCCAACAACCCGACCGGGACCGTCACGCCGATCGCCGACATCGAATGGCTGGCGAACAACAAGCCCAAGGATGCGATCCTGGTCGTCGACGAAGCCTATATCCACTGGGTCGACGGCCCCAACGCCGCGAAGTTCGCCGCCACGCGCGACGACGTGCTGATCCTGCGCACCTTCTCGAAGCTGTTCGGCATGGCGGGCATGCGCCTCGGCCTCACCTTCGCCAGCCCCAAGCTCATGGAAAAGATGATGCGCTATGACGGCGGGCAGGTGACGGCGATGCTGCCGATGACGGCCGTCGCCTGCGGCACCGTATCGGTCGCGCAGGCCGACCTCATCAAGGCGCGGCGCGCCGAAATGAACGCCGCCCGCGAAAAGTCGGTCGGCCATCTGAAGGCGAAGGGCATCAAGGTCATCCCAGGCAGCCAGGCCAACATGTTCATGGTCGACTGGGGCAAGCCCGCCAAGGACATGCAGGCCGCGATCCTCGCCGCCAATGTGCAGATCGGCCGCAACTGGCCGATCTGGCCGAACGTCTCGCGCGTATCGGTCGGCTCGATGGCCGAAATGGAAGCCTTCAACGCGGCCGTGGACAAGGTCTGGAAAGCGTAAATGTTTTTTGACCATGCGCCTGCCAGCGCATGGTGAGGACGGCACCGGCCCACTCCCCCACCCGGCCACCCAACGGAAGTATCATATAGGTGGCCGGGTGGGGGAGTGGGCCGGTGCCGCTTAATTTTCCGCAGGAAAATTCCCAAAATCCATGGCGGCACATTGCGGAAATGTGTCGCCGCTTCGTCTTTCCCCATGACCGACATGTTTGCAGGAACGGGGACGGACGACATGACCATGATGCTGAACAAGGATGCCAGGGAAAACCTGATCGAACGCGGCTATTCGCGCCGCCAACTGGGCGAGGTTGCCGCATTGCTGGGCGCCGGCGTCGCCGCCAGCTCGCTGCTGGGCGGGGCGGCCCATGCGCAGCAGCAGGCCGCACGCGGCGTCGCCGGCGCGGTGCGCATCGGTTCCAACGAATGCTGGACCGGCCCCTTCCCGTCGGGCGTCGACGCCGCCGCCAAGGCCGCCTCGCTCGGCAACTGGTATGATCCCGACAATTATAAGGGCGATCTGGTCGCCACGGTAGCCAAGGTGGAGGGTATTCCCGAAAGCCATGTGATGCTGTGGCCCGGCTCGGGCGGCCCGCTCGTCAGCACCGTCGCGGCCTTCTGCTCGCCAACCAAGGGGCTGGTCACGGCCGACCCGACGTTCGAATCCGCCTGGCGCACCGCCGATTATCTGAAGGCCCCCATCGCCAAGGCGCCGCAGGCGATCGGCAAGGGCCATGACGTGAAGGCGATGCTGGCCGCCAATCCGAATGCAGGCCTCTATTATATCTGCACGCCAAACAACCCGACAGGCACCGTCACGCCGCTGGCCGACATCGAATGGCTGCTGGCCAACAAGCCGGCCGACAGCATCCTGCTGGTCGACGAAGCCTATATCCACTTCTCCGAAGCGCCGAGCGCGGCGAAGCTGGTGGCGGGCCGCAAGGACCTGATCGTCATGCGGACCTTCTCGAAGCTGTTCGGCATGGCGGGCGTCCGCCTCGGCCTCACCTTCGCCGATCCGGAACTCCAGAAGCGGGTCAATCTGTTCAACCCGACCGCCGGAGGCCTGTCGATCACCGCCATGGCCTGCGGCAACGCGGTCTACACCGAAGCCGCGCTCATCAAGGCCCGCCGCGAGGAAATGATCGCCAACCGCGAGGAAACCATCGCATGGCTCGCCAAGAAGGGGCTTGAAGTCCAGTCGGGCAGCCAGGCCAACATGTTCATGGTCAACTGGAAAAAGCCGGCCAAGGACATGCAGGCCGCGCTACTCGCCACGCCGGAAAAGGTGCAGATCGGGCGCAACTGGCCGATCTGGCCCAATGTCTCGCGCGTGACCGTGGGGTCCGCCGAAGACATGGCCAAGTTCCGCGCCGCCGTGGACAAGGTCTACAAGGCGTAAATCAGAGTTACATTTCCCAGCAGGAAGGGCGTCCGGACAACCGGGCGCCCTTTTCCGTCAGGGCGTTTCTGCTTCCAGGCTTTCCAGCGCCTGTCGGTCCTCATGCGACACGAACTCGCAGGCGAGCAGGGTCTGCCCCGCCATCGCCGGTCCCTGCCGCGCGACGATCGAGATCAGCCCCATCTCCCGCATCCCCTGCTGCTCCTCGCCAAGCTGCCGCGCAAAGCCGAGGCTCGACGCGCCGAGCAGGCGGCTCTTCTCCGCGCTGAGGCCGTAGCGCTTCGCCGCCTCCACCGCGACCTCGCCCTCCAGCAGCACGCCGACGGACATGCCGGCGAACAACACCGCCTTCGCCACGAAGCCGTCCCGCTCGATCGGCCTGGGCAGCGGATAAATCGCCGCACCGAGGATGGATGTATCGGCCTTGGCGATCTTTTCGGCCGCTTCATAGAGCGCCGTCGCGCTGCCGGTCGAATAGGGCGGCTGGCACAGGGCTGCGCCGAAAAAGTCAGGCGCCTCCTGTGCGACGGCGGGTGTGGGCAGGATGGCACCGATCGGCATCATGATGCGGGCGAGGGAAAATTTGCTGCTCATGCGTGCGAGATGCGCAATTTATTTCGCCTTTTCAACGATATTGATTGGCGGCGTGCCGGCCCGCGCTGCCAGCACCGCGACCATCGCCCGCCCCAGTGCGGCGAGCGGCCCATCGCCTTCCCGCGCATAGAGCGACACCAGCATCGGCTCGACCGCACCCAGATCGGACCGCCGCGTCACCGCCGCGCTGCCCACCCCCGCCAGCGGCAGCAGCGACACGCCCACACCGGCCGCGACCGCAGCGACCACGCTTTGCAGGCTGCTCCCCGAAAAGGCGATGAACCAGCGTCGCCCCTCCCGCTCCAGTTGCGCGAACATCTGGTCGCGATAGAGGCCGCCTGCCGGAAAGCAGACCAGCGACAGCGCGTCGGCCTCCATCGCCTCCATCATCCGGCCGCCCGCCGCCTCGAACCAGCCCAGCGGCTCGGCGAAGGTCGCACGGCAATCCGGCCCTGCCACCGCTTCCTTGACGATGACGATATCGAACTCGCCCTGCCGATAGCGTTGCGCCAGATCGCGGCTCAGCCCTGTCGTCGCGTCCAGCCGGATATGGCGGTGCGTCCGCGCGAAGCCGGCAAAGGCCTCAGCCATTGCGTCCGTCGCCAGATCCTCCGGCAGGCCGATCGAGATCGCCGCCGTCCCTGCGGGATCGCGCAGCAGCAGCGCCGCATCCTCGTTGAGCAGCAAGATCCGCCGCGCATGGCCGATCAGCCGCTCGCCCATGGCGGTCAGGCATACCGGCCGCGCCGACCGGTCGACCAGCGCATGGCCCGCCATCTCCTCCAGCCGGCCCAGTTGCTGACTGATCGTCGACTGGGTCATGTTCAGCCGCTCGGCCGCGCGGGTGAAATTGCCGCTGTCGGCAATGGCGACGAAGCTGCGCAGCAGACGGGGATCGAACATGGAGATCATTATCAATATGAATTATATGCATTCCAACATCTAATTTGCGCATGATCGCCGATCCCTTAAAATCTCGCCTTTCCTCTCTGGAGCGCGGACCGACGATGAAGAGACTGCTGGCCACCACCCTGCCTTTCATGGCGCTGCTTTCGTACCCGGCACTCGCCGCCCCGCAGCAGGGGGACATGATAATCCGCCACGTCTCCGTCATCGACGTCGAGCATGGCAGAACCAACGCCGACCAGGCCGTGGTCTGGCGCGGCGCGGATATCGTCGCGGTCGGCCCGGACAAGGCGATCGCAAAGGCCTGGCGCACCGGCGGCTCCATTGAGGGCAAGGGCCGCTTCCTCATCCCCGCGCTCTGGGACATGCACGTCCATTTCGGCGGCGGCCCGGACCTGATCGAGGAAAACAAGGCGCTCCTCCCTCTCTATGTCGCCCATGGCATCACCACGATCCGCGACTGTTCGGGCGACCTGCCCGACACCGTGCTCGGCTGGCGCAGCGAGATTACCAGCGGCAGCCTGTTCGGCCCGCGCCTCCTGTCCTCCGGCGCGAAGATCGAGGGGATCGCCCCGGTATGGAAGGGCACGATCGAGGTCGGCAGCAAGGCCGATGTCGATGCCGCCATCACCCGACTACAACAACGCGACCATGTCGACTTCGTGAAAATCACCGACAGCACGCTCAAGCCCGACCTGTTCCTCTACGCCGTGTCGCAAGCGAAGGCGCATGGCCTGCGCAGTTCGGGTCATATCCCGATGGCGCTGACCGTTAGACAGGCAGTGGATGCGGGCATCAGTTCGATCGAGCATCTCGACTATGCCTACAAGGCAGGCGTGAAGGATGAGGCCGTCATCGCCGCCGATTTCGCCGCCGGTCGCATCGACCGGGCGGAGGCCAATCGCCGCCTCGACGCCGGTTTCGATACCGACACCGCCATGGCCGCCTATCGCAATTTCGCGGGCAAGCACGTGTTCGTAACCCCTACCCTTAACGGCAGCCGCATCATCAGCTATCTCGATCGCGACGATCATGCGAACGATCCCTATCTCGCCTATATCGGCCCGAAGCTGCGCAAGACCTATGACTGGCGCATCCAGCGCGCGGCCCAGGTCGACGCGGCCGCCATCACCGCCCGTCATGCGCATTTCGAGCGCATGGCCGCCATCTTGCCGCTGCTGCAAAAGGCGGGCGTGACCATCATCGCCGGCACCGATGCGGGCTTCCTCAACAGCTTCAACTATCCCGGCATCGGCCTGCATGACGAACTCTCACTGTTCGTGAAGGAAGGCCTTTCGCCCGCGCAGGCGCTGTCCGCTGCCACCCGCGCCGGCCCCGCCTGGTTCGGCCAGCTCGACCGTTATGGCAGCGTCGAAGCCGGCAAGGCCGCCGACCTCGTCCTGCTCGACCGCAATCCGCTTGAGGATATCGAAGCCACCCGCGCCATCGCCACGGTCGTGATGCGCGGCAAAGCCTATGACCGCGCCGCGCTCGACGCGATGCTGACCGACACGAAGGCGAAGGTGGCCGCCTGGAACAAGGCCGATTGACCGCAATAAAAAAGGCGTCCGGGCCAGCCGGACGCCTTTTTATCGCCGCATGAAGGCGGCTTTCAGTGCGACCTTCAATTCAGGGCGACGATCCTGTCATTGTCATCCAGCAGGTTGATTGCCATCGTCTGACGGCCATCGAACCATTTGTTGCCGTCCCGCTGATCGCTTTCCAGCTTGCGGATCTGCCGGATATAGCTGCTCTCATTCTTGGCGAAGAGAACAGTCGCGACATATTTCTGAGATGGTGCCAGTCCTGACGGCAGCGGATGCAGCGTTCTGATCTTCGACACGCCGCGCATGGCCGCCCGGTCCAGTTGCACGGAACCCGAAGATTTCAGCAGCGCGACATCGGTCGGCGTCCCACTGTCACTGCACCTGAACTTGACCGCCACGACGCCCTCTCGCACATCGCCGAGGAAGGTTGGATATTGCAGTTTCTGCGACAACATCTGGCCTGTGCGCACGGTCCAGTCGGTCAGCGATCTCTGCTGCGCCGTAACGTTGATTTCCGTATCCTGCCCTTTTCCTGCCGCCCCGCTGAAGGGCACCATGGCCAGAACGGACGACATGAGCGCTAATGTGATCCATTTCATGTTCGATCTCCCGCCTGAGGATGATCGGCCGGTTGCGTGAGGGCTGGCGCAGTCTGCGGCGTCTAGTCGGCCCGCTCGCGGTCGAAAGTCCATGGCGGGCGACCCACCACCATGGACCGCCGCACTATCAAAGTTGAACTAAAATGACAAAGATATATTATTTTTGGAACGTTAACTATCCGGAATCCAGACTATATAAAATATTGTTTCGCTGCCTTATCGATCTGATACAGCTCGGCTCGCCGCATGTCTTCATCCGACTCGCTCGATGAGCCCACCTGCCAAACACCATTGGAATGCCTGAATATTCCGATATATGGATTTATGATCCAAAAGGTGAGAGGAGAAGAATATGCGGAGCAGGTTCATCGGGCTGGGACTGTTCGCGCCTTTTCTGCTGGCCGCCGCGGCGCCCAGCACGCCTGCCCGCGAATGGACCGACGCAACCACCGGCCATCGCATCGTTCGGGTCGATGACCGGCCCGGCAATTACGGCCTCTATTTCAACTACAATCCCTTCACGCCCGATGGAAAGCGCATGGTCTATCTGACGCCGGAGGGTATCCGTGTCGCCGACGTCGACAGTTGGACCACCCGTCTGGTGCTGAAGGAAAAGGTCGACCGGCTGCTCTTCGTCGGCAACCGCACGGCGACCGCCTATTACACCACCAACCCGACCGGCGGCATCGAAAATGAAGGCCCGTCCGTAATCTGGTCGGTCAATCTCGACACCGGCAAGCGCCGCCGGATCGCCGACCTGCCCGGCGGCCGGATCGAAGCGATCAACGCCGACGACAGCCTGCTCGCGGGCCATTACGAGTTGGAGCCGCCCCCGCCCGCCATCGCCGCGCAGGGCAAGCGCGATCCGAAGACGGGATCGCCCGGCTACAGCGGCACCGGCCCGGACGGCCGCCCCCTCTCCTTCGCGGAGGCCAAGGCGCAATGGATGGATGCCCGCCTCGCCGCTGGCGTGCCGATGGAAATCTTCAGCATCGACATCCGCACCGGAGAGCGCCGCAGCATCACCCGCTCGAAGGACTGGCTCAACCATGTCCAGTTCTCGCCGACCGACCCGACCCTGCTGATGTATTGCCATGAAGGACCGTGGCAGCAGGTCGACCGCATCTGGACCATCCGCACCGACGGCAGTGCGAAGACGAAGGTTCACCAGCGCAGCTTCCAGGGCGAGATTGCCGGTCACGAATATTGGGCGCCCGACGGCCGCACCCTCTGGTACGACCTGATCCAGCCGCAGGGCGGACGCTGGCTGGCGAGCCATGATGTGGTGAGCGGCGCGCGCCGCTGGTATGCGCTGCGTCCCGATCAGGGCAGCTATCATTTCAGTTCATCGCCGGACGGCCGGACCTTCTCCGGCGACGGCGGCAATGACGGCAAATATATCAGCCTGTTCCACCCCCGCCCCGACGACAGCCCCCGCGCCCGCACGACGCTGGACGGTGACCGGCTGATCGCGACCGGCACGCTGGACACCGAACGCCTCGCCGACCTGTCGCAGCACGACTATACGCTCGAACCCAACCAGCATTTCACGCCCGACGGCAAATGGCTGGTCTATCGCAGCAATATCGAGGGCAAGCCCGCCATCTACGCGGTGGAAGTGGCGAGGGCGAAATAGGCCTGCTGTTGCAAAACGTCATCCCGGCCCACGCCGGGATGACGCTGATGCCGCCCTGTCAGGCACTCGCCGCCGACGTCTCGCTCAGCGCCTTGAACTGCTCGGCCATCTGGTCCCAGCCGGGATGGAAACCCATTTCCTCATGCCGCGCCTTGGCGTCGGCATCCCAGTGCCGCGCCGTCGCGGTGAAGCGCGTCCCCTCACCCTCGTCGGCGAAGCTCCAGATCGCGGTCATGAACGCCGTCTGCGGAATCCAGCCCGAAGCATAGGCATCGGTCGTCACCACCCGCTCGCCCGGCACCACCTCTAGGAACACGCCCTCCATCGGCCCGGTCTCCTCGCCATTGGGACCGAACATCTGCACCGCGCTGCGCCCGCCGGGGCGCAGATCCTCCTCGATCACCTCGGCACGCCAGGGCTTGGGACAGAACCATTCGTCCTTCAGGTCGGTCCACACCTTCCAGCATATCTCCCGCGGCGCGGCGATATGGCAGGTGACGGTCAGTTCATGCTCGGCGCTGCTCATGCCGTCTTCCCTTCAAAAGCCGCCTGCATCGCGGCGGTGTCCAGCTTCCGCATCGTCATCATCACCTGCATCATGCGGGCGATACCTTCCTTGTCGTCGGTCTGGTAATTGGCCATGATCTGCCGCGTCACCAGCTGCCAGGACAGGCCATATTTGTCCGTCACCCAGCCGCACGGTCCGTCCTTGCCGCCATCGGCGGTCAGCACGTCGAAATAGCGGTCCAGCTCTGCCTGATCCTCGCAAGCCACCGACAGCGAGATCGCCTCATCGAACGTGAACTGAGGACCGCCGTTCAAGGCCTGATAGCCCTGTCCGAACAGGGTGAACTCGACCAGCAGCACGCTCCCGCCCGGCAAGGGCGAAGGCGATGGATTTTCCTCCGGATAATAGCTGACATGGTCCACCGACCCGCCAAACACCGACACATAGAAACGCGCCGCTTCCTCGGCCTGACCGTCGAACCAGAGGCAGGGTGATATCTTGCTCATCACGCTGTTTCCTTGCTGCCGACCAGCGCGAACATCGCGCCCTGCGGATCGCTCGCCTGGATGATCCACGCGCCGCCGGGCACTTCCATCGGCCCTTGCAGCACCGTGCCGCCACCGGCCGTCACCCGTTCGACCGCCGCGTCGATATCGCCGACGGTGAAGTAGAAGAGCCAGGCAGGCATGGGCATCTGTTCGGGACGCGGCATGATCCCGCCCGTCATGCCCTGAAAATCGGTCGCCCCGGTCTGCGAGACGAGCTGGTAACTGCCCATCTCGCCCATATCCATGGCCTCGCCCCTCGTCCAGCCGAACTGCCCGGTGTAGAAGGCCAGATCCTTCTCGAAATCCCCGGCATACAGTTCATGCCAGCTGACATGCCCCATCGGCATGCGGGTCGGCGCCTCCATCCCGTCTGGGCTGGAGCCTTTGAGCAGCATGAAGATCGCGCCGCCCGGATCGGCCATAACCGCAAAGCGCCCGACGCCCGGAATATCCTCCGGCGGCCGCTTCACGCTGCCACCGGCCGCGGTGAGCCGCTCGGCATCGGCGTCGACATCGTTCGACCCGACATAGCCGCCCCACCAGGGGGTCATGCCGCAATCCTTCGCCTCGGCCGGAATAGCCATCACGCCGCCCAGCGGACCGGCGCTGCCGGACACGACATTATAGGGATCGTCGGTCCGCTCGCCGCCAAAGGGCGCGCTGGTCCATCCGACGACATCGCCATAGAAAGCCAGCGCCGCCTTGGGATCGCTGGTCATCAGTTCATACCAGAAGAATTTGCCGGAAAAATCGGTCATCGTCTTTCTCCTGAACATAAAAGATCGAGCACCGTGCTCCTGCGAACGCAGGAGCACGCTCTTCTAGGCAGATCCGCTCAAGCCTTCGCGTCGAGCAGCACCTCGAACCCGCCATAGATCAGCCGCGCGCCGATGAAGGGCATTTCCTCGCCCTCCTTGGGCTGCATGCGCTCATCCTTCATCACCTTCTCGGCGCCGGCGTCGCGCGTTTCCTTGTCGGGCCATTCGATCCAGGAAAAGACGACCTCCTCATCATCCTCCGCGATCACGGCGGTGCGGAAATCGTTGACCTTGCCGATCTTGATATCGTTGCCCCAGCATTCCACGACGCGCAGCGCGCCATGCTCGATGAAGATCGGCGCGGCAAAGGCGGCGACCTCCTTGTAGCGTTCCTTGTTGCCCTTGGGCACCGGGATCACGAAACCATCCATATAGGCCATCATCTCTCTCCTCTTCTGTTCGTTCAGGCTTCGGCCGCTTGACCGGCCGCCATTGCGGCCTCCATGTCCATCCACATCACTTCCCAGATATGGCCATCGAGATCCGCGAAATTGCGGCCATACATGAAGCCATGATCCTGTTTCGGATTGGGTTCGGTGCCGCCCGACGCCAGCGCCCGGCCTACCACATCATCGACCGCATCGCGGCTCGTCTCACTCAAACACAGCAGCACCTGTGCGGTTTCATGGGCATCGGGAATCTTGCGCGGGGTGAAGCTCCGGAACCGCTCATGGGTCAGCAGCATCACATGGATCACGTCCGAAAAACGGATCATCTGCGCACTGTCATCGGCGAAATCATCGTTCCGCACGCCGCCGACCGCTTCATAGAAGGCGATGGCGGCAGGCAAGTCGCTGACGGGCAGGTTGACGAAAATCATCTTCGGAGCGGGTTCGTTCGACATCACACTTCTCCTCAGGATTTTATGGTTCGGCAGCGCCCTCTCTCCTCCAGGCGACTCACCGACTTGCACTTTGTGAACTTACATATTATCTTATGCAACAGTTAAGTTAGAAAAGATAACCAATGAGTCAGCAGAGTCGAAAAAGAGCCTATCAGGACGGATGCGCCGTCGCCCATGCGCTGGATATCATCGGGGATCGCTGGGCGATGCCGATCATGCGCGAACTGATGCTCGGTCCCAAGCGCTTCACCGACCTGCGCGCCGGCCTGCCCGGAATCAGCGCCAACGTGCTGACGCAAAGGCTGGAGGAACTGGAGGCGTCCAGCATCCTCATCCGTCGTCGGCTGCCTCCGCCCGCCGCCAGCCAGATCTACGAACTGACCGACTGGGGCCGCGAGTCGGAGATATTGTTTCAGGTGCTGGGCCGCTGGGCCTGCCGATCGCCCACGATGGAGCCGGGCAAGCCGATGAGCCAGGTGTCGGTCATCCTGTCGATGCGCACCATGATCGACCGCAGCCGTATCGGCGACCTGGATGTCACGCTCGGCTTCCGCTTCGGCGAGGAGGAATTTCGCGCGACGCTCAAAGATGGCGATTTCCTGATCGACCGGGGCGAAGCGGCGGGCGCGGACACGATTATCAGTGGCGACCAGAATGCACTGGTCGCCGTCCTCTATGGCGGCGCGCGCTATGCCGACATGTCGGGCGCGCTGGCGGTCGAGGGGGACAGGGCGATGGCCGACCGCTTTGCCACCCTCTTCCCCCTGCCCCCCAAGGCGCCCGACATGGTCAATGGTCCCTAGTCAGCTTTGGGCCGACAGCTTCATGAGCACCAGCCCCGCCAGGATCAGCCCCGCCGCGACCAGCCGCGCGGGGCTGATCGCCTCGCCGAGGAAAGCGACACCGACCGCAAACGCGCCCAGCGCGCCGATCCCGGTCCAGATCATATAGGCTGTCCCCAGCGGCAGGCTGCGCATCGCCAGCGACAGCAGCCCGAAACTGGCGACCATCGCGCCCAAGGTGATGAGGCTGGGGACCAGCCGCGTGAAGCCTTCCGATTGCTTCATCGCAAAGGCCCAGACGATTTCCAGCAGACCGGCAAAAAACAGCGAAACCCAAGCCATGGCGGCTCTCCTGATACCGGGATCATTCGACATTCAGGCCAGGGGGAGCCGAAAAACATGATGTTCGAGCATCGGCGCGCAGCGGACCACAGGTCCGTAAGCACCGACGCGCAGAACAGCGCGTTTTGCAGGCCCGCATGGGTTGAATGTCGAGCGGTCCCGAGAGAGCCGGGCCGTCCCGGACTTATACCCGCAGATGCGGAGGAGGACGTGGCCTCGCTTGCTGGGGACCAGATAGGCCGGTCCCATTCAAGAGGCAAGGCTACAAGCCGCCGTGCTCCTGCGAAAGCAGGAGCCCAGGATTGGACGCGCGGCCCGGAATCTGTGTTCCTGCTTTCGCAGGAGCACAGACATCAATGCTGATTGAGCATCTTGAACACCTGCGCGAACTCGCCGCGCTTCGTGGCTTCACTCAGGAATTTCACGCGCTCGACATGGATCTCCGCCGGAGTAGGCTGCTGCCGCAACAGGCCCATCGTCTCGCTGATGAAATCCGCGAGCGGCATCATCTGCGCATTTTCGGCATGGCCTGGCATCAGGTCGGTCTGCACCCCCGGCGGCACGATCTCGACCACATCCACGCCGGTCGCCTTCAGTTGCTCACGCATGGATATGGACCAGCTGTGAATCGCCGCCTTGGTCGCGCAATAGGTCGGCGTCGCCGCCAGCGGCACGAAGGCAAGGCCCGACGACACGGTCAGGATGGTCGCGGCCGGCTGCGTCTCCAGATGCGGCAGCAGCGCATGTGCCAGCCGGATCGGGCCAAGCAGGTTGGTCGCGATCGTCGCCTCCGCGATGGCGAGGTCGATCTTCTCCTCCGCCACCATGATGCCCGCATTGAGCAGCACGGCGTTGAGAGCCGGGAAATCCGTCACCAGCTTTTCCGCAAAATCCTGGATCGCCGCCGGGTCTTCCATGTCGAGCGTCATCGCCGCCATGCCGGGATTGTCGGCCACGACCACGTCCAGCGCCGCCTGACGACGCCCGGCGATGATGACCTGATTGCCCGCCGCATGAAATTCATGCGCCAGCGCCGCGCCGATGCCCGAACCGCCGCCGGTGATGAGGATGGTATTGCCTGAACTTTGCATGGGTCAGCTCCTTTGAATTGGCTTCTGTCCCAATTTACGCCTATACTCTCTTTTGGAAAGTAGGCACCGAGAAGTGCCGTAGTCACCCAAAGGTAAGAAATGGCAAATCCGCTCGAAAATCGCTTCCACGCCGACGATATCGCGCAGGCCGAACACTATCTGGCGACGGAACCGCCCGCCGAGCTCGACCCGCGGGTCGAGCGACTCGTAAACGATCTGATCGGCCGCATCGCCGACAAATGGACGCTGCTGGTGCTGGAACTGCTGGAGGAGAAGGGCCTGCTGCGCTTCACCGAGATCGGCCGGCAGGTGGAGGGTATCAGCCAGAAGATGCTGACCCAGACGCTGCGCCAGATGGAGCGCGACGGACTGCTGACCCGCACCGTCCACCCGGTCGTGCCGCCGCGCGTCGACTATGCGCTGACCCCGCTCGGCAACAGCCTCAGCGCAGCCTTCTGCGGCGTCTGGGTCTGGGCCGAACGCAATCTGGAAACGGTGGAAGCCGCACGCACCGCCTTCGACGCGCGCGACTGAACGCTCTTCCGTCTTACTCCACCGGAGCCGGCAGCGGCTGAACCGGCAAGGTCGGCCCCGCAGGCGTCGACGCAGCCGGCCCCGCGGGCGCTACTGGCCGAACCGGCTGGGTCCGCGTCACCGCCGGCGGGCCGGACAGCGTGGGCGCAGGCACGGTCGCGCCCGCAGCCGCATCGGCCGGCACCGGCGCGGCCTTTTCCAGCGCGCTGCTATAGCTGGGCGACCATCCGGCGGGCGGCGGCGCCTCGCCTGGCGGGACCGGCGGCGGCGGCAGCGGCGTCGGTGACACCACGACCGTCACCGTAGCGCCGAAGCGCGACTGCCATTCGGCCAGGCGGCGAAGATAATCCGCATAGGCCGCGTAAAATTCCTGATATGGCTTTTCCAGTTCCTTCAGCAATGCAGGTGCGTTGGCCAGCAGCGCGCCGGACGGCATCGCCAATATCTTGGCGCCCACGGCGGTCGCCACCGGGCAGAAGCTCTTGATCACCGGCGGCAGGGCGAAGAAATTATAGACGATGGTGTTGAGCTGCTCGCGCGAACCCACGCCCGCCCGGCCGTAAGCGACCTTGTAGTTACGATCGACGGCGGCGTTGGCATCCGTCAGCACCACCTTATGCACGGTCAGTATCTGATTATACTGGTTGCGCGCGGTCGTGCCATATTTCTCGCAATTGAGCGCCGCTACGTTCAGCGCCATGCGCACATGCCACAGCGCCGTGTTCGACGTCACCTTGCGATTGGGCGTCAGATAGTCGCCCTCCTCATCCTTGGTCGGCAGGCTCATCCCCTCGGCCGCATTGCTGGGCGGCATCGGGCGGATGGTCGGTACCACCGGCGGCGGCGGAGCAGGCGGCGGCGGTGGCGGCTTCGGCGTCGAACAGGCCGCCAGCACCGCCAGCGACACAAGGGAAATTCGCCCATAAAATCGGCGCGTTGCGGACATCAAACTCTCCGAAAAACGATATGCCCGGTCATGCCGCGCAAAAAGGGTCGGGGGGGAACCTATGCCTTATGCTCCGTTCACCGCAACCCTTCAGGCGGCGCGCCGTTCCAGCGCGCTGGCCGCTTCGTCCATCAACTGGGCGATGATGTCGGCGACCGGCTCTTCCTTCGTCACCATGCCGACCGACTGGCCCGCCATCAGCGACCCCCCTTCGACATCGCCGTCGATCACCGCCTTGCGCAGCGCGCCGGCCCAATAATGTTCGATCTGAAGCTGCGCCTCGCCCATATCGACCGCACCGCTGTCCAGCAGGTTGGCGACTTCGCGCTGCTTCGCCGTGAAGGCTTCCGTCCCGGCATTTTTGAGCGCGCGGACGGGGATGACCGGCAGGCGCGGATCGATCTGCACGCTGGCGATCGCGTCGCGCGCCGAGGCGCGGAAGAAGGCCTTCTTGAAACTGGGATGGGCGATGCTCTCGCTCGCACAGGCGAAGCGGGTGCCGAGCTGCACACCCGCCGCGCCCATTTCCAGATAGGCGGCGATCGCCTCGCCCCGGCCGATGCCGCCCGCCACGAAGACCGGAACCTGTTCCGTCATCTCAGGCAGGATTTCCTGCGCCAGCACGCTGGTCGCAACCGGGCCGATATGGCCGCCCGCTTCCATGCCTTCCACCACCAGCGCATCGACGCCCGATCGCACCAGCTTCTTCGCCAGCGCCAGCGCCGGGGCGAAGCAGATCAGCTTGGCGCCCTTCTGCTTGATCGCCTCGATGCTGCCTTTGGGCGGCAGGCCGCCGGCCAGCACGACATGGCTGATGTCATGCTTCGCGCACACGTCGATCAGGTCGAACAGCAGCGGGTGCATGGTGATGAGGTTGACGCCGAACGGCTTGTCGGTCAGCGCCTTGGTCGCCACGATTTCCGCATCCAGCAGTTCGGGCGTCATCGCGCCACAGGCGATCACGCCGAAGCCGCCTGCGTTGGAAATGGCCGACACCAAATGCCGCTCCGAAACCCAGCTCATCGCGCCGCACAGGATCGCGGTCTCGCAACCCAGGAATTCGGTGCCGCGGGCCATCAGGGAAGCGAGTTTGGCGGTGGTCATCTGTCGTAAGCCTTCAAGAATCAAAAAAGCCCCTTCCCTGCCGGGAAGAGGTTGATGGCAGGGCACGATAGGCGCACCCTGCCGTCTTCCTATCTCCCCTGACCGGGGAGAGGCAAAAAATCAAGCGGCAGGCGCATCCAGGCCGTAGGCGGTGTGCAGCACACGCACCGCCAGTTCGGTTTCGTCCTCGTCGATCAGCACCGAAACCTTGATCTCGCTGGTGGAGATCGCCTCGATATTGATGCCGCGTTCGGCCAGCGTCTTGAACATGGTCGCTGCGACGCCGGCATGACTGCGCATGCCCACGCCCACGACGCTGATCTTTGCGACCTCGACATCGGTGATGATGCGGCGGAAACCGATCTTGTCCTTGTGCGCTTCCAGCAGGTCGACGCTGCGGGCCAGGTCCGCGCGCGGTACGGTGAAGGTGACGTCCGTCTCTTCCTTCTCCTTGCTGTCATTCTGGATGATCATGTCGACGTTGATCGCCGCGTCGGCCAGCGGGCCGAAGATGCTGGCGACCGCGCCCGGCTTGTCGGGCACGCGGGTGACGATGATCTTCGCCTCATTCTTGTCATGGGCGATGCCGGTGATGAGCTGACGTTCCATCTTGCTTTCCTTGAGCTTGGCTTCCAGTTCCTCGTCGCTCACGATCAGCGTGCCGGGGAGGTCGTCCTGGGTGGGATCATCGAAGGAAGAGAGCACCTGCACGACGACGCCTTCCTTCATGGCGAGGCCGACCGAACGGGTCTGGAGCACCTTGGCGCCGACCGAGGCCAGTTCCAGCATCTCCTCATAGGTGACGAGGTCCAGCTTGCGCGCGCGCGCCACAATGCGCGGGTCGGTGGTGTAGACGCCATCGACGTCGGTATAGATGTCGCAGCGATCGGCCTTGACCGCCGCCGCCACCGCCACCGCCGACGTATCCGAACCGCCACGACCCAGCGTCGATACGCGGCCATCGGCCATCATGCCCTGGAAACCGGGGATAACCGCGACCTGGCCAGACGCCATTTCCGCCAGCAGCGCGCCGGTGTCGATCTTCTCGACCCGTGCCTTGGCATGGGCTTCGGTCGTGCGGATCGGCATCTGCCAGCCAAGCCAGCTGCGCGCGTCCACGCCCATCGACTTCAGCGTCATGGCGAGGAGGCCGCTCGTCACCTGCTCGCCGGATGCCACGACGACGTCATATTCCGCCGGGTCGTAGAGCGGCGATGCTTCCTTGCAGAAACCGACCAGCCGGTCCGTCTCGCCCGCCATGGCCGACACGACGACCGCGACTTCATGGCCCTGTTCGACGACATGTTTGACACGCGCGGCCACGTTGCGAATTCGCTCCATCCCCGCCATGGAGGTGCCGCCGAATTTCATCACGATGCGCGCCATTTGCTTGTCGAACCTATCCTAGTTTGTGAAACAAAATGTCCCAAAGGGTCAAAACGGCGCTCCTATTAGCAGCCGCGGCGGATATGGCAAGCAATCCTGCTGCGCGTTTCGCCGCAAGGTAGTCGCCTAAAGCGGCTGCCTGAGCAGCCTCAAAGACATAGGCGCATTTGCCTCCGACGTCAGGGCTGATAAAACAGGGGCATGATGACAGACACCACCGCGACGATCGACCCGAAGGAAGCCGCCCATTTCGGAGCCATGGCTGCCGAATGGTGGGATCCCAATGGCTCCAGCGCGATGCTGCACAAGCTGAACCCCGTGCGACTGCGCTATATCCGTAGCGCGATCGACCGGCACTGGCCCGGCAGGGAACAGGCCTTCCGCCCGCTCGACGGCAAGCGCGCGCTCGACGTCGGCTGCGGTGCGGGACTGCTTACGGAGCCACTGGCGCGCCTTGGCGCCACCGTCACCGGCCTCGACGCAGCGCCGGAGAATATCGCCGCCGCCGCCGCCCATGCGCAGGGCCAGCATCTTGCCATCGACTATCGCGCCACCCCGATCGAAGATATGGCCGACGCCGGTTACGACCTCGTCACCTCGATGGAGGTGATCGAGCATGTCGCCGATCCCGCTGCCTTTATCGCCGCTCTCGCCGCGAAGCTGGCGCCCGATGGCCTCATGATCCTGTCGACGCCCAACCGCACGCCCCTCTCCCGCCTTGCCATGATCACCATCGGCGAAAGCGTCGGCGGCATTCCCAAGGGTACGCATGACTGGCACAAGTTCATCACGCCCGAAGAACTGACCGCGCTGCTCGAACAGGCGGGCCTTGACGTCACCGACAGCATCGGCCTCAGCTTCGACCCAGCGCGCGGCTTCACCCTGTCGAGCAACACTGCGATCAACTATCTGCTGACAGCCCGGCACAAGCGATAGAATGGGATGAGGGGGATGGGATGATCGACGAGTCCGCCAAGGTCGACGCCTATATCGCCGCGCAGGCCGACTTCGCCCGCCCGATCCTCAACCATTTTCGCGCCCTTGTGCATGCCGCCCAGCCGGATGCCACCGAAGCGATGAAGTGGAGCTTTCCCCACTTCGTCTACAAAGACAAAAATCTCGCCTCCATGGCCGCGTTCAAGGGTCATGCCGCGATCGGCTTCTGGTATAGCGAGGACGAAACCCCCGCCCGCGCGCAGCAGGGCGGCATGGGCCACCTCGGCAAGATCAGCAGCATAGCCGATCTGCCGTCCGACGATGAGCTGCGCGCCATGCTCGCCAGGGCGGCCGCGATGATCGACGCCGGCGCGAAACCGCAATGGATGGACCGTCGCCAGCCCCGCGCGGCGCTGCCCATTCACCCTGCCCTCACCACCGCGATCCAGGCTAACCCAGACGCCGCGGCCTTCTGGTCGGCCTTCCCGCCCGGCAAGATTCGCGACTATGCCGAATGGATAGGCGAAGCGAAGACCGACATCACCCGCGACAGGCGCATAGCTCAGGCAGTCGAATGGATCGCGGAGGGCAAGGGCCGCAACTGGAAATATGAGAAGCGCTGAGACGTGCGCGCTGTCTGGGGCGTTGGATTCCTGCAATAATGCCCCCTCCCCTCAAAGGCAGGGGGATGAAAAAGCTCCGATGCTGACCGGCTTCAAAGGCATTATCCCGCTATGATGCAGCCCCAAGTGCGAAGGGGCGCCGCGACGAGCAAGACGCCCCTTCTTCAACAATAGTGGTTCACTTCGCGCACTTGACGAACTTGCCCTTGGCATCCTTGCACGGCGCCTTCTTCATCATGGCCGTCTTCGCAGGCGGGCATTTGATGAACTTGCCATGCGCGTCATGGCAGGGGTGCCGCCAGAGCAGGCGTGGCGACCAGAGCGGCGATAGCGAACAGACCGGGAAGAATACGCATGACAGGCTCTCCTTCTTGATTGGTGAGCGCATCATGCCATTCCCCATATGGCCGGCAGATGTTCAGAGCGTGAACAATCGGTAGGAAAAGCCGATCAGTCCAGGTTCGGTCGCAGATAGCGTTCCGCCGTGTCGAGGTCGATGCCCCGGCGCTGCGCATAATCTTCCAGCTGGTCGCGACCGACCCGCGCCACGCCGAAATATTCCGCCTGCGCATGACCAAAATAGAAGCCGCTGACCGCCGCGGTCGGCAGCATGGCGAAGCTTTCCGTCAGGGTGGCGCCGGTGGCGTGGTGGGCGTCGAGCATGTCGAACAATATGGGCTTGAGGCTATGTTCCGGGCAGGCGGGATAGCCTGGCGCCGGACGGATGCCACGATACTGCTCCTTGATGAGCGCTTCGTTGGTCAACTGCTCGCCCTCCGCATAGCCCCAGAGCGCGGTGCGGACATAATGGTGGAGGCGTTCGGCGAAGGCTTCGGCGAGGCGATCGGCCAGCGCCTTCAGGAGGATATCCGAATAGTCGTCGATCGACGCCTTGAAGCGCGCCAGATGGGGCTCGATGCCGTGGATTGAAACGGCAAAGCCTCCCATCCAGTCGCCATTCGGGCTGATGTAATCAGCGAGGCACATGTTGGCGCGGCCTTCACGCTTGGCGATCTGCTGGCGCAGCATCGGCAGGCGGACATGCTTTTCATCCTCGACATGGACGACGATGTCGTCGCCCTCGCGGCGGCAGGGCCACAGGCCCGCGACGCCCCGCGCGGTCAGCCATTTGTCTTCGACGATGCGCTCCAGCATCTTCTGCGCATCGGCGAACAGACTCGTCGCGCTTTCGCCGACGACCTTGTCCTCCAGAATCGCGGGATAATTGCCCGCCAGTTCCCAGGCGCGGAAGAAGGGCGTCCAGTCAATATATTGCACCAGATCCTTCAAGTCCCAGTCGGGGAAGCGATGGACGCCAGGCAGGCGGGGACGGGGTGCCTTGAGGCTCTCGTCCATTTCGAAGGCGTTGGCGCGGGCGTCCTCGATCGACAGGAGCTGGCTCTGGCCCTTGCCCTCGCGCGCTTTGCGGACATGTTCATAATCGTCCTTGGTCTTCTGGACGAAGTCGGTCTTCTGCGTTTCGGAAACGAGCGCGGTGGCGACGCCGACGGCGCGGCTGGCGTCGAGCACATGGACGACCGGGCCGGTGAAGGCGGGATCGATGCGCAGCGCGGTGTGAACGCGCGAGGTGGTCGCGCCCCCGATGAGCAGCGGCATCGTCATGTTGGCGCGCTGCATTTCGGCGGCGACCGTCACCATCTCGTCCAGCGAGGGGGTGATGAGGCCAGAGAGGCCGATCATATCCGCGTCATTCTCGTTCGCGGCCTTGATGATGTCCTGCCAGGGGACCATCACGCCCATGTCGATCACGTCGAAGCCGTTGCACTGGAGCACGACGCCGACGATATTCTTGCCGATGTCATGGACGTCGCCCTTGACGGTGGCCATGATGATCTTGCCCTTGCCCTTGGCGCCGGGTTCCTTGGCAGCCTCAATGAAGGGGAGAAGGTGCGCGACCGCCTTCTTCATGACGCGGGCGGATTTGACGACCTGCGGCAGAAACATCTTGCCCGCGCCGAACAGGTCGCCGACGACGTTCATGCCGTCCATCAGCGGGCCTTCGATCACATGGATTGGCTTTTCGGCGGCGAGGCGGCATTCCTCCGTATCCTCCACCACATACATGTCGATGCCCTTGACCAGCGCATGTTCGAGCCGCTTGGCAACGGGCCAGCCACGCCATTCCTGCGCGGCCTTTTCGGACGCGGCGTCCTTGCCCTTGAAGGATTCGGCGAGCGCGACAAGGCGGTCGCCCGCTTCGGGGTCGCTGTTGAGGAGAACGTCCTCGCACGCCTTGCGCAGCGCCGGGTCGATCGCGTCATAGACGTCGAGCTGGCCCGCATTGACGATCGCCATGTCGAGGCCCGCGGGGATGGCATGATAGAGGAAGACGCTGTGCATTGCGCGGCGGACGGGTTCGTTGCCGCGGAAGGAGAAGGAGAAGTTCGACAGGCCGCCCGAAATATGGACGTGCGGGCAGCGCTTCTTGATCTCCTTGCACGCCTCGATGAAGTCGACGCCGTAATTATTATGCTCCTCGATCCCCGTCGCCACAGCGAAGATATTGGGATCGAAGATGATGTCTTCCGGCGGGAAGCCGATGGTCATCAGCAGCTTGTAGGCGCGTTCGCAGATTTCGACCTTGCGCGCCTGGGTATCGGCCTGCCCCGTCTCGTCAAAGGCCATGACGACCACCGCCGCGCCGTAGGCCATGCAGAGCTTGGCATGATGCAGAAAGGCTTCCTCGCCCTCCTTCATGCTGATCGAGTTGACGACCGGCTTGCCGGAGACGCACTTCAAGCCCGCCTCGATGACTTCCCATTTGGAGCTGTCGATCATGACCGGAACGCGGCTGATGTCCGGTTCCGAGGTCATGAGTTTCAGGAAGGTGGTCATCGCCTCGACCGCGTCGAGCAGGCCTTCGTCCATGTTGACGTCAACGATCTGCGCGCCATTCTCGACCTGCTCGCGCGCGATGTCGATGGCCGCGGCATAGTCGCCCGCCATGATCAGCTTCTTGAACTTGGCCGATCCGGTGACGTTGGTACGCTCGCCGATATTGACGAAGGTGGCGGTGGATTGCTGGGTCATCTTATCAAAATCCGTTCGCTTCGAGCCTGTCGAGAAGCGTTGCGCGCCCGGTTCTCGACAAGCTCGAACCGGACGGATGTGGGTTTTACGCCGCGATGTGCATCGGTTCGAGGCCCGCGAGGCGGGTCACGACCGGCAATTCCGGTACCTGACGCGGCTTGTGGCCGTCGAGCGCCTTCGCCACCGCGCCGATATGCGCGGGCGTAGTGCCGCAGCAGCCGCCAACCATGTTGACAAGGCCTTCATCCACCCAGTCGCGGATCAGCTTCGCTGTGGTTTCGGGCAGCTCGTCATATTGGCCGAGTTCGTTGGGCAGGCCCGCATTGGGATAGGCCAGGATCAGCGTGTCGGCGTTTTTGGACAGTTCACTGAGATAGGGCCGCAGCAGGTCCGCGCCGAAGGCGCAGTTCACGCCGATGGTCAGCGGCTTCAGGTGCCGCAGCGAATACCAGAAGGCGTTAATCGTGTGGCCCGACAGGTTGCGGCCCGACATGTCGGTGATGGTGAAGCTAAGCATCAGCGGCACCGAACGGCCTGCCGCTTCCTCCGCTTCGCGCGCGGCCATGCCCGCCGCCTTGGCGTTCAGCGTGTCGAAGCAGGTTTCGACCAGTAGGAAGTCGACGCCGCCCGCGATAAGGGCCTCGCACTGTTCGCGGTAATCGGCCTTGAGCGTATCATAATCGACCTCGCGATAGGCCGGGTCGTTGACGTCGGGCGATATCGACAGCGTCTTGTTCGTCGGGCCGATCGAGCCGCAGACGAAGCGGGGCTTGCCGTCCTTCGCCGTCGCCTTTTCGCAGGCGGCGCGGGCGATCTTCGCGGCAGCGACATTGATGTCCCACACCAGATGCTCGCAGCCATAGTCGGCCATGGCGATCTTGGTCGAGGAGAAGGTGTTCGTCTCGATCATGTCGGCGCCATTGTCGAGATAGGCGGCGTGGATACCCTCGACGATGTCCGGCCGGGTCAGGCAGAGAAGGTCGTTATTGCCCTTCTGGTCCTTCGCAAGGTCCAGGTCGCCGCGATAATCCGCCTCTGTAAGGCCATGTTTCTGGATCGATGTGCCATAGCCACCGTCAAAGATCAGGATCTTGTCGGCGGCCAGTTGGCGGAGTTGGTCTTCGGCGGTCATTTTGCTCCCTCTCCCCGTTCGGTTCGAGCTTGTCGAGAATCCTCGCGCACCGGTTCTCGACAAGCTCGAACCGAACGGAGAGATGGATTAATTTCAGGCGTCCGCCATCACTTTCGGCCGCAGCCCCAGCAGATGACAGATCGCATAGCTATGTTCCGCCCGATTGAGCGTATAGAAATGGAAGTCGCGCACGCCGCCTTCGTAGAGCTTGCGGCACAGTTCGGCCGCGATCGTCGCCGACACCAGCTGGCGCGCGGCCGGATGATCATCCAGCCCTTCGAACAGACGCGCCATCCAGCTGGGCACGTCGGTGTTGCACATGGCGGCCATGCGCTGGACCGCGGCGAAATTGCTGACCGGCATGATGCCCGGCACGATGTCCGCGTTTATGCCGGCGGCCAGCACCTTGTCCATGAAGCGGAAATAGGTTTCGGGCGCGAAGAAGAATTGCGTCATCGCGCGGGTCGCGCCGGCATCCAGCTTGCGCTTCAGGTTGTCGAGGTCGCTCTGCGCGCTCGCGGCGTCGGGATGGACCTCCGGATAGGCGGACACCGAAATTTCGAACGCATGGCGCTTCATCAGCCCTTCGACCAGATCGGCCGCGCCCGTATAGCCGTCGGGGTGCGGCTCGAACGTGCCGCCGGCTTCGGGCGGATCGCCGCGCAGCGCCACGATATGGCGCACGCCCGCTTCCCAATAGGCGTCGGCGATCTCGGCAATCTCATCCTTGCTCGCCGCGACGCAGGTCAGATGCGCGGCGGCGGACAGCGGCGTTTCCTGCGCGATGCGGGCAACCGTGTTATGCGTCCGCTCGCGCGTGGAACCGCCCGCCCCATAGGTGACGGACACGAATTTGGGCGCCAGCGGCGTCAGCGTCTCGATCGCCGACCAGAGCTGCGCTTCCATCTTTTCCGTCTTGGGCGGGAAGAATTCGAAGCTGACATGGCAGTCGCCTGCCAGATCCGCATAGAGCGGCCCATCAAGGTCGTTTCGCCCGGTGTCGTTGAGGGTCATGCGGAAATCCGTCCTTCGATGGGCAGGATGCGCGCGCTCTTGCGCCGTCCCAGCCAGAGTTGCACCGTCAGTTCCTGGCCGGGCAGCGCTTCCACCCGGTCCAGTTCCAGGCCCGCATCCGCGAACCAGCGTTCAATCTGTTCGTCGGCGAAGCCCAGGCGCGCGTGCTGGTCGCGCGACCGTAGCTCTTCCCGTTCATGCGCCGCGAAATCGGCAATCAACACCCGGCCATCGGCCGCCGTGACCCGCGCGGCTTCGGCGATCACCGCCTCGGGCGCCTGTGCATAATGCAGCACCTGATGCAACACCACCGTATCGGCGCTGCCCGGCTCCAGCGGCAGGTCGAGGAAGTCGCCCAGCAGCAGCGCATATTTGTCGCCGGCATCCTGCGGCAGCTTGGCACGCGCCATCCGCAGCATGTCCGGACTGCGGTCGAGCGCCGTCACCTGATCCGCAACGGCGCCGAACAGTTCGATAATCCGCCCCGTGCCGGTACCGATGTCGAGCAGATGACCGATCGGCTCGCGCGCCAGCAGCGCCTTCATCGCCGCCTCCACCTGCGCTTCGGGCACATGCAGGGACCGGATCGCATCCCATTCCTCGGCATGTTCGGCAAAATAGGCTTCGGCCGCGCTCGCGCGGTCGGCACGCACGGCCGCCAGACGGGCAAGGTCCGCCGCCTGCCACAATTTCTCGCCCTCTGACGGGGTCAACAGGTCGAAAAGATCCAGGAAAGGCGCCACCTCTGCCCCGCGTCCCAAACGCAGGAAGACCCAGTTGCCTTCCTTGCGCCGCTCTACGATGCCGGCTTCGGCGAGGATGCGGACGTGACGCGACACGCGCGGCTGGCTCTGCCCAACGACCTGTGCAATCTCGCCCACGGCCAGTTCCATCGCCCGCAGCAAATGGACGATCCGCAGGCGCGTGGGGTCTCCCAAAGCGCGAAAAATGTCGAGGGCGGACAGCATGAGGCAATCATATAAAGAAATCTTTATATGCGTCAATGCTCCTCATTTCCGCCATCGCAGAGGCAAAGGAGGTAGCGTAACCGCCCGCATTTGCACGATTGGGATTGCCTTGCTCTTTCCAAAGCATTACGAATCGCGGCGCAGGCGCAATGGGGGGTGAGCTTTTCTCCGAGAGTGGTCTGCATCTTTTTTATCTCAGAGAGGGGTTGTTGCCCATGACCAAGTCGATTGCTATTTCGCTCGTTCTCGCCGCTTCGCTCGGCCTCGCTGCCTGCTCGGGCGGCCACACCGAAAACGCCGCGAACAACGCCGCGAACGCTGCCGAGAACGCTTCGAACGCTGCCGACAACGCCATGAACGCCGCGCTGAACGCAGCCGATAACGCTGCCAACGCTGCGTCGAACGCGACCAACAACGCCGCGAACGCGATGTAAGTCCCGTTTACGGGAAGATTTCGGAAAAGGGTCGCACCGGCAACGGTGCGGCCCTTTTTCATTGGGAGACGATGATGAACTGCCGCAGCGCGACCCTTTCCGTCCTGATCGCCCCTACCTTGCTGTGCCTTGCCGGCTGCGGGTCGGGATCGGACGATGGCGTGGGCGGCGTCAGTGCCAGCGAGGCGCGCGCACTGAACGAGGTCGCCGCAACGCTCGACACCCAAGCCGGCACAGCGCAAGGTGCGCAGGAAGGCTTGAACCCTGCCGCGCGCGCCGCCGCGACGGCCGATCGCGGACGGATCGCACCAGCGATGCCCGCAAGCGTAACCGACGCACGATAAAGGGCCGCCCCTTTCGGGAACGGCCCTCTCAACTTCAATCCGGTAATCGGGATTTAGCAGTTGCGGTCGATCGCGCGGCCAGCCAGCGCACCGACGCCCGCACCGACGATGGCACCCGTTGTGCCGTCACCCCGGCCATATCGGCCCGAACCCTTGCCGACCTCGTTACCGAGCAGGCCACCGGCGATCGCACCGATGATGGTGCCACCCGTGCCGTTATCCCGGCAACGATAGCCGCCGCGATAATAGCGATCACCGCGATAATAATTGTTGCGATAATAGCGGTCGCCACGGTTGCCGCGATAATAATCGCCGCGATATCCGCGATCGCCGCGCCAGCCACGGCCACCCCGATAGCCGCGATAGTCGCCGCGGTCGTAGCCACGATAATGATCGCGCGCCATCGCCGGGGTAGCGGTAGCGGCCAGGGAAGCAGCGCCGATCGCCAGAGCGGCTCCCAAATTCACTAGAAACTTCATCTTCATGGCGGTGCTCCTTCCAAAAGCCATCATCATGGGCGAAGGTCCTGCTGACGGGATTCGCCATTGATTGACGTCTTTATGAGCGATTCGCCTTGAGCCGGTCCTGAATGGGGCTGTCAGCCGGCGTTCACCTGAAAACGGTTCGCCACTGCCATGCTGCGTCCTGCCGGATAATATCCTATGGCATTTCGCGATGACGCGAATCCTGATCGTGCTGGCGCTCGCCATCCTGCTGCTGCCGGCTCCTCCCCCAAGCAAACCGCAGATCGTCCATCCCGGCGCGCTGCTGGTTACGGCCCGGCCGCTGGCGCTCAATGCGGCGAAACCGGAACAGCGCCGCGTCGGCGGTCTGGACTATCTGGGCGGGTGGGAGTTGCGCAGCGACAATGCCGGTTTCGGCGGCATTTCCGCGTTGTTGGCATCGCCCAATGGCGACATGCTGGGTCTCAGCGATTCCGGTATATTGATGGGGTTCCATGTCGGTGAGGGTGCAGCATATCGGCGTCCGTTCATCGCGCCGCTGCCGATCCGTCCGCAGGATCGCTATCGGCCCTGGTGGGCGTGGGATTCCGAATCGCTGACCCATGACCCGGAAACCGATCGCTATTGGGTAGGGTTCGAGCTGCAACAGGCAATCTGCCGCTATTCGCCCGGATTCGCCCATGTCGAAGGCTGCCGAACCTGGCCGGAAATCGTCGCCTGGCCCGAAACCGGATCGATCGAGTCACTCGCCCGCCTGCCCGATGGCCGTTTCATTGCGATCGGGGAAATGGGCATGACGTCCGACGGACGGCACGACGTGCTTCTTTTCCCCGGCGATCCAGCCGACCATGGGACAGCCAACCCCATTCACCTTCGCTATGCGCCGCCGCAGGGCTATCGCCCGACCGACGCGGTAGCGCTGGATGAACGACACCTACTGGTGCTCAACCGCCGCCTGACTTTGCAGGAACTCTTCACCGCGACGATCGCCATCGTCGACCTGCCTGAGCATCTGGAGCCGGGGGCGCTATTGAAGGCCCGCACCCTCGCCCACCTCGCGCCGCCGCTGCTGGCGGACAATTTCGAGGGGATGGCGGTTACGCTCGAAAAGGGGCGTCCGATCCTTTGGGTGGTGTCGGACGACAATCATGAATTCTTCCAGCGCACGCTGCTGCTGAAATTCGGATTGGATAGGGCATGGTAACGACCGGAGCAGTAGCAATACCATCCTTCACCCGCTCGGGCTGAGCCTGTCGAAGCCCTGCTCTTTATTGAAGAGAAGTAAGCCCCTTCGACAAGCTCAGGGCGAACGGAGATTGATGGTAGGGCAACTCCAACGCAAAAAAGCGGCCTGTCGCCAGGCCGCCCCTTATGCCGAAACGAATCGAAGCAATCAGGCCGCAGCAGCGGCCTTCTTCTTGACGATGTCGCGCTTCAGGCGGCGCGCCTTCAGCGACAGCTTGTCGTCGCTGGTCTTGACCAGCCAGTTGTCCAGGCCGCCATTATGTTCGACCGAGCGCAGACCATGGGTCGACACGCGCAGCTTCACGGTGGTTTCCAGCGCTTCGGAGATCAGCGAAACATTCTGCAAGTTGGGCAGGAACACACGCTTGGTCTTGTTATTGGCGTGGGAAACATTGTGACCCACCTGGCGACCCTTACCGGTCAGCTCGCAAATGCGCGACATAGTCAATCAACCTTTGAAATTCGGGTTCGTTCGGAAAGCCGCGCCGATAACGGGATTCCCTGCCCCCGTCAAGCCGCAGCGAGCGGGATCGCAACCCTTGGCAATCCCGCGCGTTGAAAGGGCAACTAGCCCAAAGGAGGCGGAAATGCGAATCATTGGTGGATTGCTGGTTATCATTCTGCTCGTTCTTGCTGGCGGCATCGCCACCGGCTTCATCGATTTGCAGAAAACGCAGGAGGGCCGGCTGCCCGAAGTCGCGGTAAAGGAAGGCGCGCTTCCCAAATATGAGGCAAGCGTGGCGAAGGTGCAGGTCGGCACCCGCAAGGAAACCGTCGATGTGCCGACGGTGGATGTGAAAAAGCCCTGATCCTTTCGCCTGATGCCATGATCCTGTAACGGCGGGACATGGCAACGCCCTTTCCCCTGCCCGCGCCTATGCGCCGCGCCCTCGACCTTGCCCGCGCGGCCGAGGCGGCGGGCGAAGTGCCGATCGGCGCGGTGGTGACGAAGGACGGCACCGTCATCGGCGAGGGCGAGAATCGCAACCGGCGCGACAATGACCCGACGGCCCATGCGGAAATCGTCGCGATGCGGGTGGCGGCCGCGTATCTTGGCGACTTTCGCCTTGTTGGCTGCGACCTGTGGGTCACGCTGGAACCTTGTCCGATGTGCGCTGGAGCCATTTCCCATGCCCGAATCGCACGACTCTATTATGCGGCGGCAGATCCCAAGGGTGGCGCGATCGAGCAAGGACCGCGCCTCTTCACCCAGCCGCAATGCCTACACCGGCCGGACGTCTATGGCGGCATGGCCGAAGCCGAAGCTTCAGCGCTGCTGCGCCGCTTTTTTGTCGCCCGGCGATGAATAGTGAATCCAGTAAAGCTGATAGGGCATGGTCATGCTGGTCTTGAGCTTCACCGGCGCCAGCCAGTTGGGCATTTTGCCCCGCATCAGGTCCGCATAGAAGCCCTTGGGGCTGCGCGATTGATAGATGGTGCCTTCCGGGAAATCGGGGCAGACCAACAGGTAGGTCGCATGATGTTTTGCCGCGATCGCGCGGAAGTCGCTCGCCGGGCCATCGAAAGCATGGTGGATATCCAGGATCGTCGTGCCGTTGCGATGATAGGGACCGGCAAGCGCGCTATGATGCGTCGTCGCCAGAATGCGCGGACCCAGGTCGACCATGGTGAAGATGGTTGCCGGCGGAAGCTGATCAAGCAGCTCCAGCGCCGGCAGCGTGCGGCAACGGCCATTGGCCTTCTTGATCGCTTCGGTCCGCGCCACGGCCGAAGGACGCCACGGTCGGGGCTTGATCCCGGTCGTGTCCTGATAGAGCTTCACCATCTGCGGATAGAGCGGATAGGCGCAGGCGATCGCCGCCAGCAGCGCCACGCCCGCCCCCGCGGCGATCCGCACCCGGCGCGTGCCGGTCAGCACCGCCGCGACCAGCCGGTGCGCGGCCCAGGCAGCGGGCGGTATCGCCAGCAGCTGCGCCGCCGGCCCCGCGCGTAGCTGCCAGAAGAGCAAGGCGGTCGAGAAGAGCATCATCAGCCCTACCGTCGCCCAGGCCCAGAGCCGCTCGCTGTCGCGCCGCGAATCCCACAGCGCCCAGAGCAGGCCGATAAGGCCCGCGACCGGCATCGCCAGCAACGGCACGACCAGGCTCTGCGTCTGCGCCGTGATCGGCTTTGCCTCACGGATATTGGCGAGCCATAGCCGCTCCAGCTCAGGCGAAATCTGATAGGGGCTGAGGCATTGCGGCCAGTTCAGCCAAAAAAATACGGCGACCGCCCCGCCCACGATCGCACCCGCCGCCAGCCGCACCGGCCAGCCGCGCAAGGGTGCCAGCGAGAGGATCACCATGCCTGCACCTGCCGCGCCGAACACCGCCACCCAGATGGGCGACAGCGCGTCGCACACCATCTCCCGATTGGCGTAGCTGGCGAAGAGCAGGTAGAAGAGCGAGGTCGCGCCCGCGAGGCTGAGCGCATAGGCCAGCATCCGCCGCTCAGCGCCCGGCCGGAACACCCAGCGCAGTGCGATCAGGCCGCCGCCCGCCGCCAGATAGACGATCATCTCCATGCCGATGGCGATGGACAGTGCGCTGCTCACCCCTGCCATCACGCCGCCGCGCAGGCGATTGGTGTCGATCACGCCCGCCATCATCGTCAGCGCCAGCGCCAGCTGCCAGCCATGATGGTCGATCCGCATCGGCCCGTACATGCCCAGGCCCATCTGCGCGGCGAGCGGCGCCAGAACCGCCAGGAACCAGCCGTTCGGCCCGGCCAGCCGCCGCCCGATGAAGCCGAGGCTGAGCATCAGCAGGAAAAGCGGCAGCAGCGGCGCGATGCCGCAAGCCAGCCGATCGGCCAGCCCCTGATCGACGAAGGCCCGGAAGAAGAGAATCAGCCCGGCCAGCGGAATGTCGACGATGCGCGACCAGTGGATATTCGCCCCGCCCGGCGGATCGAGTCGATATTGGCGCAGGTCATACCAGCCCTGCCCTGCCAACCAGTCCTTCACCTGGACATAGCGGATATTGTCGTCGGTATCGCTCAACACCAGCCAGTGGACCGCCGGCCAGCGCGTGGCGACCATCGATATCGCGATGACGATCCAGATCAGGAAGGTCAGCCATTTCCAGTGCCGCGCCGCATATGTGGACAGCAGGGCCGCCCATCGGCCGGCACGATCACGCAGGGTTTCGCCGCTATGCAAGGTCATGGGCGTCGATTAGACGACCCGCAACAAAGCGCAACGGGGCCATATGAAATTCCTCTCCCGCCTGTCGCCCGATCACCGGGCGCTGTTCTGGCAGATCGTCCGTTATGGCCTGACCGGCCTGTTTGTCACAGCCTGCCAGGCGGCGATCTACTGGAGCCTTGCCGCGCTGGCGGGACTGCATGTGCAGATCGCCAATCTGGTCGGCTACGGGGCGGCCGTCTGTATCGGTTATGTCTCGCACAGCCTCTTCACCTTCCGCGATCAGGATCAGAGCGACGGCCATGCCGCGCGCGGCGCGAAGTTCGTCGCGGTGTCGCTGGTCAGCTATGCGCTCAACGCGCTCTGGGTGTGGCTGTGCGTCACCCATATGGGCTGGCCGGAATGGTCGCCCATCCCCGCCATGGTCTTCGTCACCCCGGCGATCGTCTTCCTGCTGAACAGGAAATGGGTGTTCCGCTGATCAATCCGGATCACGCGCGAGCAGCGCATCCGATCGCGCCAAGGCAATGATCGGCAGTCCGGCCTGTGCCGCCCGTTCGGCCGCGAGTCGGGTCGGCGCGGAAATGGTGACGAGCAGCGGGCAATCAGCAAGCACCGCTTTCTCGACCAGCTCATAGGAACAGCGCGACGAAAGCAGCGCGAAGCCGCCGTCCCAGCTCGCGTCCGCCCGCGCCATCGCGCCGATCAGCTTGTCGAACGCATTGTGCCGCCCGACATCCTCGCGCACCAGCCGGATTCTTCCATCCGCCCCCGCCCATGCAGCGGCGTGGGCCGCGCCCGTGGCGGCGTTCAGCGGCTGATGATCGCCCAGCGCACCCAGCGCGCGGAAGATCGCGACCCGGTCCGCCTGCGAAGTCGCAGTGACGCGCGGCAGCGGCCGGATTGCCTGTTCCAGATTCTCGATCCCGCACAGGCCGCAGGAGGATTCCGACGCGCGATGCCGCACCCGTTCCAGCAGACCATCGGTGCGATGCGGCGGAAGGGTCGCGCGGGCAATGATCCCGGCGCCCGTGTCGTACACATCGATGTCGAGCGACGCATCCTCACGCGACACCAGCCGCTCGGCCAGGCTGAAACCCTGCACCAGATCGCCAATGTCGGTCGGCGTCGCCATCAGCACGGCATAGCCCGCGCCATTATATTCGATCGCGACCGGCACCTCCTCTGCCAGCGCGCGATCGACCGATTCGCTCGCACCATCCGGGGTCAGCCGAGAAAAGGCCAGGCTATGCCGGGCGGGACGCAGGGTTTCGCTTCGGTCATTCATGCCCACAGACCTATGGGGCCGCGCCCGGCGGCGCAATGCCGGTCCCGGCACATTCGCCCGGCAAGCCATATTCAACGACGCAGAATCCCGCATCTCTGCTATACTTCCGCATGCCGCAGGAGAGATTGCAAGGAGGCGCATATGCGCGGAGGACCGATATTGGGCGCCGTGCTGGCTGGCGGGCGTTCCAGCCGCTTTGGCAGTGACAAGGCGATGGCGCTGCTGGACGGAAAGACGCTGCTCGACCACGCGATGGCGGGCCTCGCCCCCCATGTGACAGAGGTCGTGATCTGCGGCCGGGAAGGCGGATTGACCGACCGGCCAAGGCCCGACATGGGGCCATTGGGCGGTCTCAACGCCGCGCTGCATCATGCGCTCAGCCATGGTTTCACCGGCGTGCTGACGACCGGCTGCGACATGCCCTTCTACCCTGCCGACCTGCCCGCGGCGCTGATCGGCGACAAGGCCGCGATCCTGCAAGGGCAGCAATTGCTCGGCTGGTGGCCGGCCACGCTGGCTTTCGAACTGGACGCGCATCTGGGTGAGGAGAATGACCGGTCGATCCGTGGCTGGCTGGAGCGCGTCCGCGCGCGCGTGGTGGAGATGCCGGGACTCGCCTTACCCAACATCAACCGGCCGGAGGATCTGGTGAATCTGGCGGAATGACAGAGGCCAGCGGCCTGTGACTGCCCCTGTCCTTCCCCATCCCGCCCTGCTATAGGCTCCGGAACGCCGTCGGCATGCCGCCTGCACGTCGCCCAAAAGGATCGCCGCCATGGACATCGCCCTGAACGCACAGCCCGCCTGCTCTGCCTTCAGGAAAGTTTTCGTCCATGCCTGCCATTACGCTCTCGAAACTCAGCTGGTCCACGCCTGACGGGACACCCGTCCTTTCCGGCCTCGATTTCCGCTTCACCACCGAACGCATCGGCCTGATTGGCCGTAATGGCGTTGGCAAGTCGACCTTGCTCGCGCTGATTGCGGGCGAATTGCGTCCCGCAGGCGGCGACGTGCGCGTCGAGGGCAGCTTCGCGACGCTGCGCCAGACGCTGGAACCGGATCCCGACCAAAACATCGCCGACCTGTTCGACGTCCGTGATGCCCTCGCCCTGCTTGACAGGGCAGAGGCAGGCGCCGCGACCATCGAGGAACTGGAGGCATGCGACTGGACCCTGGCTTCGCGCCTCGCCGACGCGCTGGCGGAGGTTGGCCTGACCGCCGATCCCGACACGCCGCTGGCGCAGCTTTCCGGCGGCCAGCGCACCCGCGCCGCGCTGGCTGCCGCGATCTTCGACCGGCCTGATTGGCTGCTGCTCGACGAGCCGACCAATCATCTCGACGCCGACGGTCGCGAGGTGCTCGCTGCGCTGCTCCAGCGCTGGCGCGGCGGGGCGATTGTCGTCAGCCATGACCGGGCGCTGCTGGAGACGATGGACGCCATCGTCGAACTCACCGGCTTGGGCATCGCGCGCTATGGCGGCAACTGGTCAGCCTTCCGGGCACGCAAGGATATCGAGCTGGCGGCCGCACAACAGGCGCTCGACCATGCCGAGCGCGACGCCGCGACGCTTGCCCGCAAGACCCAGATAGCGACCGAGCGGCAACAAAGGCGCGACGGCGCAGGCGCGCGTCAGGCGATGAAGGGGGGCATGCCCCGCATCCTGCTCGGCCGGCGCAAGGAACAGGCGGAACGGTCCGGCGGCGACGCCTCCCGTCGTGCCGATCGCCAGCGCGCAGAAGCGGAAGGCGCCATCGCCGGCGCCCGCGCGAAGATCGAAATCCTCGCCCCGCTCGACATCGCCCTGCCCTCCGCGCAAGTGCCGTCCGGCCAGATGCTACTGATGCTCGAAGACGTGACCGTCGGCCATGATCCCCAAAACCCGGTGGTGCGAAACTTCAGCCTGACCATCAGCGGGCCGGAACGCATCGCCGTCACCGGTCCTAACGGCGCGGGCAAGTCGACGCTGCTCCATCTGGTCGCGGGGCAGCTTGCACCGCTAGCGGGGCGCTTTCATCGTCCTGCCGCCACCGCACTGCTTGATCAGGATGCCAGCCTGCTCGATCGCAACGTCACCATTGCCGATAATTTCGCCCGGCTGCATCCCGGCGCGACGCGTAATATGATCCACGCCGCGCTCGCGCGTTTCCGCTTCCGTGCAGACCTCGCGCTGCAGCGGGTGGAAACGCTAAGCGGCGGGCAGCGACTGCGCGCGGCACTCGCCTGTGTGCTGGGCGGGGAGACGCTGCCACCGCTCCTGCTGCTGGATGAGCCGACCAACCATCTCGATCTCGACTCGGTCGGCGCGATCGAACAGGGGCTGGCCGCTTATGACGGCGCGTTGCTGGTGGTCAGCCACGATCCGGCCTTCCTCGACGCGATCGGTATCGCCCGCTGCATCGCCCTCTGATCGTCAGTGAGCGGCCGAGGTGTCGACCGGACCACTCGGGCGCGGCGCGAGCCAGACCATGATCGCGGCGGCGAACAGCACCAGGGCGGAGATGAAGAAGATATGGTCGACCGCGACCGCGATCGCCTCCGTCTCGACGATGTTGGAGATGGTCTGCCGCACCTGCTCAGTCGACATGCCCAGCGCGCTCAACTGCGCCTGTGCATCGCCCGGTTGCAGCACACTCGCCAGTTCGTTGCGCGACACGCGCTGCGAATCGCCCCAGCCGGTCAGCACCAGCGACGTCGCGACGGCGATCGCCATGGTGCGCACGAAATTCTGGAGGCCCGCGGCCGATGCCGTCTCGCTCGGCAAGACCGAACCCAATGTCAGCGTCGTCAGCGGGATCATGAAGAAAGGCATGGCGAAGCCCTGGATGAATTGCGGCGCCGCCATCGTCCAGAAATCGATCCCGCTGGTCCAGTGCGCGCGCCACAGCGTCATCAGCCCCAGCCAGAAGACCGCCCCGGAGATCATGATACGCGGATCGACCTTGCCGACGAAGCGTGCCGCCATGGGCGCCACCATCAGTGCCGCCATCGCGGTGAAGGCGGTCACGATCCCTGCCCAGGTCGCAGTATAACCCTGCGTCATCTGCAACCATTGAGGGATGACAACGATGCCGGAGAAATAGGCCCCGAAACAGAGCGCCAGCGAAAAGACGCCGGATGAAAATCCGATATGCCGGAACACGCGCAGGTCGACGACCGGATGCTCCTCGGTCAGTTCCCAGATGATGAAGACGACGAAACCGATCGCCGCCATGACCCCCAACGCGACGATCGTCGGATCGCTGAACCAGTCATGGTCGCGACCGATATCGAGCATGACCTGGAGACAACCGATCCAGAAGATCAGCAGCGCCAGACCGATCTTGTCGATCGGTATCCGGGCGGTGTCGGTCTCCACCGGCCGCAGCAGGGCCTGCGCCGCAAAGACGCACATCGCCGCGATCGGCAGATTGATGAAGAAGATCCAGTGCCAGCTCCAATTGTCGCTGATATAGCCGCCGATGATCGGCCCCATCGCCGGCCCCAGCAATGTCGTCATCGCCCACAGCCCCATGGCCCTGGCCCGCGTTTCCGGCGGGAAGATACGCATCAGCAGCGTCTGCGACATGGGCATGATCGGCCCACCACAAATACCCTGGCCGATCCGCGCGGCGACGATCATGCCGAGCGTCATCGACAGGCCGCACATCAGCGAGAAGAAGCCGAAGCCGATCATCGCCAGCGTGAACACCCGAACCACGCCGAACCGCGAAGCCAGCCAGCCGGTGAGCGGCACGCAGATCGCCTCCGCCACCGCATAGGATGTGATGATCCACGTCCCCTGATCGGGCGCAATGCCCAGATTGCCGGCGATGTGCGGGACCGAGACGTTGGCGATGGTCAGGTCCAGCACGACCATGAAATTGCTCATGGCCAGAACCAGCATCGCCAGCGTGCGGGTGCGCGGCGAAAGCCGCGAATAGATGTCGTCGCCGCTCATCGCCCGGACCTTCCTTACTTCCTCGGCCTCACTTGTCGGAAAGATCGAGTTCGACGTCCATGGACAGGCCGACCCGCAGTGGATGTTCGGCCAGTTCCTTGGGATCGAGCTGAATGCGCAGCGGCAGGCGCTGCACGACCTTGATCCAGTTGCCGGTCGCATTCTGCGCCGGGATCAGCGACATCGACGCGCCGGTGCCGCCGGAGAATCCGACGACCTTGCCATGATAGACGACGTCGCCGCCATAAAGGTCGGACGTGACCTTTGCGGGCATGCCCACCTTCACCTCGCGCAACTGGCGCTCCTTGAAGTTCGCATCGACATAGAGCTGGTTCAGCGGGACGATCGTCATGATCGGGCTGCCTTGCGCGACGCGCTGGCCGACCTGCACCTGCCGCTTGGTGATGACGCCATCGACGGGCGCGCGGATGATGGTGCGGTCGAGGTCCAGCTTCGCCGAATCCAGCTTGGCCTTGGCCGCCATCACGGCCGGATCGGTGTCGATGGTCGACCCGCGCACCAGTGCGTCATTGGCTTCCAGCTGACCGGTCGCGGCGCTGCGCGTGGCTTCCGCCGTCTTCACTCCGGCACGGGCCAGGTCGAGCGCGGCCTTGGCGGCGGCATGGGCCTTGCGCGCGGCGGTGACTTCATCGCCCGATACCGCACCGTCGCCGACCAGCGCCTCGCGGCGTTGCAGGTCGATCCGCGCCTTGTCGAAATCGGCCTGGGCGGTGGCGAGCTGGGCGCGCGCCTGGATGATGTCCGCGCCGCGTGCATCGACCTGCGCGGTCAGCGATCCACTGGTCGCCACAGTCTGGCGGAAGCGGCGACGCGCCTCGGCCAGATCGGCCTCAGCTTGGGCTACTGCGATCTGCGCATTGGACGGGTCCAGCTTGACGAGGATGTCACCCTTCTTGACCGTCTGCGTATCGCTCACCAGCACTTCGGTAGCCTGTGCCGAAATGAGCGGCGTCACCTGCGCCATCTCCGCATTCACATAGGCATTGTCGGTGCTAACATGGGTGCGCCCGACCAGCAGATACCAGATGCCCCAGAGCAAGCCGACAACGATCACGACAATCGCCAGCCGGGTCAGCCAGGTCTTGCGCGCGGACTGGCGCCCTTCCTGCTGTGCGTCATTGATGTCGAGAGCGGCGTCAGCCATGCGGTTGGTCCTTGGAGAGAGGTTCGCCGGCAGTGAAGCCACCACCCAGCGCACGGATAAGGGCAATATCGGTGGAGAAGGCGCCTGCCTCCAGCCCGGCCAGCGACTGGCGCGCGCTCAGCAGCTGGTCCTCGACATTCAGGACATCGAGATAGGTGGACAGGCCGCCCTGATAGCGCTTCTGCGCCACGCCATAGGCATCCTCCGACGCGGCGACGGCCGCGCGCGCATCGGTCAGCCGCTGTTCCAGCGTCCGGCGGGTCGTGACCGCATCGGCCACCTGCTGATAGGCGGCCAGCACCGTCTTGTCATAGGCGGCGACGGCTTCGTCATAGGTTGCGCGCGCCCCGCGATACTGTCCCTGGAGCGACCCGCCGCGGAAGATCGGCAGGCTGATCGCCGGGCCGGCATTGCCGAACAGCGAATCCTTTTTTAACAGATTGTCGGTGAAGGGCTGGGCCGATCCAATGGCGCCGCCGTTGTTGAAGATCGTATTATAGCCGAGCGACTGCACGCCGATCAGCGCGCTCAGCCGTACCGCCGGGAAGAAGTCGGCGCGCGCCACCTTGATCCGCTTGGCTGCCGCCTCCGTCCGGGCGAGCGCCGCGGCGATGTCCGGGCGACGCGCGACGAGGTTGGTTGTAACGTCCGCCGGCAGGCCGAGCGGCGCCAGCTTGCCCGGCTGCGGCCGGGTGATGGACAGGCCGCGATCCGGCCCGGCGCCGATCAATGCGGCGATCTGATGCTGCCGCACCTGGATCGCCAGTTGCGCCCCAGCCAGCTGCGCCTTGGCCGAGGATACGGTGGCATCCACCTGACGCACATTGCCGCGCGTTTCGAGGCCGTTCTGCCGACGGTCGGCGACCAGCTTCTGGCTCGCCATGCGGATGTCGAGCGTGCGCTGCTGGATCTCCGCCTCGTCATAAAGGCGGGCGAGATCGGCATAGGCATCGGCGATACCCGTCGTCAGGGCCAGCCGCGCCTGCTGCGTATCGATCTCGGCCGCGCGGGCTTCGGACGTGGCGGCGGCCAGTGCCGCCTTGTTCTTGCCCCAGAGGTCGAGATCGAAGCCCAGGTCCAGCGCGACCCGGCCGGTGCCGAGCCAACCCTGGGGAATGAATTCCTTGGGCATGCCCATATTGTAGCTCTGCCTGGTCGCCGCTGCGCTGGCCTCCAGATTGGCCGAAGGCAGCACGGCCGCGCCGGCCTGCTGCGCCATCGCCTGCGCCTGCCGGAAACGCGCGGTCGCGGCCGCCATGTCGGGCGCGTTGCGCAACCCTTCCTCGATCAACGCGGTCAGTTGCGAATCGCCATAGGCGGTCCACCAGCCCTCGCCGGGCCAGGCAGCTTCGGGCGCGGTCAGACTCTGCTGCGCGGCCACGCTTTCGGGCGCGCGAACGACAGGCCTGGGACCAAGATCAGGGATCGCGGCGCAGGCCGACAGCACCATCACAGATGTCGCTGCCGACAGGGCGCGGGAGGAAAAAGCCATGCGACTCACCGCCATAACAAACCGTACCAGATAGTATGAAAATCGCCATTGCGCCCGTTGCCGGGCCTTGTCAACAGGATTAGCGTACTCTATGGTACGATTTTATGACGGAGAGCAAAACGCCCCTCATTTGCGGCCGAAGGGAAGCGCGCCGCCGGGACCGGCAGGACATGATCCTGACCGTCGCGCAGCGCTATTTCCTGGAACATGGCTATGCTGGGACGACCATGTCGGGCATCGCCGCGACGCTAGGCGGGTCGAAAGGCACGTTGTGGAGTTACTTCCCGTCCAAGGAACAACTGTTCGCCGCGGTGCTCGATCGCGTAGCCGCAGCCTATCGGGCGCGGCTTTCGCAAATCCTCGATCCGGACGCCGACCTGTCCATAACGCTGCACCATGCGTGCGTCAGCCTGACCACCAAGGTCACTTCGCCCGAGGCCATCGCGCTGCACCGGCTGATCATTGCCGAAGGCGGCCGCTTCCCGGAAATGAGCAAGATTTTCTTCGAACTTGCGCCGCGCAACACGCGGGGGCTGATGGCGAATTTTCTGGCAGGTGCCATGACGCGCGGCCAGTTGCGCACAGCCGATCCGAACGATGCCGCCCGAGCACTCATGTCACTCTGCATGGCCGGCACGCACCAGCAGTTGCTGATGTCGCAGATCAAGGAACCCGATCCGGCGCAGATCGAACGGGATGCGGCCTTCGCCGTCGATATTTTCATGCGCGCCTACACCCCGACGACCAACATATAACCCTCCCCCTTGACCGTGCGGAGCATCGGCCAGGCAAACCCCCGGTCGAGCTTGGCCCGCAACCGCGACATATGCACTTCCACGCTATTGGTGCCGGGATCAAAGTCCAGCTGCCACACGGCGCTCAGCAATTCGCTGCGGCTCACCGCCTCCCCCGGTCGCCGCGCCAGATAAAGCAGCAGCGCATATTCGCGTTGCAGCAACGGCACCAACCGCCCAGCCCGCGTGACCCGGCGATCCATCAGTTGAATCAACAGATCGCCCAGCGCCAATTGCGGTTGCCGGACTTCCACCAGCCGGATGATCCGCGCCACCGTCTCCGCCTCGTGCATCCACGGGCCGACCACCTCATGCGCGCCCCCTTCGAGCGCACGCGCCCGTTCGGCGGGGTCGTCCACGTCCTGCCACAATATCGTCGCGTCCCCCGCACGAAGATGAGGACGGACAGCACCGGAGCGCATCGCCAGATCGAAGCCGCGCGCATTCAGCGCCCGCGCGACCGGGGCAAAGTCACTGCCCAAATCATGGCATTCCATCCGTCCGCCCACGCTCGACCCGTCGCCCGCTGATCCCTGTCACCCGACCGTTGCGGCGATAGGAAAACAAGCCATTTCATCTCCATAATGGATCGATCGCAGCGCATTCTCGCTCGCCCGGCGGATCAAAGCGCTGGAACTGCGCGCGCCGCGCTCCCAATGCCTCCTGCGATCTTCTGCACCCATTCCCGTCTCCAGCGCCCGCCAGGCGGTCAACCGCATCGCATCCTGCGGATGGGCGCGGCTAAACGCTTCCGCCAGATCCAGCGCATTGCCGTTGCCGCAACCGGCCGCCAGTTCCAGCAGCATTTGCGCGCTGGCCACGGTCATGCATTCGGCGATCACGCCACCGGCCGTGTCGAACCGATATTGCCGCCGCCAGCCCTGCCCCGGCCCGCTCGCCAATATGTTGAGCGAAACGGACATCGCCTCCGGCGGCAGTTGCGCATGAATATCGCGATTGGCGCGATAGAGCAGCATCCGCCCTTCGCTAAGATGGCTGCGTTCGACGAAGCGCAGCGCCAGCGCCTCCCCCGCCGCGCCGGCCACATCGCCATCATAGTCGTAATAATCCGACCCATAACCCGGCCCGAGATAGCCGACCGTCAGAAAATCGAAACCATGGTCGTGCGGCACATGATAGAGAAAGGGCGCGGTCCCGCTCATCCGCACGACATGATCGTTCATCGCCGGCCAGAAAGCGGCGCGCAGCACATATTTGCCCGCCGGCGGCCGCAACAGCATCACCTGCGCCGAATAGGGGTTGATCCGCCGCTGGTCCGCGCAGCGCGTCTTGAGTTCGGCGATGGCTGCATCGGCCAGGAAATGGCGGTTGCGCGACAGGGCGCGCAGCATCGGCGCAGCCGCCGCCAGCCCATCCTCGCACGAAGGGTCGAAAGCATGGCTCTCGCACCAGTCGACCAGATCATCGAGGTCGATGACTGCATCCTCTTCAGGCGGTGCGATCAGGCGAGGCATCGGGCCTCCGCAATCTGCGCCAATGTTCGCTTTGCCACCATGCGCACCCCTGCATCTTCCTCGGCCTGCGCCATATGTTCGAGCGCCGGTAACGCCCTTTCCGTGTCGAGCGCCAGATATTCGCGCATCACAGCCCAGCGTTGCGTCGGCAGAGCGCCCTCCAGCGCTTCGGCAAATTGCCGGGTCGCATCGCGCCGGCGCTGCATCCGCAGCAGCGACAACAGCATGAGCGTGCGAGAATGTCCTTCATCCGTCTGCGCCTGGGCGAGCGGGGCGCCCGTGTCAGCATCGAACAGGCGGGAAATGACCACCCTTGTCGGCGCGAACTGCGCACGCAACAAAAAAAGCGGCGCGTCGTCCGGCCGGAACCGGAGGGTCTCCCGCCGCTCGTCCACCGCGATCACGGTTCCTGCCGGATACATGCATGGCCCTGTTCCCACAGCCCGCCCACCCTCGATCCGATAGGCGTCGGCGGACAGAAAGCGGTTCAACGGTCGGCAAAGCGTATGGCGACCGGAAAAATGCAGCCGCGCTCCTGCGCTATGTACCGGATCGACGATGGTCGCTGCCAGCCAGATTCGCTCGGTCCGTGCGAAGACCAGATGCCGCGCTGCCCCGCTCCGGCTGGCCCGGAAGGCGGGAAGGTGCAGCGGATCGTCGGCAATCCGCGCACATTCCGTACCCAGCAGCGCTTCGAACCAGCCGATATCCTCCATAAACGGCCGGATCAGCGCCACTGCCCGGTCGAGCGGCGCGCCGTCGGCCGCCGCCACCGCATCGGCCAGCGCGCCCATTGTCATGGCTGATCGATGATCGCGATCACCACATCCATCAGGCTGATGTCGAGCGTATCGCCATCGACAATGCCGAACAGGCTCATCCTCTCGGACAGGTCGGCAATATCCTCGATGGCGAGTTGGATTGGGGTCTGCGGCATGATGTTCCTCCTTCATGGTTGGCGAAGGCAGGCTATGGCGCAGCGCAGAACCGGACCAATTAAATCGGTTTAATCGCCCGGCCGCCGTTAACCATTTCTTCGTGGGTCGAACCTACACTTTGGGGCATATCGACAGGAACGGGTCCAATGCAGTTTTTCAGGCGCGCCATTCGTCAGCAGAGCAAGGCTGTCGTGAAGGACAGGACGCCTCAACGCCGCCTGCGCGTGTTGTTGGTCGACGAGGACGCCACGGCGCGCACGGTCTTCGCCCGCCGCCTGGCGCAGCGTGACTATGATGTCCTGCTCGCCGAAAATGGCCATGCTGCGCTCGGCCTGCTGCTGACGCAGCGGGTGGACGTGATCCTGCTCGATATGAGCCTGATGTTGATGTCGGCGGTGACGACCATGGACAAGATCCGCGCCGCGCACCTCGCCGGATCGGCCTGTTTTGTCATGATCGGCGGCCATCAGGACGGACAATCCGCGATCGAGGCACTGAAGGCCGGCGCCGACGATCATATAGTGAAGCCCTTCGATTTCGACCTGCTCGATGCCCGCCTGCGCCACCTGTGCGAGCGCGCCGAACAGATGGGGGCGCTCAGCCGCCATAATGCCGAACTGGACGCCCGCATCGCCCGCCGCGCCGTGGAACTGGGCGAAACCCGCGATACGCTGCGCGAAGTGCAGGCCGACCGGGCCCGTCTGGTCCATTCGATCCAGGCACTACAGGACGAAATTTCGCGGCTGCAATCAGCCTAAAGCATTCCGAAATCGGCCGGGCGCGGACCTTATGCCCTCTCCTGCAAATCCGCGTGTCCAACATCCTGGAGCGCGACACTCTATTTCACCGCGGCGATGCACTCCACTTCCAGCGGTGCGCCCAGAGCCAGTCCGTTGGCGCCGAAGGCGCTGCGGGCGGGAAGGCGTTTGCCTTCGAAATAAGGGAGATAGGCAGCGTTGAAGCGCGGCCAGTCGGCCATGTCGGCCAGCATCACCGTGCATTTGACGACATGGCCATAATCGAGGCCGTTCTCCTTCAATATCTTGCCGATCGAATCCATGGCGCCCTTCACCGCTGCGTCAAACCCTTCCTTGTGGCGGTCCATACCCTCGGGAACCTGGCCGATCTGGCCCGACAGGAAAAGGATGTCGCCCACTCGCACGGCGGGAGAGAAAGGCAGCTTGGCGGGAAGCGGCTGCGGCGCTGCGGCGGGCTGGGCCAGGGCGGGCGGGGTCGCCAGCATCAGGGCGGCGGCAAGAAGGCGCTTCATATCGGTCTCTCCCTTGAATCAGGCACGCGGCAGCGCGGCGAGCAGGCGGTCGACATCCTTCATATCGTTGAAGACCGACGGCGCGATGCGGAAATGATGGTCGTGCAACGAAATCCGCACCTGCGCCCTTGCGAGCGGTTCGGTCAGCCGCGCCCTGGCATCCGGCAGCAGCGCGGTCAGAAGCGGCGTCGCAGTGCCGGATGGAGTGATGATCTTGTAGCCCCTGGCTGTCAGCCCTTCACGCATGGCGCCGATCAATGGCTGCGCATGGGCCTGGATCACAGGAACGCCGAGCGCGCCGAGATAGTCCAGGCCATGGTCGATCGCCGCGATAACCGATTGGGCATAGGTGCCGGTGCCGAAATGGCCGAGCGCGCCGGGTCGGACGATATAGCTGACCGGCGCGTCACCGCGCGGGTCCATCGGATAGACATGGGTTTGCGGCGGCGACAGGCCGATACCGGGCGGCGCGCCGGGGGCCGCAAAGCCATAATAGCCGAAGTCCGCGAGCGGCAGATCGTCCAGCACGCCACACCGGGCGTAGAGAAAGCCGAGGCCGAAATCGCCCATCAGCCATTTATACGTCGCGCAGGCGGCGAAATCGACGCCGCTGCCATGCAGGTCCACCGGCACGGCACCGGCGGCATGAATGATGTCGGCATAGACCAGCGCGCCGACCCGATGGGCGAGGTCGCACACCGCCTTCAGGTCGTGCTGGAAACCATTATAGGTGGAAACGAGCGACAGGCTGACGAGCCGCGTGCCGGGCGTGATGGCCTTGGCCATGTCCTCCGGCAGGATGCGCCCGTCGCGCGCCTGCACCCAGGCGACGTCGACGCCCTGCTTCGCCAGTTCCTGATACATGGGGAAGCCGGCGTAGAAATGAAGCGTGTCGGTGACGATGCGGCCGCCCTTGTGGGGAAAACCCAGCGCCCGCAGCACCGCCTGCTCGCCCATGGTCGTGGACTGGACCCAGGTGACTTCGTCGGGATCGGCGTTCACCAGCCGCGCGAACTTGGCGATGATGGCGGCGCGGTCGACCGGCTTGCGAGCGAGAGCGGCGGGATCGAGCGTGCGCCCACCGACATAGGCATCCATCGCCGCGCGCGCGCCAAGGCTGATCGGATGGGTCGACGCACTGTCGAGATAGGCAACGGGCGTGACGGCGAAGCTGTTCTTGTCCGGCAGGCTGGGTGATGATGCGGCGCGTGCCGCCTGCGCCGCGACCGGGACGGCAATCGCCGCGCCCAGCGCCTGCCTGCGCGATAGGCTCATGCCAGCGCCTTGAGCAACGCCGCCTTGAACGCCTGCATCTCCTGCGGCGTCCCCATCGACACGCGAACCCAGTCCTCCATATGCTTGCGCGGACCGCCGACGATAATGCCCTCCTTCGCCAGCGTGGCCGTGACGTCCGCGCCGGGTCGGCCGACATGGATCATCATGAAACTGGCCTCGCTGGGCAGGGTGCGCAGTCCCTTCGCCTTGCACCAGGCAGCAAGATCGTCGCGGATCGCCTTGTTCTCCGTCTTGCGCCGGGGAAGCAGGGCGGGATCGAGCAGGCTGGCCTCTGCCGCGATCACCGCAGGCATGGGGGTGATGTTGACGCCGTAGCGTGCCATGCCGTCCAGCAGATCCTTGCGACCCGAGATCAGGCCACAACGCAGCCCGGCTAGGCCGTAAATCTTGGAGAAGGTCCGCGTCACCAGCACATCCGCGCCCTTCGCGACGAGGTCGAGGCAGCTCTGCGCATCGCTGAAATGGATATAGGCTTCGTCGACCAGCAGGATGCTGCCCCTGGGCTTGTTCGCCAGCAGCCATTCGATGTCGGCGCGCAGGGTGGTGAGGCCGGTCGGATTGTTGGGATTACAGAGATAATAGACGCCGGCATCGGGAGCGGCAGCGAGCAGTTGGCGCGAATTGGCCATGAAATCGCCCGAGAGCGGCACGGCGACCGCTCGGGTTACGCTCTGGTCGCCAGGGCCGAGAAAGCCCTGATCGAAGGTCGGCTCGAAATAGGCGATCGGTCGGTCGGGCGTGCTGTAGGTCAGCGCCACGGAACGCAGCGGCATGAAGGAGCCGGGATGGACCTGCACCTGATCGGGGGCCAGACCATTCTGCCGGGCGAAGAGGCTCTCCAGCTTGGCGGCGAAGGCCATGCCATAGCGGCCGGACAGATGCGGCAACTTGGCCAGGGCTTCCAGCGCGGCGGGCGCGGGGCCATCGGGATGTTCATTGCTGTTGATGTAGATGGCGTCGGTCAGCGTGGCGACCATGCCGCCCGGATCGTCGGGCAGCGCCACCTTGCGGCCGCGCTGGGCAAGGGTGGGCACGGCGCCCGCCGATCCGGCCGCGGCCAGCGTGGCGTTCAGCAGCATCCGGCGGGAAACGCGCATCGGTATCTCTCCCTGAAACGGAAAGGGCCGGCCCTTTTACGGACCGGCCCTCCCTTCGTGACCTCGTCTTAGAACTTGAAGTCGATACGGGCGTAATAATAGCCGCCCGCGCTACCATAGGCACCATGGCCATAGGGCGAATTGTAGGTGGTGCTGCCGTTCACATAGGGCGAAACGCCCGGAGCGATCGTGTAGCCCGTCAGCAGCTTGGGCACTTCGGGGCGCTTGTTGAACAGGTTGTTCGCACCCACCGAGAAGGTCACTGCATCGGTGAACTCATAGCCGGCTTCGAGGTCGGTGATGGCGGCTGCCTTCACGACGCCCGTGAAGGACGGCGCACCGCTGATCGCCGGGAACACCAGTACGCTGGAGCTGCCATAGAAGGTTTCACGCACGTTCAGGCTGAACTTGCCGCTGGTGAACAGGCCGCCCCAGCCGATCTTGTAGTCGGGCGACGCGTCTTCCAGGTAACTGACCGACTGCGCACTGAAGAGGCCGGGGATGCGGTTCTTCGTGACCTTCGTCTTGGTGTAGTTGGCGGTCAGCGACAGGTCGAGGTGACCGAAGTCGAAGCTGATCGGATAGCTCGCCGCGAAGTCGAGGCCCATGGTGCGGGTATCGACGCCGTTGGTGAAGGTCGCGACGCCCAGGTTCGGCACATTGTCGATGGCCACGCCGCGGGCGGCGATGGCGTCGAGAACCTGCTGGCCGGTCGGCACGCCGGTGGCGGCATTGCCCGGCTGGATCACGCCATTGACGGTGCCGCGGATTTGCGCGGTGCCGGCGATGCGATCCTTGATCTTGATGTAGTAACCATCAAGCGTGACGGCCAGCTTCGGGATCGGACGCAGCACGATACCGGCCGAGAAGTTGGTCGATTTTTCCGGCTTCAGGGCGCTGAAACCCAGCAGCTGGGCAGCGGCCGAAGACGGCGGCAGCTGAAGCACGGCGCCGGTCGGGCTGACGTTGGTCGCCGAATAATTGCCTTCCTGAAGCGTCGGCGCGCGGAAGCCCGTGCTGGCCGTGCCGCGGATGGCGATGGCGTCGTTGAAGTCGTAGCGGGTCGTGATCTTGCCGATCGTGGTGTCGCCGAAGTCGCTATAATCTTCGTAACGGCCCGCAAGATCGACGGTCCAGCGGTCCACCGGCTCCAGGATGACGTTGGCATAGACCGCCTTCACATGGCGGCCGAACGTGCCGGCGTCGCTCGCCTGATAACCGGGGAAAGACTGGCCGCCCTCCAGATAGGTGGAGCCTTCGTCGCCCGCGCCGATCGTGTATTTCTCGCGACGATATTCACCACCGAAGGCGAAGGTCAGCGGCCCTGCCAGACCCGCGTCGAATTCCTTGCGGATGTCGAGCGTGGTGGTCAGCTGGGTCAGCTTGAACATGCCGTCATAGAAGTCGGTCGGGGTGAAGCCGGTATTCTGGTAGAGCGAGCGGTTGGCGGAATCGATCGTGTAGATCTGGTTCTTGTCCGACCCGTAGGTCACGCCGAAATCGTAATTCCAGTCGGCCACATCGCCCCGGACGCCGCCGGTGATGCTATATTCGTCCTGCACCACCTTCTGCTGCGGCACCATGCCGACGACGCCGGTATTGCCGAGGCAGAGCGAGGGATCATAAGCGGCGCTCGTGATGCTGCCGCCGCTGTTGCCGGGCACGTTACAGATGCGCGACGGGTGGCGATAGCCCTGCTTGGCATAGCCCACACGATGCGAGATGTCGCCAAAGCTGTAAAATTCGATGCCGCCGAAATCATAGCCCATATTGTAGAAGAGCAGGCTGAGTTCGGATTTGGCCTGACCGCCGTTGATCCCGGCCAGGGCGTCGCCGTCCAGATTTTCCCACTGGCGCGGGACATTGGGCTGGAGCGTGCCGTCCGCCTGCGTGACCTGCACCTGGCCGGTACCGACGGAGGTATAGTTCTGACGACGGTGGAAGGCGGTTACGTTGAAGAAGCCGTCTTCACCCAGCTTGAAGCCGGTATTGCCGCTGACGCTCCACAATTCGCCTTCGCTGTTATAATATTGGCCGCCCGTGACCTTGAAGCTACCGCCTTCATTCTCATCCTTGAGGATGAGGTTGATGACGCCGGCGATCGCGTCCGTGCCATATTGGGCGGCGGCGCCGTCCTGAAGAATTTCGATATGGTCGACGGCGTCCGGCGGAATGAGGTCGATGCTGGGCGCGGCGGAACCCTGGAACGGGCCGGCGATGACCTGAAGAATCGAGGAGCCATGACGGCGCTTGCCGTTGACCATGACCAGCGTGTGGTTCGGGCTGAGGCCGCGCAGACGGGCCGACAGGGCGAAGTTCGACATGTCGGTGCCCTGGGTCTGGGCGGTGAAGCTCGGCACGATCTGGGTCAGCGCCTGGTTGAGGTTGGGCTGGCCGACCTTGGCGAGGGCGGATTCGCCCAGCACCTGGACCGGGGCGGCGCTGTCGGCCGCCGACATGCCGACGGCGCGAGTGCCGGTAACGATGATCGCCGCGCCGTCATCGGCCTGCGGCTGCTGCGGCGCTTCCTGCGCCATCGCGCAGGCGGACCAGGACGATGCCATGATCAAGGAAAGTTTAAGTGTGGATAGTCTCGTCATTCATGCCCCCTGATTTTCATTATGGATGACAAGGGGGATGACGGTCGGCCTTTCGAAATCCTCTATTGCAGTGCAAAAAAATGCAGGAAATCGGTAATATTTCCCAAGCGTTTCCTGCTAAAATCCGTCCATCTTATTAACCGGGCAGCTCATATGGCAAATGGAGTCTTTGCATTCGTCGAAGATCATTTTGCAACGAAATGGAATGGAGGACTTTTCATCCCCGTTCGTCTTTGCAATCTCCAGTCGAAACGAAGGGATGGCACCCCGTTCAAGACGCCGTCGCAGCATCGATCAGCGCCTTGCCCTCCGCGCTTTCCCAATCCATCGCGCCGACCACGCGCACCATTTCCTTGCCCTGCGCGTCATAGACGATGGTGGTGGGCAGCAGGCCGGTCGCATAGTGGAATCCGAACTGGTTTTCCGGATCGGCATAGCCCTTGAGGTGGGGTAGCTTGTGCTTCTCGAAGAAGGGTTGCACCGCCTTCATGCCCTGATTGTCCTGCGAGATCGTCAGTACGGCCAGGCCTTTGCCGCTATGGGTCGCCGCGATCAGGTCAAGCGTCGGCATTTCCGCAACGCAGGGCGCACACCATGTCGCCCAGAGATTGACCAGCATCGGCTTCCCCGCATAATCCTGCAACGTCCGTTCCCCGCCATCGGGGTCGAGGAAGGCGAAATCGGGCGCAGGGGCGCCGGCCTTGCTGCGGTCAAGCTTGTAGTTGAAGGCGCTGTCCTTCGCGCCGCCCCCCTTCGCTTCACCGGAGGTCGCAGGAACCTCTCCGCTGATGGCGGCATCGGCTTGCGCATTATCTTGCTCCGGGGGCTGGGATTGCCTATCGCAGGCCGCCAGAACGGCAGGCAGGAGCAGTATCATTAGCGCGCGGAATGACGATATCACGGAAGCAGGCTCCAACAGCATGTGGGGCGGCCGGTTCGCCGCCGGCCCGGCATCGATCATGCGTGAGATAAATGCCTCCATCCCCTTCGACAAGCGATTGTGGAAACAGGATATCGCCGGGTCCAAGGCGCATGTCGCGATGCTCGCGAAACAGGGCATCGTTTCGCAGGAGGACGCCGATGCGATCTCCGCGGGACTCGACACGATCGCCGCCGAATATGAAGCCAATGGTGTGCCGGTGAATCTGGACCTGGAAGATATCCACATGGTCACGGAGTCGCGCCTCGCCGAACTGATCGGTCCGGCGGCCGGTCGCCTGCACACCGCGCGCAGCCGCAACGATCAGGTGGCGACCGATTTCCGCCTCTGGGTGCGCGACGCCATCGATGAGGTCGAAGCCGGACTGCTTGGTCTCCAGCGCGCGCTGGTGGAGCGGGCGGAGGAACATGCCGATGCGGTCATGCCGGGCTTTACCCATCTGCAATCGGCGCAGCCGGTGACGCTGGGCCATCATCTGATGGCCTATTATGAAATGGTGCGCCGCGACCGCAGCCGCTTCGCTGACGCCCGCGCCCGCGCCGACGAATGTCCGCTGGGCGCAGCCGCACTGGCCGGCACCGGCTTCCCGACCGACCGCCACATGACGGCGGTGGCGCTGGGCTTCGCCAAGCCGACCGACAACAGCCTCGACAGCGTATCCGACCGCGACTTCGCGCTCGACTATCTGATGGCGGCGACGCAGGCGTCGCTGCACCTGTCGCGGCTGGCGGAGGAATTCATCATCTGGGCGAGCCAGCCCTTCGGCTTCGTGAAACTGCCCGACGCCTATTCGACCGGCAGCTCGATCATGCCGCAAAAGCGCAATCCCGACGCCGCCGAACTGGTGCGCGGCCATGCGGGTCGCATCATGGGCTGCATGACCGCGCTCTGCGTCACGATGAAGGGCCTGCCGCTCGCCTATTCGAAGGACATGCAGGACGACAAGCCGCCGGTGTTCGAGGCCCACGACCTGCTCGGCCTGTCGATCGCGGCGATGACCGGCATGATCGAGACGGTGACGTTCCGCACCGACCGGATGCGCGGCCTTGCCGAAAGCGGCTTCGCCACCGCGACCGACCTCGCCGACTGGCTGGTGCGCGAAGGCGGCATCCCTTTCCGTGAGGCGCATCATATCACCGGCCGCGCCGTCGCGGCGGCGGAGGCGGCGGCGGTGCCACTCGACCAGTTGCCGCTGGAAACTCTGAAAGACATCGACGCGCGGATCGACGATCGTGTCTATGCGGTGCTGACCGTGGACGCCTCGGTCGCCAGCCGCCAGAGCCATGGCGGCACTGCGCCGGCGCAGGTGCGCGCGCGCATCGCCGATGCAAGGAAGGAACTGGGAGCATGAGGAAGCAGACGCTTGCCGGGCTGGGACTGATGGCGCTGGCCCTCACCGTGACGGCCTGCGGCGGGCGTCAGCCGCTGAAACCGGTGCAGGGACAGAAACTGCCCGCCGTGCCGGTGGGCGCGGCGACCGCGCCGACCAGTACTGATCTGCTCACCCCATCCATTCAGGCACGCCCGGAGCGCAGCGTCGAATTGCTCACCCAGTCGCGCCAGCGCGGCAATGACGAATTCGACCTGCCGCCCGAAAAGCAGCCGAAATAAATCAACAGGAACAGACCTTGGATCATTTCACCTATGTCGACGGCGCCATGCAGGTGGAGCAGGTGCCGATGGACGCCATCGCGCAGGCGGTCGGCACACCCGTCTATATCTATTCGACCGCGACGCTGGAGCGCCATGTCGGCGTGTTCCGCGATGGTCTGTCGCAGCTTGCCGACCCGCTGATCGCCTTCGCGGTCAAATCCAACCCCAATGCCGCCGTGCTGGCGACGCTGGCGAAGCTGGGGCTGGGCGCGGACGTGGTGTCGGGCGGCGAATTGCTGCGCGCGGTAGCGGCCGGCATCCCGGCCAACCGCATCGTCTTTTCCGGCGTCGGCAAGACCGCCGAGGAAATGCGGATCGCGTTGGAACAGGGCATCTACCAGTTCAATCTGGAGAGCGAGCCGGAAGCGGAGATGCTGTCGCAAGTCGCCGTCTCGATGGGGAAGAAGGCGCCCGTCGCCTATCGCATCAACCCCGATGTCGATGCCGGCACGCATGCCAAGATTTCGACCGGCAAATCGGAAAACAAGTTCGGCATCCCCTATGCCCGTGCGCTGGAAAGCTATGCCGCAGCCCGCGATCTGCCCGGCCTCGACGTGCAAGGTGTCGCCGTCCATATCGGCAGCCAGTTGACCGATCTCGCCCCGCTGGAGGCGGCCTTCGTCAAGGTCGGCGCGCTGATCGATGAACTGCGCGCAGCGGGCCACGACATCCGCACCGCCGACCTCGGCGGTGGCCTCGGCGTGCCCTATGACCCCTCGCAGCCGCTGCCGCCCAGCCCCGCCGACTATGGCGCGATGGTGTGCCGGGTGACGCAGGGCTGGCCGGTGCGGCTGATGTTCGAACCGGGCCGGGTGATCGTGGGCAATGCCGGCGTGCTGCTGTCTCGCGTGGTGCGCGTGAAGCAGGGAGCGAAGGCGCCCTTCGTCATCGTCGATGCCGCGATGAACGACCTCATGCGCCCCAGCCTCTACGACGCTTGGCACGATATCCGCGCGGTGAAACCCGTGGGAAGGCGCGAAACTGCCAATGTGGTGGGACCGGTGTGCGAGACGGGCGACACCTTCGCCATGCATCGCGACATGGACGTGGTGCAAGCCGGCGATCTGGTCGCCTTCATGACCGCGGGTGCCTATGGCGCGACCATGGCGGGCACCTATAACAGCCGCCCGCTCACCCCCGAAGTCCTCGTGTCGGGCGACAAATGGGCGGTGGTGCGCGAACGCCCGCCGATTCAGGCGCTGATCGACGCCGACATCATCCCCGACTGGGTCTCCCAAAAGGCTGAACGCTGATGCAGAGCCTGCCCGTCTTCCTTGCGTTGACGGGCCGTCCGGTCATCCTGACCGGCGCTGGCGAGGCGGCCGACGCCAAGCGCCGCCTGCTGGAGCGGGCAGGCGCGCGCATCGTCGGCGAGGACGATCCGGATGCGCGGATCGCCATCGTATCCGATGGCGATGAGGCGACGGTGCTGCGCCTACGGGCGCGGGGCGTTCTGGTCAATGCGACCGACCGACCGGAGCTATGCGACTTCACCCTGCCGGCGATCGTGGATCGCGCGCCCGTGCTGATCGCCATCGGTACCGGCGGCGCGTCGGCGGGGCTGGCCAAGGCATTGCGGCAACGGCTGGAAGCGATGCTGCCGACACGTCTGGGCGCGCTGGCCGAGGCGCTGTTCGGCGCACGCCCTGAAGTCCGCGCGCGCTGGCCCGATGCCAGCACACGGCGGCGTGCGATCGATGCCGGGCTGGCGCCGGGCGGGATCATCGACCCCTTTCAGGAGGACGCGGCTGGAGCCGTGCCTCTGTGGCTGGCGCAGGACGGCGATCAAGCCGCGTCGCGGCTGGAAGTGATCCGCCTGATCTCCGGCGACCCCGACGACCTGACGCTGCGTGCGGCACGGCTGCTGGGCGAAGCGGATCGGATTTATCATGCGGCGCAGGTGCCTGTGGCGATCCTCGACCGGGCGCGCGCCGATGCGGTGCGGATCATCGCGGAAGCGCCACCTGAAGTGCCAGGCGATGGCCTGTCGCTCTGGCTGGACCTCGAAAGCGCAGATCCGTTCCTGGACTGAGACAGGACCAGGATGCGCGGTTTGCGGACATTTCAGTTTCCCAGCCTCGCTTCAGGCTCAGCCCGAACGGATTGAGGTGACTGCTCCTGGTCGTCAGCCACCCCGCCCTCCCGCCAGAAAATCCCCATCCGCAATCTGTTCCCGCCCGGCCACATCCCACGCATAGACATAGACCCAGGCCATGACTTCCCCGTCGGGGCCGTCTACCGTCATCCATTCCCGGCAATATTCGTGTGGTGCAGGAAAGCGCCCGCTGCACTCCTCATAGTCGTCCAGCCAGGCGAGCGTCGCCTCCGCATCATCCAGCGCAAACAGGTCGCCGGCGACCGTCCCGTCGCCCTCCGAAACGAAACCGGGATATTCGGCTATCCGGTAGAGCGTGCCATGCGCGGTCGCCGGCCCGACAAGGCGCGCCTCACTGCGCAAGCGACGCGCCATCGGGCCGTCGAAATCCGCCCGCAGCGTGCCGTAGACGAAAAGAAAATGATCGCCCATCAAACACCCCTGATATTTTCACCAAGCTCAGGTGAAATTTCCCAAAAAGCAGAAATATCTACGTGTGCCAATTTGCGCCAATATGTAAAAATCCACGAATTTCCGCCGAAAATCGAAATTGGCACGCCTTCTGCAATATCGCTTGGCATCAAGGCCGGATGGTCCGGCCGACACAAGCCAGGGAATAATATCATGTCCATCGCCAAGTTCCAGAACGCCGCCTTCGCCCTCGTCGGCGCCGTCATGTTCGCCAGCCTGTTCGTCGCAGCGGCAGTTCCGGTGGTGCCGATCGCCTGATCGGCTTCCCCTCCCCAATCAGAAAATATCCAAGCAGAAGGCCAGACTCATGAACAACAGCTTCACCCTCGACCGCCGCAACGGAAAGATCATGGGCGTGTGTGCGGGCATCGCCAACCGCACCGGCCTGGACGTCACGCTGATCCGCGTCGCCCTGGTCCTGCTGACGCTCTGCGCGCTGGGTCCGATCGGTGTTGTGGCCTATCTGCTCGCTGGCTGGCTGGCGGAAGGCTGATGCCTCCCCGGCCAACGGCCGCCCCGATCCAAAGTCATCACAAAGTAAAAAGGCCGCCCCGGTTAACCCAGGAGCGGCCTTTTGGCATCCCGATCCATCGGGATGAAGATCGCGGATGAACCGCGATCAGGCATACAGCACCGAATAGAAGGTGATCATCTGAACGCCGACGGCAACGGCCAGGACGGCGCCCTGAAACATCTGACGCATAGCTTGCTCCATAGTTACGAGAATCGATCCCCCGTCATGAGGGATGCGGGCCAATAGGCCCGTCATATTCTTGTAACAATCGCAAAGCACGGCTTTCCAATTGCATCAAATGCAACAGCTCTGTTACTGCAAAGCCACGATCATCGCCTGTGCCGCGGCCGGGTTTTGTTCCTTCGCCCCGCTGATGAAGAAGCTGAAGACATCGCCGGCCTTCGCCCGCGCCTTCGCGCGATCAGCCCAGCGCCCGATGTCCGCCGCACTATAGCCGGTCGGTTCATCGGCCTGCGTCCGCATCAGCCGCATATAGGAAAAGCCGACATCATGGCCGACTATGGCGGGATATTCCGCATGGTCGGCGAAGACCACCGCCACCGCGGCCTCGCGCGCCGATGCAAGAAAGGCAGGATCGTCGAAACTTTCATGCCGCACCTCCAGCGCGTGGCGCAACGGCACCCCGTCGACGCTGTCGGGCAGCAGCTTCAGAAAAGCGCCGAAATCGTCCGGGTCGAACTTTTTGGTCGCCATGAACTGCCAAAGGATCGGGCCGAGCCGATCGCCCAGTTCGGCGATGCCCTGCCCGGTGAATTTGGCGATCGACTCCCCCGCTTCCGCCAGAACACGCCGGTTCGTGCAATATCTCGAAGCCTTCACCGCGAACTGGAAGCCGTCCGGCACCGCCTTCGCCCAGCCGGCGAAGGTGGCGGGCTTCTGGCTGCTGTAATAGGTCGCGTTGATCTCGGTCGCGGTCAGATGCTCGCCGACATAGGCAAGCTCGTCCTTCTGGCGCAGCCCTTGGGGATAGAAGCTGCCGCGCCACGGCTCATAGACCCAGCCGCCAATGCCCACCCTGATCCGTCCCGTCATGCCGCATCTCCTCTCCCGGTCGTTTTGATCGTCAGCAGCGATCAGAGCCAGAGGAAAAAGCCATTGGCCATTATTGCGAACGACTCTTAATTGTGAACGCAACAAGGAGACGCCCCATGTCGCTCGACCTCATCAAGACCGGAACTTACCTCAGCATCCACCTGACCGTCGGTTTCACCGTCGCCTATCTGATGACCGGATCGGTGGCGCTTGCCGGGGGCATCGCCCTGATCGAACCGATGATCAACGCCGTCGCCTTCTTCTTCCACGAACAGGCGTGGAAGAAAATCCAGGCGCGGCCACCGCGCGAAGGCGCACGCCAATGGATGCGCGATCAGGCGGCCTTCGCCTGATTGCAAACCCGCCTGGAGATTGTCTATTTCGCTGTCTTCCTGTTCAGGCCGATCAGCCATGGCTTGACCCCGCGTGAAGGCCTGGGCGTGCCGTCCAGCCGCTTCGCGCGGAGGATGACGATCGGCTTGACGATCATCTGCCCCCGCATCGGCCCCGACCCGCAACAGGTCGGCACAGCAAGGATCTTCTTCACCACGTCCATTCCCGCCACGACATGGCCGAATGCCGCATAGCCGATATAGTCGGCGCGGGCGTCCATATTGGGTGTGGGACCGATGGTGATGAAGAAATTGCCCATTGCCGAATTGGGCCGGTTGGGCCGCGCCATCGACAGGGTGGCGTCGAGATGCCTGATCCCGGTCTGCATGGTCGACTCATGCGGGATCGGCGGCAGCGACCGGCGGGCATCAGTGTCGATCCCGCCCTGGATCAAGCCATATTTGGGATCGCTCTTGCGCCGCGCCGCACGATAGAAGGTCACGCCATCGAAGCGCCCGTCATCCACATAGGTCAGGAAATTTGCAGAAGTACGCGGCGCGCGCTTCTGATCGACCGCGACGATGATCCTGCCCACCGATGTCTCGATCGCAACGCGGGTGTAACCCGCTGTTGGCTTGTTGGGGAGAGCGAGGGCCACCTGCGCCATGAGAGCGATCGGCAGGGCAAACAGGCATGACAGACAACGCATGGAAAGGCGGGCACTCAGTCCGGGAGGAGGATGGGTAGCCGTAACGGCGCTGCATCCATGGCGCAACCGGGCGCAGCGTCCCCCCACAGCGGATCAACCTGTCAGCTCTCCTCGATCAGCCGATATCCAATCGCTGCTCGTTGATGAACGCCGGGCTGGTCGGGTCCGCTGCCAGCTCTGGCGAAGAGGGGCATGGCGAGTATCCACCGTACCGACCATGCTCCATTATTCAGCCTTGGGCTGATAGAGATCCTTGTAGAAGCCGACCGTCTTCACGGTGACGGTAACGGGCGTGTCGCCCTTGTTGCGGAAATACCAGCCATGGATGCCCGCAAAGGGCGCGGTGAAATCGCCCTGGCCACCACTGATTTCCTTTTCCTTCCAATAGTCGGTGAAGGCGCCGTCGGCGGCATGTTCTACTTCGCCATGCATTTCCGCCTTGATCGGAGCCGTCGACTTCCATTCGAAAATGAAGCTGTCGCCCGTCTGCATATGGGCCTTCACTTCCTGCCCGCTATGGGGTGGCAGGTTGATGGTCATTCCATCCTGGCGCCAGGGCGTCGCCTTCGCGATGCTCTCCCTGGTCGGCGTCGGGATCGCGCCGGTCGGAGCCATGGCCGCTGCGGCTGGCGCTGCTTCCGCCGCTTCTCCTGCCACCATGCCGGTGAGGCCCAGTGCCGTACCGACACCGGTCGGGTCGATGCCATATTCAGCGGGCAGGACGAAGAGGGTCAGGATCGCGACGGCAGCGATCGCGGCCCCGCCGGTCGCCTTGGCAAGGGCAGACGGGGACGGCTTGATCGAGGTCGGAAGCGCGGAAATGGTCTGCGTGGTCATGTCAGGCCCCTTGGGTGAAATAGCCGGCCAACTGGAAGCCGATGAGGACGAAGCCGGCGGTCATCAGCGCGGCGTTGGCGACGATGGCGCTGCGGCGGAAACTGTCGCTGAGACGCCAGATGTTCATCAGCAGCAGGATGATGGTCAGCGCCATGAATTGGCCCATTTCGACGCCGATGTTGAAGCTGATGAGGTTGGGGATCAGCCCGTCCTTGGCCAGCGTCAGTTCCTGGATCTTGGTGGCGAGGCCGAAGCCGTGGAAGAAGCCGAAGATCAACACCGCAGCCTTGGGATTGGGCGACACGCCGAACCATGTGCGGAACCCGTCCAGATTGTCGATCGCCTTGTAGACCACCGACAGGCCGATGATGGCGTCGATGATGAACGGGTTGGCGCGGATGTCGAGCAGCACGCCCAGCAGCAAAGTGGTGCTGTGGCCGATGGCGAACAGCGTCACATAGGCACCGACATCCTTCAGTCGGTACAGGAAGAAGATGACGCCGGCCAGGAACAGCAGATGGTCGTAGCCGGTGACCATATGCTTGGCCCCCAGATACATATAGGGGATGATGTTGACGCCGGACGCGCCCTCGATGAAGGCCTTGTCATTCTCGTTGACGCCATGCGCCCAGAGCGCGCTGCTCATGAGCGCAAAGGCCAAGCCCGATAGCAGCAGCGCGATCCGCCGCATATTTGGGGATTGGAGCGGGGATCGGATCGCGCTGTGCATGTCTGGCGCCCTTATTTGGTCTGGAAGGTCGCGAAGATCTTCGCGCCGCTCTTGTCGACCAGGGCGACGACCAGCTTGGCGCCCTTGGCGGCCTTGAACCCGGCAGCGGTCAGCTTGTTACCGCCAGCGGGCTTGAGCGCCGCTTCGGTCTTGGCTCCGGCTACGGTCTGGGTCAGCTTGGCGGTGTAGCCGGCAGCCGGGATCGGCTCATCCTCCTCGCTGAGATAGACGTCGACGCCCTTGGGGCCGGATACCAGTTCCATCATCGTTTCGCCGGACATCTGGACCATGCCGCCATGCTGCGGCTTCATGCTGCCATGGGCGAAGGCGGCGGCGGGCAGAGCGGCGAGTGCCAGAGCGGCAAGCCCGGTACGGAAAAGATCGATCTTCATGACATGTCACTCCATTGCTTTGGTCGCGAGGCTTATTCCGGCAGGTGGGGGATCACGAAGGAGAGCGAGGCGCGATATTCCTCATGGTCGACCTTCTTGTCGGTGGTCTGGCCGACATAGATGGCCATCAGCACGTTGATGCCCTGGTTGCGCAGCTTGATGGTGGCGGTGCCGTCCGGGCCGGTCTTGGCGGGAGCGGCCTCGTCAGGATCGTTGACATAATCCTGCATGACGGTGGCGCCTTCGACCGGCTTGCCCTTGTAAAAGACGCGCACCTTCATCGGCTCGCCCATCTTCTGGGGAATGTTGAGGTCCGCCGGCACCAGCTGGAGCGTATGGCCTTCCAGAAGCGGCACTGGCTTGGTCGGCACCTGCGTCAGGTGAACGGCATATTTGAAATTATGCTCGGCCAGCGTGGCGTTAGGGACTTCGTCTCGGCCCTTATTGTGCCACTCGCCGTCCGGCGTCTTGCTCCAATAGCCATAATCCATGACCGCCGCGACGGCGGCCACCGGTTCGTCGCTGTCGACCACCGGGATCGCACCCGCGGCACGCAAGGAGGCGTTCACCGGCGCCCAATCGCTGTCATAGCCGGTTACGGTCTTGACCAGCGGCAGGCGCTTCACCGCGTCCAGATCGTCGGCACCCACGCCATAGATGAGAGCGAGTTGGCGCGCGCGCTGGGCAAACCAGATGCCATGGGCGCTCAGCGGTGTGGCCGCTGCGAGCATGACGCTCACCCCGACACCTGCGGATAGCAGTCGAACCAACTTCATAAATGCTTCCCTTCCCTATTTCATGCCCGCAATACTATGTTGAAAGGCGCAGCAAGTGGCTGGGGCAAACGCCCCCTATGCTGGTTCGCCACCGCAATTGCGTCATCATTCGGATATTCAAAACCGGCGTCGAAATGGCCGCCATCTGCGTGAGGTCACGTTGCAATCCGCGTCCGGCGTGACTTCCGCTTCCAATGACAATAGGCGTATCGGGTCGACATGACAGAGGATGTCATTTCCGTTTCATCGGGCGATAGATTCTGCCGAATATCTGCCCGTTGCCCCATCATATCCCATGTTTTCGGCATCGCCCGCCCGCGCCATTGGCACGGCGCCAACAGGACCGCCGGACTATGCCGGTCTCAGCCCGTTTTAAGCTTCAGCGGCCAGGGCGTGAATCGGCAACAGGGCTGCGCCGAAGGTGATCGGCGAACCATGCAGGTTCGATATGCGGACCGGCGGGCGCCGCTGGTGAACGGTGGTCACGAGATCCGCCCGGTCGAGCCGGTCGGCCAGTCCCTGGAGGATGGCGGGCGGCAAGGTGCCTGCCAGTACGATCGCCCCCGGATCAAGCCAGGCGAAGGCCGTATTGCTCACCATTTCCAGTTGCTCGGCCGCCCTGTCCAGCCAGGCTTCGATCGTGGGCGCCTGCTCTGCGGCGTTGGCGTCGATATCGGCAACCGACGACAGATCGCAGCCAGCACGGCGAAGCATCGCCAACAGGTCCAGAGGGCTGGGACGCGGCAGATGCCCCGGAAACAGACAGCCAATCTCGCCCGCCACGCCATATTGGCCGCGCACCAGCCGACCATCGACGATGACGCCGGCGCCGATGCCGAAGCCCAGCAACAGCACGACGATGGTGGAAAAATCCCGGAGCAGGCCGCCAAGATAATATTCGGCGATGGCGGCCGCATTGGCATCATTCTCGATCCAGAGCGGCCAGCCCATCTCGGCGGACAATATATCCCGCAACGGCGCATCCCGCCAGTTGGGCAGGACGTCGACGACGCTCCACCGATCACCCGCCGGAGACAGGGACGGGCCGGGCACGGCGACGCCAAGGCCCAGCATCCGCCGTCCCAGCAGGCCGTGCCGATCCACCAGTTCGTGCGTCATCCTCCGCACCTTCTGCGCGAAACCATGGGGGTCGATCGGTTCGACCGCCTCATGACGGGTCGCAATGGTAGCCCCCGTGAAGTCGATGAGCGAGATATCGAGAAAGCCCTTGTGCGCCGTCGCCCCCACGGCATAGCCGCCATGGCCCGCAAGGCGCAGCGGAATGGCCGGACGTCCCCGCCCCTGCGTTTCCGCGCCCGGCACTTCTTCCACCAGGTTCAGCCCCAGCAGATCGCGCGACAGGCGGGTCAGCGCCGTGCCGCTGATGTCCAATGCGTCGGCCAGCGCCGACCGCGACAATGGCCCCGATTTGCGCAGCATCTGGAGAATGCGCCGCTGATCCTTGTCCAGATTGGGAAACTGCATGGCCGATCCGTCCCGATAAAAAGCGACGACCCGTTATGTCGATTTATTTATTTTCACAACAATAATTAAAAATGTCACATCGCGCGGTCAGGGGAGCGCCCGACCAATCAAGAGGGGCTCCCATGTTCAAGACCATCCTTGCCACCGGCACCGCCCTTGCGGCGCTCTGTTCCATTTCGCCTGCCTTTGCGCAGGATAGCGCGCCGGCCGACCAGGCCGCCGACGCCGGCAACGGGCCGAGCGACATCATCGTCACCGGCTCCACCCGCGCCCAGCGCCGCTTCGACGTATCCTATGCGATCAACACCATCTCGAACGAGGATGTGGAGAAGATCGCGCCGGTGAACTTCGCTGATCTGATCGGCCAGTTGCCCGGTTTCCAGACCGAAATCACCGGCGGCGAAGTCCAGAATATCTACCGTATCCGCGGCCTGCCCAATGATGGCGGCTTCGTCAGCTTCCAGCAGGACGGCCTGCCGCTGTTCCACGAGAATGACGGCGTCTTCTTCCGTGGCGACGCGATCCTGAAACAGGATCTGATGACCGACCATGTCGAGGTCGTGCGCGGCGGCCCGGCGCCGGTCTATGCCAGCTATTCGGGCGCGATCATCAACGCCATCACCGTCACCGGCAGCGATACGCCGCGCGGCAAGGCGCAATTGACGCTGGGCGACACCGGGCTTTATCGCCTAGACGCCTATCAGGCCGGGCCGCTGGGCAAGGACACCTATTATGCGATCGGCGGCTTCATCCGTCAGCATGACGGCTATCGCGACAATGGCTTCCCCAATGACAAGGGTGGCCAGATCCGCGCCAACATCAAGCATGATTTCGACAATGGATCGGTCAAGTTCAATGTGAACTATGTGAACGACCATAACGTCTTCTATCTGCCGATCCCGACCGCCGATCCGCGCGATCCCAGCGTCTCGCTCGACAAATATATCGATTATTTCGAAGGGACGATGAACTCGCCGGCGCTACGGCGCGTCAACCTGATGTATCGCGACGGTGCCGGTCAGATCCAGAGCCGCAACAGCGATCTGTCCGATGGCCGCCATATGCAGATGATCAATTTCGGCGCGCAATATGACGGCGAGTTCGGCGACTGGCTCGTGTCCGCCAAGGCTGGTTATACTCAGGGCAAGCTGGATTTCACCGCCTTCTATTCGACCACCAACCCAGCGGACGGCAACAGCTTCGCCGCCGGTTATCTGGCCCGCGCCACCACTGCTTTCGGTGCCGTCGACCATTTCGGCTATACGCTGGCCGGCACCAACACCGTCTATGATCCCTATTCAGCATCGGGTCTGGTCATGCAGGGCCAGTATCGCGACATCCACTCGAAATTCTATTCGGGTCAGGCCAACCTGTCGGTCGCCCGCAAGTTCGAAACCGGCATCGGCAGCCACGACTTGAAGCTCGGCCTTTACGGCAGCCTCTATGGCGAGGACAGCCGCACTCTCTACCAGAATTATCTGATCGAGGTGGCGGGCAAGCCGCGCACGCTGGATCTCGTCGCCTACAATGCCTCGGGGACCGAGATCGGCCGCGTGACCGACAATGGCGTGCTCAAC